>JBKQHM010000028.1:0-7343 GCA_052148775.1 Isosphaeraceae bacterium | reverse complement strand
TTCCGGCTGAAGCGCGACGGCCTTGGCCGCCAAATCGATAGCCTTTGCGAAATCGCGAACGTGCGGTTCGGAAGCAAGGAGGAGCAACCTGCTGAGCTCAGCCGAGACCTGGGCCGAGACCCTCCGGCTTTCCGGCCGCTCTGGAAAACGCCCCGTCAGAAGCCCCCCTTGCTCCAAGCCCCGACGGAAGACGTCGAGCGCCTCAACGACGCGACCTTTGGCTCGGAGAAAAACCCCCAGCGCAACGATGGTCTCGACCGAACCCTCCGTGTATTCCGGTTGACCGGGAAACTGCGCAGCCAAGCGACTGCTCAAGGCGAGAGCTCGGCGGATCACGTCTTCGGCCTCGCGGTTCCGGTCGAGAGCCACCAAGGACTCACTCCGAATGACGGCCGCTTCCAGGAATCTGAACAGGTAATTGGAGATCTCCGGGGATTCTGCAATGAACGGCTCCTGGATCTCCATCACCCTCCGTGAGCACGCTTCGGCCTCGGCCTTACTCCCATGGCGATCCAGCAGGAACGCCAGATTGCGCAAGGAAGTAGCCAGTGCGGCTCGATTTTCGGGGAGATCGGGATAATCTCGCACTAGGCCTTCGAGCAGGAGAATCGACTCGCGGTAGTACGGCTCGGCTTCTTGTGACTTGCCAGATACGCGAGAGATTTCGGCGAAGTTGCCAAGATCCTGGGCAAGTCTCTTGCGGTAATCCGGCACCCTGGGAAAATCGTGGACGAGCTGACGACGGATGGGCAAGACGCGGCGATACATCGTTTGGGCTTCGCGAAAGTCTTGCATCATGACATAGGCGTTGCCAAGATTGGCGATCGACATGGCGAGATTATCCTGGTAACTCGCTGAGCGGGGCGATGCGTCCAGTAAGACCTGCCGAAGATCGATGGTACGACGAAGAGTGGATTCCGCCTCCTTGTACCGGCCCGTCGCCTCATAGACCGCGCTCAGGTTGTTCAGGATGTTCGCGAGGGAATCTCGGACGTCTCGGTTATGCGAATCCTCGGCGAGTAGCTTCTCGAGGATGGGCGTAGCCTTCCCCATTTCCGTTACGGCGTCCCGAAACTGGTTGACTCTGAAGTAAACCAGCCCCAGGCCAGCGTGGGCGTCGGCGAGTTGCTGGCGGTACTTGGGTGTCCCCGCGGTGTCTTTGGTCAATGTCCCAGCAGCCTCAATGCCCCGACGGTACGCGTCGGCCGCATCGTTCGGTTTTCCGCCGTCCAGGAGGAGACCCCCGAGGTTGTGCCATTGCCACGCCACCCGATAACGGAATTCCGGGTTCGCGGGCGCATCGTCGGCGAGCTTCTCATCGATCGCCAGGGCCTGGCGAAGTGCCTCCTCCGCCGGCTTGACCATTCCCAGCCGGAGCCGCACGTTGCCGACACGAGACAGGGCATTTGCGACCGATTCCCGCGTGGCGGGATCCGGATCCTTCATCCGCGAAAACTCCTCGTAGTAACGAAGGGCCTTCTCCAGGAACTCGCGCTGGACCGGCTCCAGTTTGGGTTGGTCGGCCAGCCATTTTTCGGCGACCTGGGTGAACATCTCGTCCACCGCCTGGCGAGCCAAACGGGCGTTCTGCTCGGCCAAGCTACGCTGTGTCATGGCTGTTTCGGCCAAATCATTGGCACGGTCCCGTTGCCGGGAGACCTCAAGCTGTTTCCGGGCCAGGAGCGTCGAGCCGATAGCCAAACCGATCACGGCCATCGCTAGCAGGATGAGTCCCGACGTCAGAATGGATGGGTGCCGCCGGGCCCACTTCGCCGCCCGCTCGAACAGGCTCGGCCGCTTCGCTCGGATCGGCTTGTCCTCCAGGAACCGCCGCAAGTCGTCGGCCAGTTCCTGCGCCGTCTGATATCGGCCGGCCGGTTCCTTAGTCATCGACTTCAGGATGATGGTCTCCAGCTCGCGCGGGATCGAGCCGTTCAGCTTCCTGGGCGATCGCGGCTCTTCGTCGGCGATCTGTCGAAGCAATTCCTGGCGGTCTCGGCCCTCGAAGGCAGTCTGCAAGGTCACCAGCTCGTAGAGCGTCACGCCCAGAGAGTAGATATCCGTGCGGCCGTCGATCAGGACCCGCCTGCCCGATGCCTGCTCCGGGCTCATGTACCGCAACGTCCCGATCAGGTCGCCGGAGACCGTCAGGCCGCTGTCGCTCTGGAGCCGGGCCAGGCCGAAGTCGGTGATCCAGAGGTTCCCCTTGGCGTCGACCATCAGGTTGGCCGGCTTGATGTCGCGGTGAACGATGCCCTCCTGGTGCGCATGCGCCAGCGCCTCGGCCGCTTCCACTCCCAAGCGGGCCACGTTGAGGAAGTAGGCTCGGTTCCGGGTCGAGGAGCTCGATGGTGAGGCCGTCACACGCTCGATGGGACGGGACGGCGCGTCCGGGGCCGGGAGACCTACGGTCGGGCCCTGGGCGGGGTCGGGAGACCTGCGCCCAGCGCTCCGGGCGGGGTCGGGAGACCCGCGCCCAGCGCTCCGGGCGGGGTCGGGAGACCCGTGCCCGGCGCGGTACTCCACCGTGGCCGGAGGCGGCAATTCCCGGGTCAGGGAGGAGGCCGGTTCAAAACCGGCGGGGTCCGACGGAGGCAGATCGGGCAGACCGTCGCCCTCCCGAGGCCTCGCGTTCCCTTCCAGCCGGCGGAGCTCGCGGATGACGTCGGCCAGGGTACGGCCCTCGATGAACTGCATCGCGTAATAATGAACGCCCTGCTCGCAGCCCACCCAGAAGACCGGCACGATGTTGGTATGGTGCAACTGTGCCGCGGCCTGGGCCTCGGTCTTGAACCGGCGGAGTTGCGGCGGGTCCATGGCCGCCGCGAATGGCAGGACCTTCAAGGCCACCCGGCGGCCCAGCGACATCTGCTCGGCCTCGTAGACGACCCCCATGCCGCCCCGGCCGACTTCGCGGAGGATGCGGAAGTCTCCCAGGACGCCCAGCTCGCCGGCGAGGGGACTCAATCCGGGCGATACGCCCGACGCCGCCAGCCGGCTGGCGGAGACCCCGAAGTCGGCCATCACCGCGATCGCCGGCAGCAGCCGGCGCAGGGATTCGCCGTGCTCGGGATACTGCGCCAGGATCGCCTCATAATCCACCGCGTCCCCCGCCTGGAGCCGGTTAGCCACATCCTCGATCACGTCATCGAGGAGGGCGGCGGATCCATTGGATATCGCGGAATCGTGGTCGGAGCGGGACATCGGCGTTGCTCCTCTCGTTTCATTTCATTTCATTCGGCCGACTCGTCGAGGATGCGCCGCAGCCGCTCCAGGGCCCGGCGATGTCGCGTCTTCACCGCCGCCTCGCTGATGCCCAGCACGGCGGCAATCTCCTTGCTCGTGAGCTGCTCCAGGTAGCGCAGCACCAGGACTTCGCGGTCGCGCGGCTCGAGAGTCTCGAGCGCGGCCCGCACCCGATCCCGCAACTCGGCCGCGAGCAGCCGGGCGCTGGGGCTGCTCCCCGAGTTGGCCAGCCGCTCGGCCAGGATCGCCGCCGATTCGTCGGCGACGTCGCCAATCCGGAGCTGCTCCCGCGACACGCTCCGGCGCTGGGCCTGGAGGTGATGGCGATGGAGCTGGAGCAGCCGCTCCCAGGCGAACTGGCGCAGCCACGGATAGAACGGCAACTGCCGGGTCTTCAGGTAGTCCGACAGGCTCTGCGCGGCGTCGGCCAGCGCCTCCTGCACCACGTCCGAGGGATCGACGCGGGCCGCCATCCGGCGGTCGATGCGGAGGGCGACCATCTGCCGCAATCGGCCCCGATGCCGCGCCAGCAATTGCTGCCGGGCCGTCTGATCGCCCGTGCCCGCTCGCTTAATCAATTCTTCGGTGTCGGGCTGCTGCGTCGCCTTCATCGCGTCCTCCCTAATATAAGTTCTCCGAAACGAGGCGAGAAGGTGACAGGTCTTTTCAAAAAAGTTGCGAAATGATGTTGCCGACGGAAATGATAATCGGCTCGACCCCGCAACGCCACGAGGCCGGGTCGGAATACTGACGCCCAGCGCATCCATACTGCCACCGGGGGTTCGGGCGACTATTTTGGTAAGACCTGGAAACTGGTCTTGCGTTCAGTAAAGATCTGTCGGTATCCTGCCGCCCGTTTCCCATTGCATCGCGTTGTATTTTCCTTTAGATTATTCAAGGCGATTGGATGCACTCTCGGTGTTGACACATGGCCAAGGACTCGGGCGGTCGAAGGGGTAAGATCGGCGTTCGACGGGGAGGCGGCCGCCCGCCGGGTTATCGGTGGGAAGTCGTGATCCTCGATCAGGTATTCGATGAAGCCAGGGCCTTCCTGAGCGAAGATCAGTATGACCATCTCGCCCGCCAAGTCCGGGAGTTGGCGCGGCAGGATGATCCTTCGCACAGCGAGACTATCGACGTCCGTCCCATCGGCGAATTCTTCGAGATCCGAGACAAAGGCGGCGTCCTGGGCAAGATCAACGCCCGCGTGTTCTTCTTCCGATCCAGGCCTGCGAGGAGGATCGTCATCCTGGGGGCCATCCCCAAGCAGAATGATGGGCCGACTCCGCTGGGCGACCGTCGCCGGATGGAACGGAGGATGAGGCTGTACCTCGAAAACATCCGTTCAACCTGAACCCAGGAGGTCCACGGGGCATTGCCATGTTGACTGAGGATCGTCCGATTCCCCAAGTGGCCATGACGGCGGCACTGAGGTCTCTGATCGAGCGCATCAGGGCGCTTCCGCGAGCCGATCTCGAGGAACTGATCGACCTGGTCCAGCATCTCCATGAATCGGACGACCCGGAGGAATCCGCGGGCCTGATCCGAGCGATCGAGGAGCTCCTGGAACAGCGTCCGGTCGCCGTCCGCGACTGTCGCTTGACTGACCAGGCCATGCCGCCGGTACTGAAGCGATGGGCCGAGCAGGTCGGGCGGAGGATCCGAGAGTTGCGGAAGGGCGCCGGGCTGAACCAGGCCGAGCTGGCCCGAGCGGCCGGCTTGACTCAGAGTCACATCAGCCGCCTGGAGAATGCCGAGCACAGCGCCACTCACTTGACCCTGACGAAGATCGCCGGTGCCCTCGGCGTCGTGGTCGGCGACATCGATCCCAGCACCGACACGCCCGCGCCGACCCACTGAACGGTGGAGGTGCATCGCCATGCGGGCGCGCGGGAATCGCCGGCGCCCCGGGAGGTCCTCGCATGCCCTTGAAGATCTCGGCCTTTCCGAAGTGTTACATCGACCAGATTGCCGGTGATCGAACCATGTCGGTCTTCGACTGGATCGCGATGGCCCGATCCCTCGACGCCGATGGCCTGGAGATGTACGACGGATTCTTGACCAGCCTCGCGGCGGATTACCTCGACCGGGTGGGCGAGGCCATCCGCGCGGCGGGCTTCGCGATGCCGATGCTCTGCTGTTCCCCCGATTTCACCAATCCCGACCCGGACGCCCGGAAGCGGGCCGCCGATCGCGAGGCCGAGCTGATCGGCGTGACGCGCCGGCTGGGCGGGCCGCGGACGGTCTGCCGGGTGCTCTCCGGTCAGCGCTATCCCGACGTGAGCCGTAGCCAGGGACTGGAATGGGTCATCGAGGGCATCAACCGGGTCCTGCCCGTCGCTCGCGAACACGACGTCGTCCTCGGCCTCGAGAACCACTACAAGGATGGCTTCTGGACCTATCCCGAGTTCGCCCAGAAGATGGACGTGTTCCTCGAATTGCTCGCCGCGATCCCCGACCGCGATCATTTCGGCGTGCAATACGACCCGTCGAATGCGATCGTCGCGGGCGACGATCCGATCGAGCTGTTGCGTCACGTGGCCGATCGGGTCGTGAGCATGCACGCCAGCGACCGGTATCTGGCCGAGGGCGCGACGCTCGACGACCTGCGCCAGACCGACGGCACGCTCGGCTACTCGCCCAACCTCCGACACGGCGTGACCGGCAAGGGACTCAACGACTACCACGCGATCTTCCGCATCCTGGCCGAGCACGGCTATCGCGGCTGGATCAGCATCGAAGATGGGATGAACGGCATGGACGAGATGGCCGAGTCGCTGGCGTTCCTGCGGCGGATGGCCGCGCGTTATTTCCCCGATTGAGGGCCGATCATGGATCGCGTGCGGACGGCCCTGACGGGCTGTGGTAAGGTTGGGCAGATCCACGTGCAGGCGCTGGCAGCCTTGCCCGAATCGGAGCTGGTGGGCGTTTGCGACGTGGACGGCGCGCGGGCCTCGGCGTTCGCCGCGCAGTACGGCGGGCGGCCGTTCACCGACGTCCCGACGATGCTGCGCGAATGCGGCGTGCAGGCGCTCTGCATCGGGACGCCGCACCCGCTCCACGCCGAGCCGGCCATTCGAGCGGCGGAGGTCGGCGTTCACGTCCTGGTCGAGAAGCCACTGGCCGCGTCGCTGGAAGACTGCGACGCCATGATCGACGCGGCGCGACGCCATGGGGTCAAGCTGGGCGTGATCAGCCAGCGTCGTTGGTACGAGCCGGTGCTACGGATGAAGGCGGCGATCGACGCCGGCAAGATCGGCCGGCCGGTGCTGGGCACATTCGTCATGTATAGCTGGCGCGACCCGTCCTATTACAGGTCGGACCCGTGGCGCGGGCGGTGGGACACCGAGGGGGGCGGCGTGCTCGTCAACCAGTCGCCGCACATGCTCGACCTGCTCGGCTGGCTCATGGGCGACGAGGTGGCCGAGATCGCCGGCTACTGGGCCAACCTCAACCATCCCACCGTCGAGGTCGAGGACAGCGCCGTGGCGATCCTGCGTTTCCGCAACGGCGGCCTCGGCTCGATCGTCAGCAGCCTGGCACAGAAGCCGGGGATCTATACCAAGGTGCACATCCATGGGTCGAATGGCGCGTCGGTCGGCGTCGAGACCGACCGGGGTGCGACGTTCATCGCCGGGATGTCGGGGATCTCCGAGCCGCCGCTCAACGACCTCTGGACCATCCCGGGCGAGGAAGGATGGCTCGCGACATTCCAGGCCGAGGACCGTGCCCGGTTCGCGACCGTCGACGCGGTGAGCTACTACCACGCACTCCAGATCGGGGATTTCTTCCGGGCGATCATCGAGGACCGCCCGCCGATGGTGACCGGCGACGACGGCCGCCGCGTCGTGGAACTCTTCCAGGCGATTTACCGCTCGAATCGGGAGGGACGTTCGATCGGGCTGCCGATGGTTTGAGTGAATCCTCCTTCGAGATTTACAATGACGTTGAGTGAATCCGGATCGAGGACCGCTCGGATCAAGGGGGAGACCATGCCGGCCAAGGAAGAAGAAACGATCGAGGCTCATGAGGGGAATTTGGTGGTGCCCTCTTGACAAGATGACCATCTCCCGTTTTTCTACAAATTGGATCGGACT
>JBKQHM010000027.1:0-7342 GCA_052148775.1 Isosphaeraceae bacterium | reverse complement strand
ACCGCGACGGCCCGCCGATCCCCTGGCTGGATGGCTACCGCCTCGAGTTCCACTACCGATGATGCCGGCCGCGTCGCCCGGCGACTCGAAAAATGTCAGTCGATTTCCCCTCCGCGGAAATCGGCGTTGAATCAATGGGCGATGGGATTGGGCAGACAGGCTTGATTCGCTGGGTCAACTGTTGGTTGAGCGATGAGACGGACGTCGAGCGAACGGTCATCGCCAGGCGGGCCCCGTTACTGTCTGCCCTGAAACCTCGAGTCCCTCGGGTCGTCCAAGATCAATGAAGCGGCTCTTCGTACACCCCCGGGACCGGCCCGTCGGGGAGCGGCGGGAGCGGCGGCATCTTCTCGGAGTCGTGATCGGAGGTGGACTGGATCGAGACGTCGTCGACGTGGCCCAGGAACATCTCCGTATCGACGTACTGGCCGAAGTAAGCGGTCGTCGTCGATCCCAGGGATTCGGCCTCGGACTCGTGCTCGTCGTGCGAGACCGGGGCCTCCTCCTGGGGGGGGGCAGGGGCCTGGTCGGGCTTGTGCGAGATCGAGGCCGGCTTGCGACGATCCAGCAAGTGGCCGACGTCGAACCGCTGGCCGATGTAGTGTCGGCGGACGTCCTCATTATTGAGGATCTGCTCCCGGTTGCCGTACGCGAAGACGCGGCCCTCGCGGATCAGGTAGCAGCGGTCGGTGACCTCGAGCGTCTCGCGGAACTGGTGGTCGGTCAGCAGGACACCCATGTTGTACCGCTCGGCCAGGTCGCGGATCTGGTCCTGGATCTCCGCGACCGTCTTGGGATCGATGCCCGCGAACGGCTCGTCGAGCATGATCATCTTGGGCTCGGTGATCAGCGATCGGGCGATCTCCAGCCGTCGGCACTCGCCGCCGGAGACCCGGTTGGCCTTCGTCTTGCGGATCTTGGTCAGCCCGAACTGATCGAGCAACTCATTCTGCCGCTCGACCCGCTGCTTGCGCGTGAGGCCCTTGCAGGTCTCGAGGATCGCCATCAGGTTGTCTTCGACCGACAACTGGCGGAACACGCTCTTTTCCTGCGCCAGGTAGCCCATGCCGGCGCGGGCACGGAGGTACATGGCCAGCTTGGTCACGTCGCGGCCGTCGAACATGACCTTGCCGCCGTCGGCATCGATCAGGCCGATCGTCATCCGGAAGCTCGTCGTCTTGCCGGCCCCGTTCGGACCGAGCAGCCCAACCACCTCGCCTTGATCGACCTCGAACTCGACGCCGTTGACCACCTGGCGTCGGCCATACCACTTCTCCAGCCCGGACACTTCCAGCAGGGCCATCGCTCGATCCTCCTTGATCTGCCTGGTCATTGGTCACTGGTCAATGGTCATTGGTTACCCTGCACGGAGCCCAGGAGCGGCTCGAGGTTGACGACAACCGGCGGACCCCACAGGTCCTGCACAAATGACAAATAACAAGTGACCAATGACCAATGACAAATGACCACCTAGCGAATGAGCTTCATGCGTTCGAAGTAAGGTCGTACGAGCAGATGGTATCCTTTGATCTGGATGTCGGGCCCGAACGGGGCCATGTGGGGCCAGTAGACGTAAAACGCCTTGCCGGTCAGGAGCTGGCGCGGGACTTCCCAGGTCTCCCGGTCGGTCGCACCCCAATCGCGATCCCGGTCTTCCCAGGCGCGGCTGTCCTTGCTACTCGGACTGTTATCCCCCATCATGAAGAAACGATCGGGTCCGATCTCCTTCTCGGACGATCGGAGGTTGCCCAGCGCCGAAAACCCGGCCGGATTCGACAGGAAATCGAAGAGCTCCGCCGGCGTACGCGGAGGCGAACCATCCCAGACGACCTGATCGTAATCGCTGTCGCCGCGACTGCCCGGCTGCTGGGTATAGTAGATATCGCGTTTCAAGACAAGATCGCTCACCACGACCGACGAGGTACCCCGCACCGCCACGGCCGCGGGCGAGAGATCGGCCGCCGTCGGGATCCGGGCTGCATCCTTCATCTCGTAGACAAGGCCCTCGGGACTCGCCACCTGTCCGTCAACCAGCAAAGTCATGCGATCATCCACGTTCGCGAATTCCAGGTGATGGCGGCCGGTGCCTTTGATCGGGGTCTGCCATTGGCCCAAGGTTTCATCACCCCGGGTCAAGGCGGCGGTTCCGGTATCGAGGTCGATGGTGCATTGATGGGTGATACCCGCCTTGACCAGCTCGACCCGGACGGCGCTTCCCGGCGCCAGCTTGGTCACCTCAAGGTTCGCCTCCAGTGCGAGGTCGCCCACCCAGTGGGGCTGCATCCAGACCCTTCGGGCTTGATACGGCTTGTTGACGATGTCCACGCCCGGCGGCATGCTCGTGTTGTAGGAATAAAAGTCGGTGACGAGGGTGGGTCGGGGCGAGCGGTCGGGCGGCAAAGGCTGATCGGCCAGGATCGCGGCCCACTGCTCGGGATCGGGCACGAGGTGGCGATAGCGCAGCTCGCTCCACCGATCGGCGGCCCCTTCGACGTCATAGAGGCTGTTCGCACCGGCACGCGGCTTCCAGGCGGAATCGCCCGTCCAGCGTCGCCATTCGGGGCGGTCGGCCAGGGCGCGGGGCTGGTAGCGATCGTCGTAGACGTTCTGCAACATCGCGGATTGGTGGCGGAGCGGCTTGCGGGCCAGGGCGAACTCCAGGCCCGCCGGCGGCCTCACGTAGACGTCGCCGTGTGCGATCCGGATAGTCTCGCCGGGGAGTCCGATCAGGCGCTTGATATAGCTGAGCTCGGGCTCTTCGGGGTATCGGAAGACGACGACGTCCCAGCGCTGCGGCGGCGAGCTGCCGGGGAGGAAGGGCAGGTCATAGGGGAACATCGTGACGAGGATCCGGTCCCCCTGAAAGCTGGGCGCGTGATCCAGCTTGGCGACGTACCGGCAGTTGGAGCACATGCCGGCGTCCACGTCCTCCCGCTGGGACTGGCTCTCGACCTCTTGCGAAGCGTTGACGGCGTAGACGAATCCGCATTGCGGGCAGGCGACTTCCTTGTGGCGGCCCATCAGGGTCGGGGCCATCGACCCGGTGGGGATCACGAACGCCTGGGCCTCGAATCCCCGGACGACCAGCGCCAGGATGAAGGCCACGACGATAGCCTCGACCGTATCGCGATAGCCTTCCTTGGAGCGGACTTCGATCGGGGGGGAGGATGGCCGGATGCTGCCGGCACGTGCAGGCTGAGTGGCAGTGGACCGTCCCATCGTCGCGTGTTCCCTTTTCTCGATCTCGCCGGGGCCGTCGGACCGGGTCGGGCCGGATCGTGCCTCGGGTGACTCGCCTGCATGTTCCGGCTTGGCTTCGTCAGGCCGCCGGATCGTCGGTCGGGGCTCATCCCGACGCGCGGAAGTTCCCCTAACGAATGTAACGAATCCGACGAGGATCGGGAACCCAGCAAAACGACCGGCCGAACACCTGGAGCGGGACCACCTCGCCCGGGAGATGGACGAGGAACGGCTTCCCCAGCAGCATCGAGCCGGGGACGACCGGGCTCCCGCTCCAAAATCGCGAGTCGTTCGAGACAGGGCTATTGTCGCCCAGGACGAAGTATTCGTCGGCGCCGAGCTGCACGGCGGACCGCATCGCGTGCCCCTGGCGGGGCGTACTGGCTAGCGAGCCGGTGTAGTGCAGGTCGCGATAGATGCGCAGGTCGCTGACCGTCAGGTCGCCCCCGTCCACCCCCAGCCCGATCGGGAACTCGCCGGAGGCCGGGACCGTGCGCCGCTTGCCGTAGTCGTAGGGATCGAACAGGAGCCGGCCGTCAACGGCCACCAGCACGCGGCGGTCGAAGCACGACGCTTCCAGCGTCAAGGCGCGGGGATGCGCGCCCGGAGTCCGGAACGGATTCCATCGGTTGGACAGGGCGACCCGCTTGCCGTTATGGACCAGCTCGATCTCGCCGCCCAGGTCGACCGGGATTCGCACCACGAACTGGTCGGAACCGGACCGCAGGGCGGCAGAGATCGCTTCGACCGAGTCGCCGACGGTCAATCGGGCTTCCAGTCCCAGGTCGACCACCTCGTTCTCGGCCGGCAGCTCGCCGCCGTTGTAGGCGTAGAAATCGTGAACCGGCCCGTATCGCCTCGAGGCCGGGTCCCAGTGTCGATAGATGATCCAGTCGCCGGGCCCAACCCCCGGGACCTTCGAGTGGACGAAGCCCCCGACCCCACGGGCCCACCCGGTGTGCGGTGACCGGTAGCCCCAGCCGGACCGGAAGCTCCATCGGGGGAACTGGGCCGAGTCTCGCGGCTCGTATCGGCTATCGTGGACCAGGATCCGCATCGCCCGCTGATCTTCCAGGCTCTTCCGGGCGATCCGGCCGTCAACGAAGATATCGCCGTCGAAGATCCGGATCGATTCCCCCGGCAGCCCGACCACCCGCTTCACATAGGCCTGGGACGGCTCGCCCGGGAAGTGGAAGACGGCGACCTCCCAGCGCTTGGGCCGCCGGAATTCGTAGAGGAACTTCTGCACGAGCACGCGATCCCCGCCGCACTCCAGCGAAGGGACCTGATCCATCTTGCCGTGCCCGCAGTTCGGGCAGACGGCTTGGCCCGTATGCCCCTCCTCATCGATCCCCACCAGGAAGACGAATCTGCAATTGGGACACACCAGCTCGCGATGCCAGCCCAGGAGCGTCGGTGCCATTGAGCCGGTCGGCACGACGTAAGCTTCCGCCGAGAATGTCCGCGCGAGGATCACGCACAAGCTGAGGAACACCAGCAACTCGATCGTCTGGCGTACCAACCCCGATCCCGGCCTGTCGGGCCGTCGTTCACGTCGATCGGGCGTGGAAGGCGTGGTCATGTTGGCCTTGTTCTTGTCAGTGAGGACGGCCGGGGTACTCCCCCGGGCGACGGGAATGGGCGGGAACCGCCTCCGTCCGGAGAGCTTCATCTCAGAGCTTGTGAAAGTATCGGATCGCAGATTCCGGATTCCAGATTCCAGAAGCCATAAACCCTTGTCATGGAGCGATTAATGGGTATTCGGAATCTGGAATGTGTAATCGTTTCTTTCACAGACTCTCATCCGATCAATCATCGCTATCGTCGAGCACGGAGAGGAACGCGTCCTGCGAGATCTCGACGCTTCCCACCTGCTTCATACGTTTCTTACCCTCCTTTTGCTTTTCGAGAAGTTTGCGTTTTCTCGAAATATCGCCGCCATAGCATTTCGCGGTCACATTCTTCCGCAAGGCGGAGATGGTCTCGCGGGCGATCACGCGGCTGCCGATGGCCGCCTGGATCGCCACTTCGAACTGATGCCGATCGATCTCTCCCCTGAGCTTGCGGACCAGCTTCCGGCCGCGTCGATCGGCATGTGCCCGGTGCACGATCGAAGATAGGGCATCGACCCTCTGCCCGGCGACCAGGATGTCCAGCCGGGCAAGGTCCCCTGCCCGGTAGCCGATCACCTCGTAATCCATCGTGCCGTAACCCCGCGTCGCGCTCTTGAGCTTGTCATAAAGATCGTAAATCATCTCCGCCAGCGGCAGCTCATAGCTCAGGATCGCCCGCGTCTTCGACAGGTATTCCGTCTTGAGATACGTGCCGCGACGATCCTCGCAGAGCTGCATGATGGCGCCGATGTTTTCAGTCGGGATGATGAAGTTGATCCGGGCAATCGGCTCGCGGAACTCCTCGATATCGCCGGCGTCGGGGACCCGGGTGGGGTTGGAAATATGCATGATCTCACCCTGGCGCGAGACGATCTCGTAAGTCACGTTGGGTGCCGTCTGGACCAGGGAGAGGTTGCTCTCGCGCTCGAGCCGCTGCTGGACGATCTCCATGTGCAGCATGCCGAGGAAGCCGCAACGGAAGCCGAACCCGAGCGCATCGGACGTCTCCGGTTCGAACGTAAAGCTAGAATCATTGAGCGCCAATTTCTGCAAGGCTGTCCGTAAATCGTCGAACTGGTTATTGGTTGCGGGGAAAAGCCCGCAGAAGACGACCGGCATGGGCTCCTGGTAACCGGGCAGGGCGACCTGCGCGGGTCCGGAGACTTGCGTGATGGTATCGCCGATGTGGACGTCGGCCAGGCGCTTGATGTTGGCGATGACGTAGCCGACCTGGCCGACGCCCAGTTCCTCGCAGGCGACCTCGCGGGGCCGGAACCGGCCGAGGCCGGTGACTTCAAACTCGGTGCCGTCGGCCATCAGGCTGATCTTCTGCCCGACCCGGATCGCGCCGTCGACGACCCGAACATAGGTGATCACCCCCTGGTAGTCGTCGAACTTGGAGTCGAAGATCAGGGCGCGGAGCGGCGCCTTGGGATCGCCCGAGGGGGGTGGAATCCGCTCGATGATCGCCCGGAACACGTCCGGGACCCCTTGCCCGGTCTTGGCGCTGACGGCCAGCACCTCGGCGGGATCGATCCCGAGACTGGTCATGATTTCTTCCTTGACCGTCTCGGGCCGCGAGGCCTGCATATCGATCTTGTTGAGCACGGGCACGATCGTCAGGTCGTTGCCCGCGGCCAGGAACGCGTTGGCGACGGTCTGCGCCTGGACGCCCTGCGTGGCGTCCACCAGCAGGATCGCCCCCTCGCAGGCCGCCAGGCTCCGCGACACCTCGTAATGGAAGTCGACGTGCCCCGGCGTATCGATCAGGTTCAGCTCGTAGACCTGGCCGTCGAGGGTGTAATTGATCGCGACCGCGCGGGCCTTGATGGTGATCCCGCGTTCGCGCTCCAGGTCCATGTCGTCGAGCAACTGCTCGCGGAACTCGCGCGAGGTGATCGCCCCCGATTGCAGCAGGAGCTGGTCCGCCAGCGTGCTCTTGCCGTGATCGATGTGCGCGACGATCGAGAAGTTCCGGATGAACCGAGGATCAAAAGCCATGGTCGAGTCCAGCACCCTTGGGTCGGCCATTACGGCCCGATGAATGGATTCCGTACGCCAATGATTGGAAGCAAGTTTGGATTGGACATTGGTGAAACTAGACCGTCGAATCCCGCCGGGCCGGATGGGATCGGACGGATGGACAAGGTTGGCGATGCCAGAAGGCCGGTCGAGGCGTGTTCCAGTCTCATCATCCTAACCCATGGCCAGTTCAGGGCATAGGGACAGAATTTCCGCCCACGTCGCGATCAATGACGCGACTCCGACAGATTGCATGTATTATATTGCGCCGGGTCAATGACGAGAAGCCGGGTTATCGCGCGAACAGTCCGGCTTCTCGAGAGGGGATCGAGGACTCGACGAGCCCGTTCCATAACACCGGGCGCCTCGCGGGGCCGGTTGCGGGAGTTGGGGATACCCGGTCGCGGCACGTGCGGATCGCCTGCGAGGGGGAGTGACGGGGGAGCCTGATCGCTCATGGCGTGTCT
>JBKQHM010000026.1:0-6555 GCA_052148775.1 Isosphaeraceae bacterium | reverse complement strand
GCCCATAATGCCGTTGGACTTGCCGGTGAAAGTCCGGTCGTGGGAATTGACTGTTTACCCACGTAGTCATATTCGACGTTGGCTCGGGGTGACCCGGCCAGCGAAAGCTCGAATGTAAACGTCCTCGAAAGGAGGGCTAGCCAGCTCGCAGGCCGTAACATGAGCGCGAGATAAGCTCGGAGTGAACTCTGCAGCCTCGAAACGACTAACGTGGCCGCCGAACCTGTAACAAAGGGGCGAAGGCTAATACCGAAGAGGAAGCAACAGTCATGTGCACTCTTCGGGCCACCGGGGTAAGGGAGGCGGCATGCGAGCACAGTCCAGCGGAGTAAATTGGGGAACCTCTGGATTCCCACCTGAAGCCGATTTCCTTGGGTGCAGCAGGCCCCGCCGCGAAGTCATAAGTGGCGGGGAGGAGTTCAGAGTCTCGGATGAGGCCGTAGTAAGCGATGACCCGACGGGACAACATAACCCGATGGCGAGCCAAGGGCCTCTGGATGGATGTGTTGGAGTTACTGGGGGTCGTGCCACATTGAACCGAAAGGCTCTAGAACGGGTAATCCCTTCGGGGATCACGCATTCCTGGGAGTTGCAACTGCGGTGGCGTATAAGACGAAGTCGTGGGGCGTATGTGGACGGCGCTTAAACCCTGGGATGTCGTCGAAGGTCGCCATTGACGATCCATTTGAAGCCGTACTGGGGAAAACCCGCCGTACGGAATTTTAGAGGGGGAAGGGGAAACCCGAAGCTCGATCGAGCCCGCCGGGCGCCCCTTCCCTACTCGGCTCGTTCTCATGTTCCAGACGATCAGCCTGACGAAAAATTGCGCGCTCTCTGGAAGCTCCAGCAATGCGGGCTCCTACTCGCGGCGTGCCCTCCAGGAACAGAATGACTGCCGCACTCAAGTGCCTGCGACTTTCACGTGTATCCTGGCTTTTCATGGCCCTCTACCAGTCCTACGAAGACCATCTACACGCTTTCGTCAGAATTCCGTCGTCGCCGAGATTGACGTCGTCTTTCGACTCGAATACGCGAGGATTCAACGATGAATTCCGACGACACCACGCGAACCAGCGCGACGCTCCTGGGACGGACCGCCGACTGGAGGAACCATGACGCATGGCGGGAGTTCGTCGCACGATACGACCCATATATTCAAAGCTGGTGCCGGGAATACCGCCTCGATGACGAACTCGCGAGGGAAGTCTCCCAGGACTTCTGGATGGAGCTAGCGGAGAAGATGCGGTTGTTTCGCTACGACCCGGGCCGCCGGTTCCGCGGGTGGTTGCGGAGATCGTTCCACTGGCGAGTCGTCGACGCGATGCGGAAGCGGGGACGGCAGGGACTGAACGTCCACTCGCTCAATGATCCTTCGTTCGGCGATGTCGAGGTTTCCTACCTGGCCCTCGAACCCCGCGACGAGGAATACGATGAGGCGGTACACCGACGGTTACACCTCCTGACCCTGGCGGAGCAGGTCCAATCCGCCGTCCGCGAGAAGGTCCAGGACCGATCCTGGCAGGTGTTCTGGCACATTTCCATCGACGGCTGGACGACGCGCCGGACGGCCGATGCCCTAAACATGACCTATCTCGCCGCGCATGCCGCCCACAAGCGGGTGGCCGACCGGCTTGTCGAGGAGGGACGCCGTCGTCTCGCCGAACTGATGAGTCCGCAGACCGACGGGAGGTCATCGCGGCCATGACGAACTGCCCCTCGGCAGAGACCCTCCGGGCGATCGGGACCGACGTGGTCGGCGAGCCCAATTTCGCGCGCCTGGAGGAACACGTCGAGCATTGTCCCGATTGCCAGCGGATCCTCGACGCCGCGAGGGATGCCGGCCCGGGAGCGATTGCCCCCGCCGACGATCGGAACAACCCGCCGACGATCGACGATCTCGTCGTCGAAGGGAAGCTCGGGCGGGGCGGGGCGGGCGTGTTCTACCTCGCCTGGGAACCGTTCCTGAAACGCCACGTCGCCGTGAAGCTGTTCCCAGCTAACTCGCTGGTCGATTCCCACGCGCGCGAGCATTGGCTGAGCGAGGCGCGGGCGCTCTCGCGGGTGCCGCACAAGAATGTCGTGGCGATCCATCGCGTGGGCGAGAACGCGCAGAGGCTATGGCTGGTCCTTGAATATGTGTCGGGGGGAACGCTCAAGGATCGATTGGCGGAGCCACTCCCGCCTCGGGATGCCGCTCGACTCACCGAGACAATCGCCCGCGCCGTCGGATACTTCCACACCCACGGGGTTCGTCACCTCGATCTGAAACCGTCGAACATCCTGCTTGACGGCGAGCCGGGAGCCCCCTGGGACATCGTCTCACCCAAGATCTCCGACTTCGGCATCGCCCGTCTCGAAGGCGAGCCCGGCGCGACCGAGACCGGGGCGAACGGCCCCAAGGGGACCCCGTCCTACATGGCACCCGAGCAAGTGGCCGCCCTTCCCGGCACGATCGGCCAAGCCGCCGATCTCTATGCCCTGGGCGCGATTCTGTACCACTTGTTGACAGGCCGTCCACCATTTCAAGGAGCGTCGAGCGCGGAGACGCTCGACCAGGTCCGCAACCAGGACCCCGTCCCTCCGCGCCGGCTCAACGGCCGGATTCCCCGCGACCTCGAAACCATCTGCCTCAAATGTTTGGAAAAGGCCCCGGCCCGACGCTACGGATCTGGCGAGGCCGTGGCCGACGACCTGCGCCTGTGTCTCGAAGGTCGTCCTATCAAGGCCCGCCGCGTTTCCCCGATAGGGCTCGCCTGGCGCTGGTGCCGTCGGCACCCCGCCGTCGCGGGACTGCTACTCGCGCTGGCACTGACTTTGGCCACGGGGGTTATGGGTCTGTTCGTGCTGTTGAAACAGGCCGAAGCCGAACGCGCGCGGCTTGCCGAGGCGCGTCGCAACGCGGAGGCCTATGAACAGTTCTCCGCGAGCGCTGCCGATCACCTCGGATTGCTTCTCCGGACATCCATCCGCTACAAGAGGATTACCTCGCAAGACCAGATGGCGGCGTCGATCTCGAGGCTTCGGAGCGAAACCGACGGTTTGAGAAACCGAGGGATCGTCTCGCCTTCGGTGATTGGCATGCTCGAGAAGGAGATCGGCTGTGCGTTGATGTCCTTCAACAAGGTCGAAGAAGCACGGGTCCTCTTGAATCAAGCGATCGCCGACCTCAGACAAGGCTTGGCGAAGAATCGCGAGGACAAAGAGGCTCTGTTTCACCTCGGCGATGCCCTCGTTCTGACTGGGCAACTCGCTGCGAGCGCAGGTCGACTCGAGGACGCCCTGAACTGCTTCGAAGAAGCATTCGCCATGCATCGGGATTCCGAGCCGTTCGAATCAAGCTACCTGGATTTCACATTTATTTACAAGCTATTGCAAGAACTCTCCGATCGATTCGCACAAAGCGGTCGAACGGGCCAGGAGGAGCGTGCGCGGGTCGTGAGCGAGCATATCCTGCGCCACCTCCTCGGATCGGACCTTGCACGTTCGACGGACGGATCTCCCCCGGGGCTGGAGACCCTCGGCCCTTTGCTTCATCGAGAGGCTCTCGAGGCCATGTCTTTCCGCATGGACAGCAGCGTTCGCCGTGACAATCACGAGTTATTCGTCTCCGAGTGGCTCGCCCTTTCGGTCAAACCGTTTTCTCCATTCCGCTCCTCGTCGGTCGCGGCCGGGTACGACCGGGACCCCGAGGCGGGGGCCGCCGCGATCATCTCCGCCCTTCGAGAACGGTGTTCGAACCTTGGACTCGCGGATTCGATGGTGCCGACCACGGTCGTATGCTTCTCAGTCGAGGCGGCGGGCGTCGCCGGGGAGCAGCGGAAGCTCGGCCGACTCGACGAAGCCCGCGCCACCGCCACCCGTCTGATGGCGCTCGGCCGGCAAATCGTCCGGGAATATCCCGATAGTCCGCACGCGTATCGCGTCCTGAGCGAAGCCTACAACCACATCAAGAAGAACGCCATCCAAGACCACGACGATCAACTCGTCATGGAGGCCCTCGGCCAGGCGATCGAGGCTGCCCGACGTGCCCTGGCCCTGGACCCCGGCCAGCTCGAGACGCGACGCCACCTGGATAAACTCACCGAACAGCTTGCCTGGACGAAGGCCAATCGGGATGCGAAGGGTTCCGCGCTCCCGAAATAATCAAGCCACCTTGCGATGGGATTTCACCCCGAAGGGGCGAAGAGGAACGTCATCCAATCCCAGTGACTGGTCATCGCTCTCCCTCACGCGAGGCCCGCTCTAAATGCCTCCCAGCACTTTCGCCCGGCCGACCCGGGAGATCGCCTTCATGAAGGCCGCCGTCCGGAGTGTGACCCCCTTGCGTTGCGCCAGGTCGTAGACGTCGCGGAACCCCTCGACGAGCCTGCGCTCCTCCTCGCGCTGGATTTGCTCGAGCGGCCAACGGAAGTGCTGGAGGTTCTGGACCCATTCGAAGTAGCTGACGATCACGCCGCCGGAGTTCGCCAGGACGTCCGGCACCACCGTGATCCCGCGCTCGACGAAGACCTCATCGGCCTCGGGCCAGGTGGGTCCGTTGGCGGCCTCGACGATGAGCTGGGCCTGCACGGCCCTGGCCAGGTCGCGGTCGAAGACGCCACCGAGCGCGGCGGGGATCAGGACGTCGACCGGCATCGTCAGGAGTTGCTCGTTCGTGATCGCGTCCCCCCCCTTGTAGCCGACGATCTTGTGCGAGACCGCGACGTGTCGGTCGAGGTCCGCGATGTCGATCCCCTCGCGATTCACGACGGCACCATAGGCGTCGGAGACGCCGAGGATCTTCCCGCCCATCTGCGCCAGGCATCGCGCCGTGTGGCTGCCCACGTTGCCGTATCCCTGGATGGCGAATGTCGTGCCGGCGACGGTCCGCTCCATCCTAGCCAGCATCTCGCGGACGACGATCGCGATCCCGAAGCCCGTGGCCGCCTCCCGGCCGGCGGATCCGTGGAATTCCACCGGCTTCCCGGTCACGCAGGCCGGGTGGAACCCTTCATATTTGGCGTACTCGTTCATGATCCAGGCCATCACCTGTGCGTCGGTCCCCATGTCCGGCGCGGGGATGTCCTTGTGAGGGCCGATCATGTCGTGGATCTTCTCGATGAACTTGCGCGTCAAGCGCTCCATCTCGCCCCGGGAGAGCTTGTTAGGATCGCAGTTCATGCCCCCCTTGGCGCCGCCGAAGGGCAGGTCGACGATCGCCGTCTTCCAGGTCATCAGGCTAGCCAGGGATCGGGCCTCGTCCTGGTCCACGGTGGGGTGATATCGCAAACCGCCCTTGTACGGCCCTCGGGCATTGTCGTGCTGGACGCGGTAGCCGATGAAGTTGCCGATCTTCCCCGAGTCGAGCTCGATCGCAACCTCGACCCGGACTTCGCGATCGGGGGTCTCCAGCAGCGTCCGGACGTTCTCGGTCAGGTCGAGGCGCTTCGCAGCCTGGTTGAAGTAATAATTCGTGGCCTCGAAGGCTTGCATCAGAGCGTCATTCCCTGGATAACTGGATCGGATGGAGAGGGGACCCAATCGTTCCCACTCGCCCCGATCCTAACGGACCACCCCCGCCCCCCGCAATGGCCCTCGTGCCCACCGGCCGTCCTCATACCCGGGACGGTCAGGGGCGACCAGAACGATCGATTCCGAGCCCACGCCCACACGCGCATACAGCAATCCATGTAATCAATCGCCGATCCAGGCGAATCGCGACGGACGATGAAACGATGGAACCATGGCGGCTAGCCGAGCTGAGATACGGACAGATCAAAGGGGAACCGCCGTTCGAGGTAGCGGTGTTGCCCCTGGGGGCGACGGAGCCACACAACCTCCATCTCCCCTATGGGACGGACACGTTCCAGGTAGAGGCGATCGCGTCTCGGGCGTGTGCCTGGGCCCAGAGCCGGGGCGCGCGGGTCGTGCAGCTCCCGACCCTGCCCTACGGGACCGAGACGAACCAGATGAAATTCCCGATGGCCATGAACCTGAATCCGTCGACCGTGGCGCGGGTCATCGCCGACCTGCTCGAATCTCTCGAGGCCCACGGCGTCGCGCGATGCCTGCTGCTGAACGGCCACGGCGGCAACGACCTGAAGTGGGTGCTGCGCGAGCTGCATCGATCGTCGAAAGTGCACATTTTCTTGTGCAACTGGTATAAAGTCGCTTCGGACGTCTACTCGACCATCTTCCGGGAGAAGGACGACCACGCCGGGGAGATGGAGACGAGCATGGGACTGGCCCACTTCCCGGGGCTGGTCGCGCCGGAGGCGGCCGACGCGGGCGCCGTACGGGCCACTCGGTTCGAAGCGATCAACCGGGGATGGGTCGAGATCACCCGCCCCTGGCACCTTCTGACAACCAACTCCGGCGCCGGCGATCCCCGGGCCGCGTCGGCCGAGAAGGGGCAAGCCCTCACGGACCTGGTGGCCGAGCGGATCGGCGAATTCCTCCGGGAGCTGGCGGCTAGTCCGATCGACGAGACCTTCCCCTTTTGAGCAGAGTCATCGAACGAGCGGAATGATGAACATAATCGATAAAACCGCGCATCTCCGTGCCGGGGCGGCCGGC
>JBKQHM010000025.1:0-16313 GCA_052148775.1 Isosphaeraceae bacterium | reverse complement strand
GCTGATTTGCGGGCCGTTCTACGGGTACGCGCCATGTTCGGCCCAGAGTAAGTCTTGCTAGACGTTTGCTCAAGGGTATTGGCAAAAACGCTAGTTTTTGGCGAACGGCAACGATTGGGCTCGTGCTCCCAGAGGTTCTGCCCCACGTCGCCGGCCCACAGTTCGCCGGTCTTCCGGTCGAAGCTGAACCTCCAGACGTTCCTCAGGCCGATGCAATAGACCTCGGGTGCCCATCGGGCGTACTTCTTCGGGTCGCGGCGACTGGGGTTATCCTTGGGGATGCCGTAGGGCTTGCCCGACTCGGGATGATCGACGTCGATCCGCAGGATCGAGCCGAACCAGTCGCTGGGATTCTGCCCGGTCGTGAGCGGATCATCGGCGGCGCCGCTGTCTCCCAGGGAGATGTAGAGATACCCGTCCGGCCCGAAGGCGATCATCCCGCCATTGTGATTCTCGTACGGGTCCTTCTCGGAGACCCAGATCCGATGCTCGCTGGCCGGATCGGCGACGCGATCGTCGGAACGGGAGAGCGTGAACCGCGAGACCACCGATCGCCGGACGCCTCGATCGTTGGCCGAATAATAGACGAAGAACTGCTCGGTATCCTTGAACTTGGGGTGGAAGGCCAGCCCGAGGAGGCCCTCCTCGTTTCCACGGTTGATCGGGGCCTTGAGCTCGAGGAACAACCGCTTCGATCGGTTCTCGTGCTGATTGATGAACGACCAGATCTTCGCCTTGTGCTGTTCGACGACGAACAGGCGGTCGGTGCCGTCGTCGGGATAGGCCATCGCCACCGGCCGGTCGAAGATCAGATTCGGAAAGGCGACATGCGTGGCGAGCCTGGGTAATCGCGGGGCCTTGTCGTCGCCCTGAAGGGCCGGAGTGATCGCGGCCACGATCAGGATCACGCTCGGAAAGGCGATCTTCACGGAAGAATCCTCCTCGGTTTTCGGAATTCTCTACAGCGGCCCCGGGGCACCGGCGGTCCCGATCACGATCCGGGGAGTATCATGGAATCCTTTCAATTCCATGGACCGCCCTGCGCAGACCCGGGGAATGCGATGGTATCGACTCGACCGGAAAGAACTCAAGGACGGTATTCGAGTCCGGGGGTGATGCATGACGGTCGGCGATACGGGGGCATCGAGGTCTCGGCCGGCTCAGGAGGATTGGCTGGGTGTTGCAGGCGTCCTCCGCCCGAAGCAGAGGATCGTGATGTCATCGAACTGGGGACGCCCGGCGGAATGGCGTTCGACCGCATCCCGGATCGCCTCGCCGACCGGAGCCACGCCGGGAGGGGCCTCGGCGATCGCTCGATAGAGTCTCGCCGTGCCGAAGAGCTCGCCGTCGAGGCTCATGGCATCGACGCCGTCGGTGAAAAGGATGACGACGTCGCCGGGATCGAGCACGGTCCTGGACGAGGTGAAGGTCTCGTCGACCTGGACGCCGAGTGGCAGGGCGGTCGAGAGATCGCCGATCGGTTCGAGGCATCCCCCGGCCCGCCGGATCAGCAGGGCCGAATGGCCGGCATTGACCACGGTCAACTCGTGACGTTCGCCGTCGACGATGGCCAGGAGGAACGTGACGAACCGCTCGGCCGCGTTGTTCTCGCACAGGCTGCGATTGAGTCGACTCACCAGTCGCACCGGGTCGGGCTCGGCCTGGACGAGCAAGCGGACCTCCGCCGAGAAGCGGGCCATCACCAGCGCGGCCGGCATGCCCTTGCCGGAGACGTCGCCGAGGGCGATGGCCCACCGCCTCGCCGAGACCGGCGTGGTCGAGGTGCCCGGGTCCGGTACGGGCCGGTAGTCGAAGTAGTCGCCGCCGACGAAATGAGCGGGCTGGTAGTGATGCCAGAACTCGTAACCCGGCAAGTCCGGATAACCGTCCGGGATCAGCGACGACTGGACGACGCGTGCGTCCCGGGCTTCCTGCAAGCGCCGCCCTTCGAGGACGTCCAGTTCGTGCAGCCTGGCGTTCTCCATGGCCATGCTGATCGTGTTCGCCAGAGCGGCGAGGAAGTCGAGATCGCCCTGGGCGAATCGGCTCCGACCCTCTCGCGTGTCGACCTGGAGGATCCCGACGGCGCGGCGCTGGTGGTCCCAGAGGGGCACGCACATGATCGTCCGCACCTGGAACATCTCCAGGCTCTGAGACTCGTCGAAACGGCTGTCGGTGCCGACGTCCTCGCAAAGGATCGCCCGGCCTTCCTTCGTGACGAGATTGTAGACGGTGCGGCTGGGCGTCGATGGACCCTGCTCGGGATGGCGAAACTTGCTGGCCCGGATCTCCAGCCGATCGGTCCGGTCGTCGCGGAACACGATGAAGGCGCGTTCCGCCTGGGGAAAGATCCGGAACAGGGCCTCGAGGACCTTTTCCATGACCGCCGCGAGGTCGAGCACCCCGACCAGTTGCGCGCCGATCTCGATCACGCCGCGGAGCTTCTCCTCGGCGTTCGCGCCGAACTTCGCCCGCCCGTCGGACTTCAGGACGTCGATCGTCCCCAGGATCAGCGGCGCCGGCTCGCTGGCCGGCGGAATCCTTGGCGTCTCATCGGCGGCGAAGCCGTCCCCGGCGTACTCGAGGCGGTACTTGCAAATCTTGATGATATCGCCGTCCGTCAACAAGCGGGGCTCGTCGACGGGCACGCCGCCGACGATCGTGTGATTGGTGCTGTCGAGATCCTCGATATAACGGCCGTCGGCGTGCCGCACGATCTTCGCGTGTAGCTTCGACACATGCTTGTCGGGCAGGACGATGTCGCATCCGGCCGCCTTGCCGATCACGGTCTGGTCTCCATCCAGTCGAAAAATCCTGTTGGGCCAGTCGCCCTCGATCATCCTCAGCGATGCCATTTGAAGATGGCCTCCGTCGTTGCCGCCGTCTTCGCTACAGGAGCCGGGACCGCCTTCAAAACGGTCCTCTCATCGAGGGGCCGCCCCCGAGACCTCGAGTCGCCAACCGTCCCGGTTGTTCGGGCCTCTTCACCCACCGATCATCGATGACCCCTCCCACGCACATAAAAACTGATTATACCCCCGCGTCTTTTCCCTGTAAAACCGCCCCTCCCCTGGAGATCGGTCCCTCGTGGGGTGTTGCGCGTGGCCGAACCCGCTTGACTCGCAATTGGTTTAGACGTAAACTAATTGTGGATCGATTGACATCGATACCGAGGAGGAGACCATGATTCGGGTTCGCAGGGGCGTCGACCGTGGCCATTTCGATCATGGCTGGCTCGACACCTACCACACATTCTCGTTCAGCCAGTATCACGACCCGCGCCACATGGGATTCCGGTCGCTGCGGGTGATCAATGAGGATCGGATCGCGGCCGGCCGTGGGTTCGGGATGCACGGGCACCGCGACATGGAGATCGTGACGTATGTCCTCGAGGGGGTCCTGGCGCACCGGGACAGTCTGGGTTCCGCCGGCGTCATCGGCCCGGGGGAGCTCCAGCGGATGACGGCCGGGACGGGCATCCGTCATAGCGAGTCCAACGCTTCCGAGACCGAGCCGGTCCACCTTTACCAGATCTGGATGCTCCCGGAGCGGGAGGGCCTGACACCTTCCTACGAGCAGAAGACTTTCCGGGAATCCGGGCGACGGAACCGATGGCAATTGGTCGCCTCCCCGGGCGGCGAGGACGGGGCCCTGATCATTCGCCAGGATGCGAGGCTCTACCTGGCCAGTCTCGATCCGGGCGAGGAGCTGGTCGAGGAATTGAATCGGGAGCGACACGCGTGGATCCAAGTCTTGCGGGGCTCGGTCGCGCTGGGCGGGAACACCCTATTCGCCGGCGACGGGGCCGCGATGAGCGATGAGTCCACCCTGGTTATCGGGGCAGATCGCCCTTCGGAGGTCATTTTGTTCGACCTGGCCTGAGGAGGCCGAGCGGGTCCCGGACCGTTCAAGGCATCGGGCGATCACGGAGGCGATGAAGGCACGCTGGCCGGAGCCGCTCCTATTATGTTCTAATAAGAGGCGTCCACCGGCCATCGCTTCCTCGCCCTCGACCAGTTGCCACCAGCCACCAGGGTCCGAACCTGATGCAGACCACGACCGCGGATCGGCAAGACACGAGCACGGTTCGCCCGGAGGCCGTGCCGGCCTCGGCGATCGACCTCGATTGGCTCTCGGACAAGATTCCTTATCGACGCTACCAGGAATGCGTACACTGCGGCCTCTGCACGGCGAGCTGCCCGACGTACTTGGAGACGTGCGACGAGAACGACAGCCCCAGGGGCCGGATCTACCTGATGCGGGCCGTCGCCGACGGCCGGCTGGAGATGGGCCCGGGGGTCCGCAAGCACCTCGAGCTCTGCCTGGACTGCCGGGCGTGCGAGACAGCCTGTCCGTCCGGGGTCCAGTACGGCCGGATGATCGAGCCGTTCAAGATCGCACTCCAGAAGTCCGCGCCCCCCGGCGAGAAGACCAGTCTGCTCCAGCGACTGATCCTCCATCACCTGTTCCCCTATCCCGATCGCGTGAAGCTGGCGCTGGCCCCCGCCCGGCTGCTGCAGCGCATCGGTGCGATCGACTGGGCCGAGCGGGTCGGCCTGACCCGCCTCCTGCCCCCCAGCCTGCGACGGATGCAGGCGATGCTGCCGACGCTCAGGTCCGGCTCAGGGCGATTGCCGCAGGTCCTGCCGCCGATCGGGCCGAAGCGGGCGCGGGTCGGCCTGTTCCTGGGGTGCGTCGCCGACGCCATGTTCCCCGAGACCAACGCGGCGACCGCACGGGTGCTCCAGCAGAATGGCTGCGAGGTCGTGATCCCGCCCGCGCAGGCGTGCTGCGGTGCGATCCATTATCACTCGGGCGTCGAGGAACCGGCGCTGAAGCTGGCGCGGCAAAACATGGCCGCGTTCAAGCTCGACGAGCTCGACGCGATCATCGTCAACGCGGCCGGCTGCGGCGCGATGCTCAAGGATTACGCGCACATCCTGCCCCAGGACGAGCATGACGCCGCGAAACGATTCACGGCGAAGGTCAAGGATATCTCCGAGTTCCTGATGGCACTCGGCCCGATCCCGCCCCGGAATCCGCTGCCGATGAGGGTGACCTATCACGACGCATGTCACCTGTGCCACGCCCAGCAGATCCGCAGCCAGCCACGGGCCTTGCTCGCCATGATCCCGGGCTTGCAACTCGTCCCGCTCGAGGAGAGCGAGATCTGTTGCGGTGCCGCGGGGACCTACAACCTGACACAGCCCGAGATGTCGGAGCGGCTGGGCCGTCGCAAGATGGACCACATCGAGGCCACCGGAGCCGAGATGGTCGTCACCGGGAATGTCGGCTGCATTCTCCAGATCGCCCGCAAGATCAAGGAACGCGGCCGAGCGATGGAGATCGCCCACCCGATCGATTTGCTCGACCGGGCTTATCGGGGGAAGTAATCGTTGCCAGGGACGGAGAGGCGAACGGGCATTGATTCGCGCGAACGACTTCAGCTCGTCCATTGAGCCCTATCGGGCTTATCAGGGGCAGTGACCGAATTCATTTGAAGGGACCGCGGATGCGTATCGTCTCGGGATCGGGCAGGGGCAAGAAACTGATCGTCGTCCCCGGCGAAGGTACGCGCCCGATCCTGGACCGCGTCAAGACGTCTCTCTTCGACATCCTTCGGCCGCGGATCGAGGGCATCAGGGTTCTCGATCTCTTCGCCGGCAGCGGGAGCGTCGGGATCGAGACGCTCAGCCAGGGGGCTGCCCACTGCACGTTCACCGAACTCGGACATAAGGCCGTCGCCACGATCAAGACGAACCTTGCCACCAGCGGTTTCTCCGATCGCGCGACGGTCCGTCAGACCGACGCCTTCGCGTACCTGAAAACCACCGAGGAATCCTTCGACCTGATCTATGTCGCCCCTCCCCAGTATAAGAACCTCTGGGTCGAAGCGATCGAGCAGATCGCGCGACGTCCCGAACTGCTACGAGGGACGGTCGCAGGATCGGAGGACGACGAACTGTCAGGGATGGTCATCGCGCAAATCCACCCGAAGGAGTATCGGAGCCTCGATCTCGGCACGCTGCGCGAGACGAGGCAAAAGCGTTACGGTAACACGCTCCTGGTCTTCTTCGAGCTCGACGCCGCCCATTCCCGTCCGGGCGACCATCAAGCCACCGATTGAGAATCGGGATCGTCCGTCGTGAAGGACGAAAGGAAACGGCCGCGACTCCGCCGACCCCCGCGGATTCGCTTCTGGACATATCCGCCCCGGAAGGCGATAATCCCATGCTCGTCAGACCGCGATGGCGTGGGCGACGAACATCTTCGGCGCGCAATCCCGATCGACAACCATTCTGAAACACCGAGTCTCAACCGCGATGCTGGTAGCCTACGTGAGCGATGAGCGCTACGTCGCGTTGGCCGACGTCCTGCTGGAGTTCGAAGGAGGGGCCGGCTCGTTCCAGGCCCGCACGAGGGCCACGGGATCGGTCCACATCGACCTGCCGCCGGACACTTACAAGGTCACGCTTCAGAAGCCCGGCTTCGGGTCCAAGTTCGTGCGCGTCCCGGTCGCGCAGGGACGGCCGCCGTACCAGTTCCGGCTCCTGTCGGACGGCCTGCTCGGTTACGCGTGGCCCAAGTGGGTCAAGGCCGGAGAGAAGTCCGAATTCCGGGTCCATTCCGTAGAACCCTACCAGCTTTCGCTCTGGAGATACGGGCTCCGCAAGGAGTACATCCGCAGTCTCGGCTGGTTCGACGAGCATGGGCCCCGAGCGACGATGCAGATCACTCCGGACGGCGATTACACCCGGACCGGCGTCGAGTGGAACAAGTTCGGATACGACAACCCGCACCTTCACCAGTATGTCGAGGCGCCCGAGCGGTCGGGACTGTACTACTTCCACTCCCGGACGGGGAATGGGGTGGAATTCGCCTTCCCGTGGATCGTCGCGCCGGTAAGGCCGACGTCGCGTGTGGCGGTGTTGGCCTCGAATATCACCTGGAACGCCTATAACAACTTCGGCGGCCGGAGCAACTACATCAACCCCGACCGACTGCCGCCGGCCCCGACGGTCAACGCACGTCTGGAGCTCAAGCGGTATACCGACCCCGAGGGCATCGCCTACGATACCGAGCATTACGCACCTCTCTCGTTCGATCGTCCGGAGCCGATCAACCACATCGACGCGAACACCGAGATCACCGACCCGATCGTAGGCCGCGCCGCCTGCCACGTCGCACCGGCCGAGTGGCGGCTCCTCGGCTGGCTCGAACGCGAGCGGTTCGACTACGACTATTACGCCGAGACCCAGCTCCACGACGGCACGCTCGACCTCGATGCGTACCGCATCTTGATCATCTCCTCACATCCGGAATACTGGTCGCGAGAGATGTACTTCGGCGTCAAGTCGTGGGTCAACGAGCGGGGCGGCCGGCTCATGTACCTCGGCGGGAATGGCCTGAACTGCGAGGCTGAATTCCTCGACGCCACCACCGTGATCTACCGCAACGGCGACGGTCGGTCCTTGAAACGCGGAGGCTTCGAGAGCCGCTTTCACATGAGGGTCGAGTCGGAAGCCAACCTGCTCGGGGTCGTGTTCACCGATACGGGGATCATGACCGGCGCACCCTATCGCGTGCTGGATGCCTCGCACTGGGCCTTCGAAGGGACGGATCTGGCGGACGGCGAACTCTTCGGCCAGTCGAGCCTGCATATGCGGTGTCCCGGAGGTGCATCAGGCCACGAGACCGACAAGGTCTCGCCGAGCTCGCCCAGGAGCACCGTGAGATTGGCCAAGGGGACCAACATCGACGATGGCGGCGCCGAACTCGCCTACTACGAGAGTCCCAGCGGCGGCGCGGTTTTCTCCGCCGGGTCGATCGCATGGCCCAGTGCAATCCTCGTGGACGATGGCGTTTCGAAGATCACGGCGAACGTGCTCAGGCGGTTTCTCTCGTAGGGTGCTGCCGAGCACCGATCCGATGCATGCGGATAATCGATGGGATTACTGATGCGAATTACACGAATCGAAGCGATACCCGTACGCGTCCCGCTCAAGGCGGGGATGGTGACGAAGACGGCCCACGGCGACCATCATACGTCGGACTACGTGATCGTCCGCGTGCACACCGATGCGGGCATCGTCGGGCTGGGCGAGGCGACGGTCTCGGCGCTCTGGAGCGGCGAGACGAGCCGGGGCTGCATCGCCGCGATCGACGGCCTGATCGGCCCCGCACTGATCGGGTCTGACCCGACCCGGATCACGGCGTTGCGGAAGCAGATGGACTTCCTCATCAAGCTCAACCCGTTCACCAAGTCGGCCGTGGAGATGGCGCTCTGGGACATCGCCGGGAAGTCCCTGGGCGTGCCGGTCCACCAGCTCCTGGGCGGCAAGCTTCGCGATGTGATCCCGACCAAGATGATGATCGGGGCCTTCGACCTGCCCCGCGTCCGCTCGCTTGCCGAGCAATTCCTGGGCTGGGGCATCCGCTGCCTGAAGGTCAAGGTCGGGCTCGACCTGGCCGGAGACCTCGCCCGGGTCCGGGCCGTGCGCGAGCTGGCTGGCCCCGAGATCCCGATCACCATCGACGCCAATTGCGGCTGGACCGTCACCACGGCGCGGATCGCGCTGGAGCAACTCCGTCCGTTCCAACTGCTCGTCGCCGAACAGCCGATCGCGCCGGGAGACACCGAGTCGATGGCCTACCTGCGGACAGTCGGGAGCATCCCGATCATGGCCGATGAGAGCGTGTTCACGCTTGCCGACGCCTGGAACGTGCTGCGCGCCCATGCGGCCGACGTGATCAGCGTCTATCCGGGGAAGAACGGCGGGATCGCCGGGTCGATCGAGATCGCCCAGGTGGCCCAGGCGGCAGGGATCACATGCCACGTCGGCAGCAACCTGGAGCTGGGCATCGGCTCGGCGGCGATGCTGCATCTGGCCGCCGCGGTGCCGAACATCGACAGTGCCACCTATCCGGCCGATATCCTCGGTCCCCATTACCACGAGGCCGACCTGCTGACCGAGCCCCTGGCCCTCAAGCCGGAAGGTGCCCGCGTGCCGGATGGCCCCGGGCTCGGAGTCGAGCTCGATGAAGATCAGTTGAGCCGGTTCCGGGTCGACCGGTAAGGCACCGATTCCGAATTGCCAAGGAACGCAGGGAGCCGATCGATCAAGGACTCATGATCTGTCGAGATCGATCACGGTGTGATCTCGATCAAGGCCAGCGCTCGCGGGGCCAGAGTCAAGCGGAACGAGCCGTCTTCCATCGATACGCGCTTCGCCGAGGGGAGCCTCCCCGCCGAGCGGAGCGCCTCCTGCTGTCGGCGGCTGGGAGTTGCGGGCTCGCCCAATCGCCGCCACTCGGTGAGGGAGGAACCGTGCTGGTCATCGAGGACGGTGACATCCGCGGCCGTTCCCCGAGTCGTCCGGATCTCGAACTCGCGAGAGGAGCTGGCTTCGCCAGGATCGGCGTAATTCCAGACTGCGATGGCCAGGCTGCCATCGGCACGCTTGGTCACCAGGGCGTCCTTCAAATCCGGCGACAACCGCTGGTCACCGAGCCGATGCAGGATCGCGAAGGCATTGAACGCTGCCTTGGGGATCCCGCCGGCCGCGATCAGCCCGTATCCGCCGTAGAACGGCTTCTTGACCACGCCTTGTTCCTCGAAGACGTCCGAAAACGTCCAGTACGACATCATGGTCGTGAGGCCGTCGCAGAGCCGGATGTTGTTCGCCAGCCAGGAACCGAGGAAGGGAGAATCCGTGACCTCGACTTCGTTCATATAAGTGGCATTGTATTCAGACCAGATGATCGGCAAGTCCGGACGGGGCGAGTTCTTGACCTCGTCGTAGACCTTGCGCGCCGCCAGCGCCACCATATCCGCACGAGAGATCTTTTCATCCTTGTGGAGCACATCCTTGGCGGTATCGTTGCCGTAGACGTGAGTCGTTACGAAATCGACCGGGACGCCGCCTTGAGCGCAATATCGGATGAAGTCGCCAACCCACGCCGCCTGGGCGGTCGCCGGACCGCCTACGCGTAGCCGCACGTCGACCGCCTTGATGGCCTTCGCGGCGGAGTCGTAGAGCTCGAAATAGGTGGACTGCGCCGGCTTGCCGGTCCAGAAGTCGATATTCGGCTCGTTCCAGACCTCGAAGTACCACTGGCGGACCTCGTCGGCCCCGTAACGATCCTCGAGGTGCCGCGTGAAGGCGCCGACCAGCTTGCCCCATTTCTCGTAGGAACGCGGCGGGTTCGGCAGCGGCTTGTACCAGAACGGGTGCGGCTTCTGCGAGGCGGCCAGGGCCGAGGGCATGAAGCTCAGCTCGACGAAGGGCCGTACGCCGATAGACAGGAGCCCGTCATAGATCTGGTCCACGTAAGACCAGTTATAGATCGGCGTCCCATCCTTGGTTTCGCTATAGACGCCGTTATGATCGTGAAAGATGTCGTGGAAACGCACGTAACGGAAATCGGTGACCGCCCTGGTCGCGCGCAAATCCTGTCGCCAGCTCTCCCGCATCGTGAGGTTGGCACGCCCGGAGCCGAACATCTGCTCCCAGTAGTGCGGGAATGGGCGGGCCGTGGCGGCGGTATCCACGCGAATGATCTCGGGTTGCGGTTGCGCCGTGCTCGGGTCGACAGCCGACAGCAGCAACATGGTCAACCCGACCACCCGAATATCTCGCAGTCTCATCCCAACCTCCCTCGTTCCCAAGGCATTCCAAGGTATCGCCGAACGACGTTCCTGCGATCCAGAATCGTCGTCCCGTGAGCCCCTTGAATCGGGCCCAATGTGGTGCAAAAGGATTGCCCCATTAGATCCCAATGAAAGCACTCCGGGAAGCTCTCGGTTCGAGGAGGGCCGTCCGAGGGCCCGTACGCGGGGTCAAGGTCGGCCGGCTGCAACTTGCTCGACCGCATGCGGGTAACGTAATAATGGTATTGAGGAAGGCGGCATCGCCAATGCTCTCCGAACCGCGATTCCGCCGCGATCGACAGGCCACACGCGAGATAACCCCGATGGCGCTCCTGATCCCGGCATTCCTGTTCATCGGCCTTATCGATTCCGTCACCGATGGCACGTCGCGACCGATCGACTTCTCGCGCGAGGTCCGTCCGATCCTCTCGAATTACTGCTTCCCATGCCACGGTCCCGATGACAAGGCCCGCAAGGCGAAACTCCGCCTCGACGTGAGCGACGGGGCGAGTCAGGAACTTTCCTCCGGCAACCGGGCAATCGTCCCCGGCAGGCCCGAGGATAGCGAGGCCATGTCGCGACTGACGACCGACGACGTGAACAGCGTGATGCCCCCGCCGAAGTTCGGCAAGAGGCCGACCGCCCGCGAGGTCGAGGTCCTGAAGCGGTGGGTCGAGCAGGGCGCGCGGTACGCCACGCACTGGGCTTATGTTCCGCCGATCCGGCATGCTTTGCCGAAGGTCTCGGATTCGTCCTGGACCATCAACGGCATCGACCACTTCATCCTGGCACGGCTGGACCACGAAGGCCTCCGGCCATCGCCTCCCGCGGATCGCTACGCCCTGTTGCGCCGGGTGTCCCTGGATCTGACCGGCCTGCCTCCCTCGCCCGCGGAAGTCGATCGCCTCGCGGGCGACGGCGGTCCTGACGCGTACGAGCGGGCGGTGGACCGTTTGCTGGCCAAGCCCTCTTACGGCGAGCGATGGGCCGCCGTATGGCTCGACCTCGCACGCTACGGCGATTCCTCGGGTTACATCCACGACCCGCCTCGCACGATCTGGCGATGGCGCGACTGGCTCATCCAGGCGATCAACGCGGGCCTTCCGTACGATCGCTTCACGACCGAGATGCTCGCCGGCGACCTGCTGTCGGACTCGAATCGAGACCGGGTCGTCGCGACCGGCTTCCATCGCAACACGACGACCAATTCCGAAGGTGGGGCCAATTCGGAGGAATACCGATTCGCTTCGGTCGTCGATCGCGTCAACACCACGATGCAGGTCTGGATGGGCACGACCTTCGGCTGCGCCCAATGCCATAACCATAAATACGATCCATTCACTCAAAAGGAGTATTATCAAGTATTCGCGATCTTCAACAACACGTCCGACTCGAACAGCGAGGAGCCCACGGTCGAGGTCCCACGCGTCGGCCGCGAGGCCGAATTCCAGGGGCTCTTGGCACGGCTTGATGCGGCGAAACGGAGGTTCGACGAAGAGACCAAACGGGCTGATGCCCGACGAACGGCGTGGGAGAAGGCCGTCGATCGTTCGCGACTGCCGAAGGATATCGTCGCGATCCTCGCCGTGCCTGCCGAGAAGCGAACACCGACGCAAGCCATGGCGCTGGCGACCTACCACCGGGCGTCTACGCCCGACTGGTCGGCCGGGGAGGCGGAGGTGAAGCGGCTGCGAGGCGCGCTGGATCAAGTCGCCACGACGACCCTGGTCATGAAGGAGGCTGCCGCGCGGCCGACTCACATCGCGATCCGGGGCGAATATCAGAATCGGGGCGAACCGGTCAAACCGGGTCTGCCCACGGCCCTCCACCCGGCCCGCGCGGGCACAAAGCTCGACCGCCTCGGGCTGGCCGCTTGGCTCGTCGATCCCCGCAATCCCCTCACCGCCCGGGTCGCAGTGAACCGGCTCTGGCAGGAGATCTTCGAGGTCGGGATCGTCGAGACGAGTGAGGAGTTCGGCATGCAGGGCGAGCTGCCCAGCCATCCGGAGCTGCTCGGCTGGCTGGCGACCGAGTACATCCGGCTGGGATGGGATACCAAGCGGCTCCTGAAGTTGATTGTGACATCGGCCACGTATCGGCAATCCTCCAGAGTGAGCGACGAGCTGGCGCGGCGCGATCCTTACAATCGCCTGATGGCGCGCGGGCCGAGGGTCCGGCTGACGGCCGAGGCGACGCGCGACCAGGCGCTGGCGGCCTCGGGCCTGCTCAGCACCAAGATGTACGGGCCGCCCGTCCATCCCTTCCAGCCGATCAACGGCCTTGCCGCCGCCTTCGGCGCGAGTACGGACTGGGAGACCAGTCGGGGCGAAGATGCTCATCGCCGAGCCCTCTACACGCGATGGCGCAGGAATCTACCGTATCCGTCGATGATCGCGTTCGATGTGCCCGAACGCGCCGTCTGTAGCGTGCGACGGATCCGCACGAACACGCCCATCCAGGCGCTCGTCACGCTGAACGACCCGGTCTTCGTCGAGGCCGCACAGGCCCTGGGTCGGCGGATCCTGAAGGAGGGGGGACCGAGCGAAGAGTCGCGTGCCGCCTTCGGCGTGCGCGTCGTGCTCTCCCGGCCGCCGACCGAGGCCGAGTCGCGGCGACTTGTCGCGCTGTTCCGATCCTCGCGGACGTCACTGGCCGCCGATCCGGCCCGAGCCACCGTCCTGGCGACCAAGCCCATCGGTGCCGTCCTCCCGGGGATGGATGTCATCGAGGCCGCAGCCTGGACGGTCGTCGGCAACGTCCTGCTGAACCTCGACGAGACCCTCGCGAAGCGATGACCAGACGAGGACGAGAATCCATGATGCCCATCCGTTCGATCGATCGGTGCGCGGAGCAGACCCGCCGGTACTTCCTGAGGAACGGCTCTCTCGGTTTGGGCGGGCTCGCCCTCGCGGGGATTCTCGAAGCGGACAGCCCCGCGCCCGGTGCGGCGCCGGCCGAGGACCCGTTCGCGCCCAGGCCGCCGCAGTTTCCGGCGAAGGTCAAGAATGTCATCTTCCTGAGCATGTCGGGAGGGCCGCCGCATCTCGACCTGTTCGATTACAAGCCCGAGCTGGTCCGGCGCGACGGCCGGGACTGTCCGGCGTCCTTGATGGCCGGCAAGCCGTTCGCTTTCACCGGGGGGACTCCCAAGCTCCAGGGCACGCCCCAGAAGTTCCGCCAGCATGGCCGATCGGGCGCCTGGGTTTCGGCCGCCCTGCCAAACCTGGCCCGGATCGCCGATGACCTCACCTTCATCAAATCGGTCGTCACCGATCAGTTCAACCACGGGCCGGCCGAGTTGCTGCTGACGACCGGCATCCCGAGGACCGCCGGTCGTCCGTCGCTGGGCTCGTGGGTGAGCTACGGCCTCGGTTCGGAGAACCGCGACCTCCCCGGTTTCATCGTATTCGTCTCGGGGGGATCGCTGCCGAGTGCCGGCAAGAGCGGCTGGGGCAACGGCTTCCTGCCCTCGGTCTACCAGGGGGTGCAGTGCCGCACGGGCGGCGACCCCGTGCTGTATCTCTCCGACCCCGAGGGCATGGACCGCGCGCTGCGACGCTCCAGCCTGGATGCGCTCAAGGACCTCAACTCGCTCCAGGCCGACGAGCTCAACCACCCCGAGACGGCCACGCGAATCGCCCAGTATGAGCTGGCGTTCCGCATGCAGACGGTCGTCCCCGAGCTGATGGACATCGCGCGCGAGCCGGCGAACGTCCTGGCGGAGTACGGGGCCGAGCCCGGCGCGGCGAGCTTCGCGAACAACTGCCTGCTCGCACGCCGCCTGGTCGAGAAGGGGGTCCGGTTCGTCCAGCTTTTCGACTGGGGATGGGACTTCCACGGCACCAATGCCGGGGAGGACATCGGCGACAACCTGATCCGCCGATGCGCGGCGATGGACCGATCCGTCGCCGCCTTGATCCGGGATCTCAAGCGCCGCGGCCTCCTGGAAGAGACGCTGGTCATCTGGATGGGCGAGTTCGGCCGCACGCCTTTCCGCGAGGGCCGCACGGCCGCGGGACCATACATCGGCCGGGACCATCACCCGTTCTCCAACACGCTCTTCCTCGTCGGTGGCGGCCTGAAGGCCGGGGTGACCTACGGGGCGACCGACGAGCTGGGATTCCACGTCACCGAGGGCACGGTCCATATTCACGACGTCCAGGCGACACTGCTGCATTTGCTGGGCCTCGACCATACCCGGCTCACCTATCGCTTCCAGGGTCGCGACTACCGCCTGACCGATGTCGACGGCCGCGTCGTCAAGGAGATCCTGACGTGAGACCGGACGGGATTCGACCATGATCCGGAGAAACCTCAGACCTGTTCGGTACTCGGAGTGCCGCTACGCGACACGGGATGCGAAGACGATCCAGCCGCCGGCGCGGAGGCTGTGGGCCAGCCAGGGCATCGGGATCGGCTCGGAGGAGACCTCATCGAGCGGCAGAACCTCGTCGATCCGGAAGCCAGCTCGTCGCAGCTCGCGCCTGAGCTCGCCCCATCGGTAGAGGTGGACCCGCATGCCCGGGATGCCGCGATAGGTCATCCGGCGCTCGCCCAGTTCCTCGCGGGCGAAGACGGCCCGGTAGACTTGCTTGAGCAGCCATGTCCGGCCCTGACGGTCGCGGAGGTTGAGCCAGAGGTTGTGCGCGTGGAGCGCGAGCCGGCCCCCCGGACGGAGGATGCGATACGCCTCGGCCAGCGCGCGGCGACGAGGCTCGCGGCCCCGGATCATCCCCAGCGTGCTGAACATCGACAGGGCGTAGTCGAAGACGCCGTCGCCGAAGCAGCCTAGCCGGCAGAGGTTGCACTCGACCCGCAGTAATTCGACCCCCTCGGCCTCCGCCTTGCGACCGACCATCTCGAGCATCGGCCGCGACAGGTCGACCGCGGCGACGCGGAACCCTCGGCGCGCGAACCGGATCGCGTGCCGGCCCACGCCGCAGCCCAGGTCCACGAGCCGGCCGGGCGCGAGGAATCGCTCGTCGAGTGCCCGCGCGTCGGCGAGAAACATCAGGTTGTCCGCGAAGTAGGCATCCTCCTCGGCGGCCAGGCGCGGGGTGTGCGCGTATTGCCAGAGCGGGGCGTCGACCCCGTCCGGCAGTTGCCAGGCTGGTGGGACGCGATGGGCGCTCATGCCGTTCGCAGGGCCGGCGACGCGAGGATCAGCCCCGAACGCGGCCTCAGCTCCAGGCCGCGGAGCATGCCCTGCTCCAGGCGGACCGATCGATTGGACCAAGGCTCTTCCAGGATCGTCCCATCGGGATGACTGCCCTGTAGCGATACATCGATCCGGCGATTCGAACGCGACGCGTTGAGCGCGACGACAACGGTCTCGTCGCCCAGCTCGCGGGCATAGGCGACGACCTGGTCCTGGGCGTACAGGAAGCGGAACGAGCCGCGGCGCAGGGCCGGTCGCGCGCGGCGGAGGGCGATCAGTCGCTGGAATTCGTGCAGGAGATCGGTGTCCCAGGTTTCGGGAGCGTGCCAGGGGAACGCCCCACGGTTGGCCGGGTCGTGGCCGCCGGCCATGCCGACCTCGTCGCCGTAGTAGATCGACGGCGCGCCCGTGTATGTCATCTGGAACCAGGTCGCCAGTTGGAGAGCCGACTGGTCGCCGTGGGACAGGGTGACGAATCGTGCCATGTCGTGGCTGTCGAGCAGG
>JBKQHM010000024.1:0-5895 GCA_052148775.1 Isosphaeraceae bacterium | reverse complement strand
CCGTGCGAGGGAGGCAGTATAAGCTGACCAAGGCGGCAGAGTTCTTTGGCATAGCCGTCACATTCTCGGGCGCAGACGGAGCGCCATCGGCGTGGATCACATTGGACGCCGCACCATTGCTCGAGATGTCGCCCTCCTGATTGACAGCCTGCAACTCGTACGCGTAGGCCGATCCATCGTTGGTGATGGACTCAAACAAGTAGCTGCACTGGGTCGTGGATCCGCCGCATCCGCCCGTGGTCGTCACCGTTTCGAGAGCTGACCCACCCTTGAGTTCGGTCACGATGTAGCTCTGACACGGCTGAGCATCGTTGCAAGGGGTTATTTCGGGCCACTTCACGGTCACGGTGGTGGTTGTCCCGTCGGGAGACACCTCCGGCTCCGCGGTTGGTGCTGCGGGTGTTTGCGGTCTGAAATGCGCATAGACCGGGCGTGAAGGCGTGGAGGTCGGACCGTTGCCGACGTCGTTTCTAGCGGTGACTGTGAAGGTGTACGGGCCAATATTGTTATTGAGTCCCTGCCATTGGTATGAAAGCTGTCCTGCCGACACCGACTCCGACGACGGGCCGCCAGACGATGGACTGATCGTGACCTGGTAGCCGAGAATCGGCTGGCCGTTTGTATTCGGCTGCGACCAGCTAATGGTTGCGACCTGATTCCCCGCAGAAGCCGTGACGTTGCCAGGAGCACCGGGGATGGACTTCGGCTGGAAGGTACCTGTCGCAGAAGTAGTGCTCGGTCCGACCTGATTCCAGGCCACCACCGAAAACGTGTAGTTCTGCCCGTCCGTCAGCCCCATCCAGGTATAGCTGGTGCCGGTGGTGGACTCGGTCTGGCCATTGGTGGAAATCACGTACTTGGTCACTGGAGCGCCATTCGGCTGAGAGGCCGCCCAACTCAGCGCCACCTGGTCGTTCGACGGCGTTCCCTGCAGGTTGGTCGGCGCCGAAGGAACATCGAGAACCTGGAGCGTGATGGTCCCTTGCACCTGCCGGTCCTGGCCCTGGTCTGTCAGCAGAACGGTGAAGATCTCGGTGCCTGAGCTCCCGGTCTTGGGTGAGATCGTGACGTCACTACCTGAGTTCGTGACGTTTGCGCTCCCCTGATTGGGTCCAATGACCTTGAGCACGGCGATCTTCGGCTGTGAGAGAGGACTCTGGACATATTGCGACATGTCCACTGTGACGGAATGCCCGGTCTCGACTCCGGGAATGTCGACGGGCGTGACGCTGGCTGGCGGAGCGGCAATTACCGTGACGTTGAGAGTGGAACTCGCCTCAACACCACCGCCCGGAACTCCCACCGCGATCTGCCCGGTTGTCCCAACAACTGCAGAGGACGCCGCAACTAGGTCGATGGATCGTCCGCCTCGCTGGCTGGAGAGGCTGACGGCCGACGCTTGGTGGACCCAGCTCTCTGTAAACGTCGCCATAGACGGGTCCTGCCCGGTCGGCGTCCACACCTGGCAGAGCGAGCGAATGTCCGCCGAGATGGACCGACCTCCCTGCACAAGATCGATAGGCGTGCCGGGACACCGCACGATGGCGGTGGGATTCCCGATGATTACCGGAATGGCGAACGTCTCCTCCGCCGCGCCAGCCGCTGACAGCGATGCGGCATCCGTGACTTGGACGATGACCGAACCGGGACCCTGATACCCCGGAGCCCCGATGAGCCTCAGCGAACTGTTCCCGGTCACCGCGAAGCTCAGGCCAAAAGCCGGCGACGTGTGCACTGAGCTCGTGGTTGTAATTCTCACCGTGTGACCTGGGTCCGTTATGTAGTCGCCGATGTCTACGGATTTCGCGCCACCTTCCGGAACCCTGATCACATCGGAATTGAGGTGCATGGTGGTGCCGCTGCCTGGCACGTGGATGACCCCTACCGCTTGCTTGCCGGTGGCCATGGACTCAATGGTGTAGGGCACGGCCGACGGTTCGGGTTTGACGGGAACCACAAGCGTCGATCCCCTCGCAACTGCGTGAGCGACGGATGCATCGATCACCTTGAGGTCCGCCGTTGTCCCACCAGGATCGCTGTCACGCTGGAGGACGTCCACGCTGACGGTCTTGTCACTCGAGGAGGGCAGGGTCGGGTAGTAGTCAGACGCCACCGGCTGGGGCTGATACCCCGGAACCGACCGCACGATGACGTGTGCCACCGATGGGCTGCCCGTGTCATCAGTAATTGCGTAGGCCAGATCAACGGGCTGTCCGCCCGTGGGGGCTTGTACCTCGACGGAGTCGCCGCCAAGGAGTTGTGCCCCGGAGGGCACTTGGTGATTCGTCTGACTGAGCGGTTCAACGGTCACTGGGTCGCCCGCCGCAATAACATCGCCGGCTAGCAGGTCGACGACCACCTCTTTGCCCGGCGCACCAGTCCCAAAATGATCGACGGCGACGGGCGGCTGCACAGAAGCCGGCGGGGTGACACCTACCCTGATGTTGGCTTGGGCGCTTTGACCAGTGGGCGAAGTTACCTGATAGGAAAAGGTGTCCGTGCCACCTTCGAATGGTCCCGAGGTCGAAGATACGGGATAGGCCTGATAGACGATGCTGTCCGCGTTCACCGCAAGAATCTGTCCTAGTTGCGGGGCGGAGGTGATGCCGGTCACGGTGACGTCCTGCCCATCGGGATCGACCCCGGTGGTGGGAATCGGGATGGTCACCGTTCCTCCTGCCGCGACCCTGGCGTCGACTTCCCCCGGCTCCGGCTGGGTTGAAGCAGTTGTTTCAGGGAGCACGGTGATGACGGTCTGGCCTGTTGTCTGCGTGCCGTCTGTCGCTTCCACGATGAACGAGGCAGTCACCGTCTCCGAAGTCGGTACAGCGCTGCTGGGCGGCGCCTCGTACCGAAGATATGCACCCGACACTGATCCGGAACCGAGCTCTTCGTGCGTCGCGTCTGAGAGCGGAGAGCTAGTGGCCAGAGCAACCACATTTCCTTCGCTCGAGCCGGTCACCAAAGAGATTGTCTCGCCATCTGGATCGCTGGCCCCGGCTAGCACCGGCACGTCGATTTCGTTCCCCGCACGCACCGAGACATACGTTGTGGGAACGACTGGTGGCGTCGACGTGAGGGCGGGCTCTTCAGTCACATCAACCTGACCCGCTGCCGATTGCTTGCCATCGCTGACCTCATAGGCGAGGACTTGCGAATCTGGCGAACTGGTCGAGTTCGGCGGCGAAGTCGCCTGAATGCGGATGAACTCTCCCTGCTGGACGGATGCTTCAATTCCTGGGGGTAGAGGGGTGAGAAGACCCGTGACGGTGAGCAGACCCCCTGCCGGGTCGTAGTCGGAGTTCAACACGTCCACTGTGGTGGCGTTCGTTCCATGGATGAGTGCCGACACAGGTGCCGTGACCGGAGGTTGCGACGCGGCGGGCGGAGGTGGCACGGCGTCGATGAGGATTGGGGCGGCCGGGGAGAGGGGCGCCGACCCGAAGGCATCTTGGTAGGAGAGCAAAAACGTGCCGACTTGTGTCGCGGTGACCGAGATCTGTCCATTTTCCGTGTTGGTCGCGACTTCAAGACCCGTGACTGAGGCAATCTGGCCCGCCAAGGCCAGCTTGGCCCCAGAGTTCGACGGGTCAGCTCCGAAGATGTCGTTCGTCAGAGGCGAGACGGTGGCTGGTACACCAACCACCACCTTTGCGACGTCCGCCTCGGCAGTGGCCGGCCAAGCGGTCGTGTCACCAGTTCCCACGACGTCGACTGACTGATGTTCCACAACCGGTGCCGAACGCCCGTCGGTGACGTCGTAGGTCAGGGTCACCGCCTGATCCGTGGTGGTCGTCGGGGCTGTGTAGGTGACGAGTCCGTCACTAGTCCAGGAGACCTGCCCGGCCGACGCGCTGGCATCGACCAGGCTTATCGAGTCAGACTCAGCGTCCCGCCAGTCACTGAGGACACCGAAACTCTCAGTCCCACCGGACACCACATGCAGAAGCGGCGGCTGCCGCAGGAGATACGGAGGTGTCTCCTTCGAGGTGGGAACAGCTTGCACCGAGACTGGACCCGAGGCCGTCTGTCCCTTGCCGTCGATCACGGAGTAGGAGAACGTGATCGAGCCTGATGCCGCCCCCTCGAGACTGAGGATCACGGTCTGCGTATCAGGTGCAATCGAAAGGGTGTAATCAGGACCACCGGCGGGCGAGACGCTGGTGATGGAGAGTGGACTCCCGTTGGGATCGGTGTCGTCGTCCAACAGATGGAGGACGGATTCTTGGCCAGGGCGCGCCTGCAGCGGCGGATTGTTGAGTTTGGGCTTTTGCGCTTGGGAGGCCGCCTCACCTTGAGAATTATTTGAGTTTGTCGCTTTGTCTCCTACAAAGATCTGAATCCAGTTGTCGTTGTCGAGGACCTCGGCCGGGTTCCCCGCCACGAGCCACACACCTCCGTCGTAGTCGTCGTTCAAGACGACGAAGCCGTTGTTGACCCTCAGGACGGGCTTGTATAAGACCTGGCCCTCCCCCGAGTGTTCGTACTGGAGCGCGATCGCCTGCGCTGGAGTCGCAGTGGCGGAGCCCGGGCAGACCCTGACGTCGTAGCCGGGCGCGCCACCCCATGCGCCATATGCGCACCCATCGAGAGTGACCGGCTGGGCCGGGCGGGTGTTCCCTCCCGCGACTTTTGCCAACGTGATGGGAGCTCCACCCGAGATCGGCACGGAGACAAGGGTCGTCGGGGATTCGACCACGACGGCAGTAGACTCCGGCCCGGACTGCTGCAACGCGTAGGGCCCACGCACGGACAACTGAGTCGTCCCTCCGGTGGATGGGAAAAAGAACAGACCCTTCATGTCGTCGAACACCACCGCCTGGTTCCCGACGGTAGTGATCTGGATAGAGGAGAAACCTTTGGGGATCGCCGTGGTGACCGGCGGCTCGAACGTCACCCCGGACCAGGAGTACTCGTTGAGCTCAGAACTCGAGGCGACAAACACGTCGCCTTGGTCGTCCACGGCCAGAGCTGTCGCCGGAACCGATGCCAGCGGCTTCGCCGAGGGTGCGACGCCACTCAGCGAGGCTTCTGCACCACTCCCAACGCCCGAGGCCAGGAGCTTTGTGGGCTTGCTCCCCGTCCCTGGAGCGAGAATGGCAACTGTCGGGCCGCCCAGAGCGACGTCGCCGCCCCCGACCAGGCCAGAGGAAAGACCCGTACCCCGGGTGAACGTGACACCGTCTGTCGCATTGATAGTCCCTGCCTCCTCGTCGACCGGGTACACGGTGTTTTTCTCTTCATCCACCGCCAGAATCGTGGTTCCGTGCTGGAGTAGGTCGAGGTCATTGGCCCCGGAACTTCCCGGGTCGCCGAAGTGCGCGCCGAGCTGCTGAATCGGAACGTTCATCTCAGCAAATCCCGTGCCGGCCGTATCGTCCACCAGCCACACCCCGCCGTCATTCGCCGAGACGTGGTTGACAGGTACTCCGGAGGCAGTCACTGCCAGAACGACCACCAAAATGGAAGTGGCGGCGAGGACTGTGCCGGTGACCGATCGACTTTTTGCGATGGAACGCAGACGGCCGCCCCCCGACAACGAATCCAAGTTACTCCTCCAAGGACACCGCCCTTCCCCCCAAGGACGAGCAACTATTGCTGGCGGTCATTCTCTTTCAGGCGATTCCCAGGGTCAAGGGCGGAAATAGGGCAGAACTCCCCATGTCTTTTCCTGACTTGTCAGGTTTCACCTTGACCGGCCGGTGCCTCGCCAAGGCAATCATCAGTGGAATCAGGACAGGGCATTCCCCCGACCACCACGATTGAGCGCCGAAACACTGCTTCTCCTCGAGGGCTTGTCACGCTGCTCAACGTCGGCCTGGCTCTTCGTCGGTTCGCGCGGCGCATTCCTCAAGCAAATCGAGATCTTGCGCGTCGACCATTCTCGTTGCCAAG
>JBKQHM010000023.1:0-12574 GCA_052148775.1 Isosphaeraceae bacterium | reverse complement strand
CACACTAATCGCCACCAGCACCACGATCCGCATTTTGCCGCGGCTTTTCAACGTGTCAGTCGGTGATGAGAGGGGTTTCCGATCAGTCCGGTCGGAATTGTCGTGTTTCAATTGATCGAGGGCACTTGCTTGAACCGATGAAGAAACTCGGGCAACCTGAAGACGCCGATGGACCAGGGTCGATCGTAGTAGTAACGGGGCGGAGAGCGATCTCCGCCGCACCGCGAACCGGACCTGGTTCGCGTCAACGAGGTAAGGCGCCATGGAACGGTTGAAGCACACAGCCTTGGATTCCGCGCGAGCGTCGCTGGCATGGCTCGGGATGGCCATGTCGATCGTGGTGGGCGTCGCTTCGGGCGCCGAGACGCAACGGCCGCCCAACATCATCATGATTGTGGCCGACGACCTGGGCTGGGGTGATGTCGGGTTCAACGGGCGGACGGAGTGGTCGACGCCGAACCTGGATCGGTTGGCGCGCCAGGGGACGATCTTCCGTCGCCTGTACACGGCGGCGGTGGTCTGCGCGCCGAGCCGGGCTGCCTTCTTGACCGGGAAGTATACGATCCACTCCGGCGTACGCGGCAATAACGAGGATCTCCCGTCCGAGGAGGTGACGATCGCCGAGGCGCTCAAGCCGAGGGGTTACACCACGGCCCTGTTCGGCAAGTGGCATCATGGGAAGCCCCGCGATGTGAAGAAGGGCTACGTCCATCCGCAGGATCAGGGCTTCGACGAGTTCTTCGGATATACCGACGCGGTCGACGCCTGGGAGAAGTTCCCGGCCATGGTCTGGGAAGGCCGGAAGAGAGTTCCGGTTTCGGGCTATTTCGACGACCTGATCACCGATCGGGCCATCGCGTTCCTGGGTCGGCACAAGGACGCCCCGTTCTTCGTCTACCTCGCGCCCGTCGCGACCCACTTCAACATCGACGCCCCGGCCGACGAGGTGGATCGGCTCCGCGCCAAGCTCCCCGAGGCCGATCCGGCCCGGCCGCTCAACGCCACCTATGCAGCGATGGTCACGCGGCTGGATCGGAACGTCGGCCGGCTGATCGAGGCCCTGGAACGATTGAAGCTGGGCGATGAGACGCTCGTGGTCTTCACCAGCGACCACGGGGCCACGTTCGAAAGCGGCAATCAGGGCACCAGCGCCGTGATGGACAGCAATCGACCATTCCGGGGTCAGAAGCGAACGCTCTGGGAGGGCGGAATCCGCGTGCCGGGCCTGGCCCGATGGCCGGGCCGGATCCCCTCGGGAGCCGTCTCCGAGGACCCCATGCACCTGACCGACTTATTCCCCACGTTCGTCGCGGCCGCCGGTGGAAAGGTCGACCCGTCGTGGCACATCGACGGAGTCGACCAGCTCGGCGTCTGGTCCGGAAAGGCGAAATATGCCGGACGCAGGCTCTTCTGGGAGTGGGACTCCGAGGGGTCGCGACAGCTAGCCGCCATGGAAGGACGATACAAGCTCGTCGTCGTCGAGGGCGGAAAGCCCGAGTTGTATGACGTCGTCGGCGACCCCGCCGAACGACGCGACATCTCGGCCCAGCATCCGGAATTGACGAAGCCCTTGCGCGATCAGCTGAAAGCCTGGCTCGAGACCGCCACGAGGCGTTGACATGTTAGTTCCTGTCCGTTTGTTTGTTCGGAATGACCCATCCGCGACGGAAAGATAGACTTGTGCCTGTTTTCGAGGGCTCCTGAGATGACGAAGCTCTTCCTCCGGCTGAACCTGGCCTTGGTGATTATCGGCGTGACCGCGATCTCGGCGGATGCCGGCAACGAGGGGATTTCGCCGGAAAGCGATCTCGCCCGGCTTCAAGGGAAGTGGACGGCCCGGGCTGGGCTGCGGCGCGAGATCCAAGTCGCCCTGGAGATCCAGGGCCGTCGCGTGGACGCGGTCGTCACCACGCCGCATGGCATCAACCTGAAAGCCCAGGGCGAGGTGAAGATCGATGAAACGACAGCGCCGCGCGCCTTGGATTGGATCAAGTTCAATGGCCCTGACCAGCAGGAACTCCCGGCGATCCTCGGGATCTACAAGCTGGATCGCGAGACGTTCGTCGTGTGCACCGGCGGCTTTAACGGCGACCGCCCGACGGAATTCAAGTCAGGCGAGGGTGTCCTGACCGAAGTAGTCACGTTCCGTCGCCCGCCCGCGACCTCGGGCGAGAAGGGAAAGTAATCGTCCCCGGTGCGCTTGCCGCATCCGGGCCCGACTCGTCCTTGGAGTATTCGAGAATTTCGATGTCAGAAGATTCTCGTTGACAGCATCGCGGGGCAATCGATACTTATTATTTAAGATCGCCCGACAAATGTCGTCCAGCGGCGCTCCGCCTCGACGCGACCGGGGCGAAAGGCTGCGGGACCGAGGTCCGACATGCGTCGAGCACGACTGCCGAGCGGGAAGAGGGTTTGATCGTCGGCCCGGAAGCTTCGATGCATGCGTCGGCCGGTAGGGTGCCTTGCGTTGGTTGGATGTCCGGCCCCTGAGAATCGTGGAGATCATTCGCCCCACGTTCAAACATCCGAGAGGGTCGCAACCGTGCGTCTCATCAAGTCTTGCATCATCGTCATCCTCATGGGGACCGCGGCCCGGGCTGATGGGACGGCCGACGCGACCGGCCCGCGAACAGGCCCGGCCAATCCCACGAAAGATGCCCGGACGCTCACCGCCCGGATCGACGCGGTTCTCGCGGCCCGATGGGCGGAGGCCAAGGTCCGGCCTGCCGCGGTCGCCGACGATGGAGAGTTCCTCCGTCGCGTCAGCCTCGACCTGATCGGCAAGGTCCCCACGGCCGCCGAGGCCCGCGATTTCCTCGACGACCCGAGCCAGGGCAAGCGTCTCGCGCTCGTCGAGCGCCTGCTCGATAGCCCGGCCTACACGACGCGTGCCACCGAGATCTGGCGCCGGCTCCTGCTCCCCGAGGCCGATACGGAGGATGTGGCCAGGCAGGTCGCGGGCAACTTCGAGGTTTGGCTCCGCAGGAAGGTGATCGAGGACGCGGGCTATGATCGGATCGTCCGCGAGATCCTCACGGCCAAGCTCAACAATCAAGATGCCAACGCCGCCGTCGGCCGGCTCGTCCCGTCTCCCGTCAGCTATTACACGGCCAAGGAAAACAAGCCCGAGAACCTCGCCGCCGGCGTGGCGCGCGTCTTCCTCGGGATCCGCCTGGAATGTGCCCAGTGCCACAACCACCCCTTTGCAAGCTGGAAGCGGGAACAGTTCTGGAGCCTCGCCGCCTTCTTCGCGGACGTGACGCCACAGGGGGCTGAGAATGCGATCAACGTGCGACGGGATATGAATGCCGCCCCGCGACGGGAGTTGACCATCCCAGGTACGAAGAAGGTCGTGAAGGCGTCCCACCTCGACGGTTCCACACCGGCATGGCGTCCCCGCGCCGATACTCGAGAGATCCTGGCGGAGTGGGTCACCGCGCCCGGCAACCCGTATCTCGCCCGGGCCGTGGTCAACCGCGTCTGGGCTCGCTTCTTCGGCTTGGGCCTGGTCGAACCCGTAGATGACCTGGAGAGCGCCTTCGGCTCCGAGTTGAGCGGCCTGCTCGACGAGCTGGCCGGGCAGTTCCGGGCGCATGGGTACAACCTGAAGTTCTTGATCCGCGTCCTGACGGCGACGCGGGCCTACAACCTGTCGAGCATGGCGAACCAGCCCGAATCGTCGACGCCCATGTTCGCCGCGATGCCCGTCCGGGGCCTCTCGCCGGTCCAGCTCTTCGACAGCCTCACCCAGGCCACCGGGGCCGAGCCGGGTGCTGCGCGGGCTCGCTTCCTCGAGCTGTTCGCCAGCCGCGATGAGCGGCCGGTCGAGGCCGAGACGACGATCATCCAGGCACTGACATTTATGAACGGATCTTACATCGACGGTGCCACGAACCCGGAGACCGCCCAGGTGCTCGGCGCGATCGTCAAGGCCCCCTACCTGGACACGCCGGGCCGGATCGAAACCCTCTACCTCGCGACACTGACCCGCCGACCGAGGCCCGACGAGCTGGCGCTCCTGGTCCCCTTCGTCGAGCGTCGAAAGACCGAGGAAGAACGCGCGAAGGCGCTCGCCGATATCTTCTGGGCGATCCTGAACGGGCCCGAATTTCACTTGAATCATTGACCCTGTCCGTTCCGGTCGGCACCGTTGTGCGGACCTGACCTGTCCTTCCCATTCGACTCGCGCCCTCGGGGCGCAAAGGGAGCGTCGCCATGAGTCGCCCGGACCGCCATGCCCCACAATTGACCCGACGGCAAGTGATGCGGCTCGCCGCCGTCGGTGCCCTCGGCGCCTCTGCATCCGGCTGGATCGAGGCCCTGGCGGCGGATACGGCCGCACACCCGAGCCGCCGCAAGTCCTGCATCCTCCTCTGGATGTCCGGCGGTCCGAGCCAGACGGATACCTTCGACCCCAAGCCGGGCCACGCCAATAGCGGCCCCTTCAAGCCGATCCAGTCGGCGGTGCCGGGGATGCTGCTGGGTCCCCATCTGCCGAAGCTCGCCAAGCAGGCCAAGGACCTCGCCGTCATCCGCTCGATGACCTCCAAGGAAGGGGACCATGGCCGGGCTACCTATTACCTCCGGACGGGTTACCTGCCCCAGGGCCCGATCCGATACCCGACGCTCGGCTCGCTGGTCGCCAACGAGTTCGACGACGAATCGGCTGAACTGCCGGGATTCGTGAGCATCTCGCCGGTTCGGGCGATCAATGCCGCCGCCTTCACGTCGGGGTTCCTCGGGCCGAAGTGCGCGCCTTTGAACGTCGGCGAGCGGAATCTGGCCGGCGTCGCGGATGGCGGGGGTTCTTCGTTGCGCGTCGAGGATCTCGATGTCCCCCGCGGCATCGGCCGCCCTCGGGCCGACGAACGGCTCGAGTTGATGCAAACCCTGGGCAACGACTTCCTGGCAAACCGCCCCGGCGTCCCGTCGTTCAGCCACCAGAGCGCCTACCGACGGGCCGTGAAGATGATGCGGTCGTCGGCCGCCAAGGCGTTCGACCTGGACGAGGAACCGGCCGCCATGCATGACGCCTACGGGCGGAACCCGTTCGGTCAGGGCTGCCTGCTGGCCCGCCGACTGGTCGAGCGCGGGGTGCCTTTCGTCGAGGTGACGCTCTCCTCCGTGGACGGCAACAATGCCCTGGGATGGGATACGCATGCCCAGAATTTCGACGCCGTCGAGAAGCTCTGCGGCGCCCTCGATGCGGGCTGGTCCACCTTGATGACCGACCTCCGCACGCGCGGACTGCTCGACAGCACCCTGATCGTGTGGATGGGCGAGTTCGGCCGGACGCCCAAGATCAATGAGTCCGCCGGCCGCGACCATTTCCCCAACGCCTGGTCGACCGTCCTGGCCGGGGGAGGCATTCGCGGCGGCCAGATGATCGGCGACACCGGGGTCGACGGCGAGCAGGTCAAGGATCGGCCGGTGCAGGTCCCCGACCTGCTCGCGACCGTGATCAAGGGGCTGGGGATCGACCCGTCCAAGCAGAACACCATCGAGAACGGCCGGCCGATCCGGCTCGTCGACCTGAACGCCAAGCCCATCAAGGAACTCCTCGGATGATGGGCGCATTGTCCGTCCTGCTCCTCGCAACGGTCGTCGCGCCTCCTCAAGAACCTACGCCGGCCGCTGCCGAGGGCGAGTCCGCTCGTCACCTGATCTTCCTCGCGGAGAGCCGGCCGATCTTCGTCCGGCTTCGGGTCACGTCCCGGGGCCGGCCCTTCAAGGGGTCGTGGATCGACTCCATCCGGGCGATCCATGCGAGCCTCGACCGCAACGGCGACGGCACGCTCACAATCAAGGAGGCCGACCCGAACGTCCTCGCCGCCCTCGTGCGGCTGGCGACCGGCACGGCCGTGCAATCCACGTTTGAAGAGGTGGACATCAACCCGAAGGACGGCAAGGTCTCGATCGATGAGCTGGCCGAGGCACTCCGGCCCGTCCTGGGCCCATTCCGGCTCCAGGTCGGGCGGCAGCCGATTGGTCGCACCGACGCGCTCTTCGACCAGCTCGACCGGGATAAGGACGGCCAGCTCACGAGGCCCGAGCTATCGGCGATCGCCGGGTCACTCCGGCCGCTCGACCTCGACGATGACGAGATGATCGGCGCGGACGAGATCGAGTCCTTCAACAACGCGGCGTTCACCGCGCTGGTGGAGGAATCGTCCGCGCGTCGAGATCGCTCCGCGACCCTCCCATCGGTCGTCGAGATGGTCGAGGGCGAGTCGTCGCTCCGGCCGGCCCGGCTCTTGCTGAAGAAGTACGACAAGGGGAAGGACGACGTGCCGGGAAGGCCCGACAACAAGCTGTCGCCCACCGAGTTCGCGATCGATCCGGATACTTTCGCGGGCGCCGACAAGAACGGCGACGATGCGCTGGACACGGACGAACTGCGGAAATTCCTCGCCGGGCCGCCGGTCGACCTGACGCTCGACGTCACCCTCTCGCCCGAGGCTTCGGGCCGGACGACGGCTCGGGTGGAAGCGGGCGGGGTCCTGCCGAAGGGAACGCAAGTCCGACGGCTTGCCGACGGCGACGTCGAATTCGCCATCGGCCAGGTCCGGCTCGATATCCATGTGGAAGAGGGTAACACCGGGGCTGAGGACGTCCGCCGCATCCTCCAGCAGCAGTTCAAATTCGCTGACGTCAACAAGGATGGATACCTCGAAGGCAAGGAACAGGCCGCGATCAATGCCCCTCAATCGCCGCTCGCCGGTCTGTCGGGGGTCATCGACCGGGATGGTGACGGCAAGATCTACCTGAAAGAATTGCTCGCCTTCGCCGATCGCCAGGGCGAGGCGGCGCGCTCGCGACTTGTGGTGACGACAGCCGATCAGGGGCGCGCGATCTTCGGCATCCTCGACCTGGATCGAGATCGTCGCCTTGGCACGCGGGAAGTCATGCGGACCGTCGACCGGGTGATGTCGTGGGATGGCGACGGAGACGGGCGGGTATCCCCCGACGAGATCCCGTATCACTTCCAGGTCACCATCGAACGGAGCGGGCTGGCCGGTCTCAACGGTGCCGCGCCGGTCACGGCCATGCCTCGGTCGATGGCCGCGAGCCGGGCCGCCGGCCCCGATTGGTTCCAGAAGATGGATCGCAACCACGATGGTGACGTCTCCCGCCGCGAGTTCCTGGGGCCTCGGGACCAGTTCGACCGGCTCGACCGCGACCAGGACGGGCTGATCGACTGCGACGAGGCGGGTGCCGCGGTGGCGGCGAAGGCCAAGAATGCCCCGCAAGCCGGTAGCCGACCGTAAGTGAGGCCCTGCGAAAGCGTGTGTTGAGCACGGGTCTGGAGACCAAAGCGGTGAATATGTTCCTCGCGTCGGCCCTTCCGGGGGCGGCGCCGGCAGGGCCGGCTTGACCCCAGCCACCCCTGGGTCTTCTGAGCAATGACTCGGGGTGGCTAGGATCGAGCCCAAAGGGCGGGGCCCCCAGGTGTCGTGGCCCGATCTTCGATTCACTCGGAACTGATGTCGGGGACCGGTAACCGCTCGGCGATCTTGGCGAGCGCGTCGCGGATCTCGTCCTGGGTGAGCTCCAGCGTCTCGACCTCTCGGCGAACGGCGGGAGGCGCCGTCGATCCGGCGGGGCGGGTCTTGTCGACCACGACGGTGTCATCGATAAGCCTCGCCTGGAGCAACCGGACCATCTTGAGCTCGGCGATCAGGCGGTTCAGCTCGCGTTCACGTTCCCTCGCGTCGTTGGAGAGGGGCTCGCCCGGCGGGGGCGGGGTGGAAGGGGATAGCCGGCGGACCGCCTCGGCCAGCACGAGCAGGTCTTCCTCGACGCGGGTCTCCAGGGCGATCGTGCGTGAGGACACATTTCCCGCGTTGAGCCATCCTTCGATGGTACGCATCTCACGCGAAAGGATGCGAAGGGTGGTCGGCAGGGCGATGCCGAACTCGGTCTCTTCCACGAGGGCGAGCAAGGTCTCGGTGCGCTCGCCCATCTGTGCCTCGTTCTTGGACAGCCCGGCCACGGCGATCAGCGCCGTCCGGGATTTCTGGAGGACCCTCGGGGCCTGGGCCTGGGTCGTCTCGCGGACGGAGGACTGGAGCACGTGCATCTCGGTCAGGTCGGCGACGAGCCGGCTCTGGAGTTCCATGCGGAGCTGCACAAGGAGTCGCTCGATGAAGCGGGTGAACTCCTCGCGCGACTTCGCCAGGACATCCAGCGCGGCCGATTGATCTTCGGCCGCCTGCGCGGCCTCGGTCTTGACCAGGCGTTGCTCGGCCGACTGCATCGATGCCCCGGCGCGGATCAGGTCTTTACGCAGGGCGACGCCGACGTCTCCCAGCCGGGCCGAGGTCGCCTCGAGGTTCTCGGAAGTGCCGCGGTTCTTGGCCTGATCGCCGGCACGGCGTCGGAATTCGACCGCGGCGATCGTCCGCTCCGTCTGGGACACCTGTTCGTCCAGGCGCTTGAGCTCATCGCGAAGCAGACCGAGTGCCTTGTCCTCGGCCGCGACGGCGGCCTCGACTTCGGCCCCTTCCAGGGACTTCACGGCGTCGGCCAGATGGGTATCGGCACGGCGCAGGTGGGGTGGCTGGAGATCCGCGAACAAGGGGTCGTTCGCCAGGCCGGCCGCCGCGTTGCGGAGCTTCGCTTCGCGCTCCCGAATTGCCGCACGCGCGTCCTTTGCCGACTCTTTGCCGCTCTTGGCCGCCTCCTTGGTGTCGGCGATGATGGCTTGCTGGTCGCGGACGAGCGACTCCAGGTCGGGCCGGCGGGCGGTGAACCTCGGCAGTCGTTTGCGCTGTTCCAAGGCGAAGCGGGACCAGCCCAGCTCGCGACGCTCTTCCTTGACGATCCGATCGAGCTGGCCGAGCGTCTCGCGCATCTGGCGGAGCCGCGCCAGCTTGAGCTGGAAGTCCAGGTCCTCGGCGAGCAGGAGGTTGCGGAGGTGCTCCAGCTTGGCGATCAGCTCCTTCGTCTCGGTTTCCGCCTTGGTGAGCTGCGTCTCTTTCAACAGCTTGTGGGTTTCGCGCATCTGTTCGAGGATCAGCTCCTCGCGGGAGAACTTCAGCGCCAGGCGGAGCCGGGATGCGTTCTCCGGCTCGAGGCTGGCGAGTGCCTCTGAGAGCCGGAACATGCGCTCCTCCAGCTCGGTCATCTGCGAGGCGACGTTCTCCTGGGTGAACCCGATCGTATCGCGGTCGGAGACCGCGGGCGGCTTGGCGGCGCTGGCCGCCTTCGTGTCGCCGGCTTTCTTCTCCTTTTCCTTGTCATCGTCATCGAAGACGCCGGCGGCCTTGGCCTCCGCCGCCTTGGGTTGCTGGCCGCGGGCCAATGGCGGCATCACGACCGCGACCACGGCGATGACGAAGACGACTCTGGGGTTTGCCATCGAAAACCTCCCGCATGCGAGAATTCACGACCGAGGCGCAACTGTCTTACTTTCGTCGAAGGCCGCAGCCGATTGCAAGGGAATTCCTCGCGATTCGCCCCATCCTCCGGACATGAAGCCGAGATCGCTTTCTGTGGGATTTCTTTACTTCGGACTCGACGTGCCGGGCGGTGGGTTGGTCGCCTCGCGTTTGGAGAGCAGGTAGGCGAGCAGGCGATTGAAGTCGTCCTCGGCGATCTGCTCGTAGAGGTTCGCCGGCATCGGCGAGAGCGGCGAAGTCTGGCGTTCCTCGACCGACGACCTGGGGACCCGGACCTCCTTGCCCTGTGCGTCGGCCAGGACGAGGACTTCGCCCTCTTCGCGGAGCAGGAGGCCCGAGACGACCTGTCCGCTCTTCAAAGCGAGCAACGTGACCCGAAAGGTTTGATCGACGTTGCGATTGGGGTCGAGGATGTCCTCGACCAGGCGATCGAGTCCCCGGCTGCCGATGCCGTCGAGCTGGGGACCGACCTTCGCGCCCTTGCCGCCGAGCTGGTGGCAGATGCCGCAGTTCTTCTCGAAGACCGCGATCCCCGAGTCGGGCTGATGAGTCGTCGCGCGGAAATTGGCCCGACGCCGGTCCATCAGCGCGCTCAGCTTCTGATCGGCCGGGGGCAGCCCAGCGAGCAGGGATCTCATCCGCTCCTCCAGCTTCGGCGGGTTTGCACCCTTGAGCGCAACGGCGACGCGCTGTTCCTGGAGCAGACGTGCCGAGGCCTTGCCGGCCGAGATGGAATCCAGCAGCGACTCGGCCCCCTCGCGACGGCGGGCCAATCCCGCGGCGATCGCGGTCTGGAGTCGTCCCGGCGTCAGGGAGAGCATCTCGACCAGCACGCGATGGGCCGACGGACGCCCGCTCGACGCCAGCAAACCGGCAGCTCCCTCGCGAATGTCGATCGGCTCGGCGGCATCCCGCAGCACGCCGGCCACGAGCGACTCGTTACCCGACGGGTCGATCGCCATCAATGCGGTCAGAGCCGCGGTGCGTTGCGGCCTGGCCGTCGCGGTCCGATCCGCGACTTCTCTCAGCTTCGGCTGGACCTCCGGGAGCGAGAGTCCGCTGGCCAGCTCGATGCCCAGGTCGATCTTTCCAACATCGTTCGAGCCCAGCAGCGATTGCGCGCGAGCGACGGCGAGCCGATGCATCTCGGCGCTCGGAGGCGTCCCGCGCTCCTGGAATCCCTGGTGCAATGCCTTGATCAGCCCGGCCTGGACCCGGTAGCCGTGCTGGTCGGCATGGGCGACGAGATCGGTCAGGTTGCCGATCTGATCGAGCGCCCCGTATCGCGCGATGTGGTGGACGAAGCGGAGCCAGTTTTGCGGCGTATCGTCAATCTTCTGGAGGTAGGCCAGGAGATACGCGGCGGATTTCGGGGAATGGACGCCCATGGCGACGTCGGCGATATCCCGGCGGTCGCGCTCGGTGAGGGCGATGGTCTCGAGACCCTTCCAGGTATCGGCGGTCTTCAACTGGTCGCGCAGGGCCATGCGGGCGACGTGGATCAGATGGTTATCATCGCCCGGAGTCTTCTGGCGGAGGACCAGGAGCGGGCGGATGTTCTCCAGGGCTGGATGGGCGCCGAGCACCTCCGCCGCCGCGCGACGGACGAACGGGTCGGCGTCCTCCGAAGCCACGATGGCCAGCCTGTGCGAGGCGTCGGAGAGCTTGTCCAGCTCGACCAGCGTCTTGAGGTGATGGACCCTCAGCTCGCGATCGGGATCGGTCGCGCAGTTCCGCCAGGTATCCTCGTCGAACGCCCCGAGACGTTGCAGGACCCAGAGGAGGTGGACGCGCTTCCGGGCCGGTGTCTCGTGTCGCATCATCGCGCGGACCGCGGCGACGACGTCCTCGCCGCGCCCCGCGCGTTCGACAACCTGGTTGGCCGCCGTGATCCGCACGGCCAGGTTGGGGTGGCCGAGGTCGGCGATCAGGTCGTCGAGGGAGGACTTCGTCCGATCGATCGATGAGGGGGCAGGGGGCTGCTTGCCGTCCGTTCCCCGGTAGACGATCCGCCAGATCCGTCCGCTGGTGCGGTCGCGGCCGGGGTGGGTCAGCTCGACCTCGTAATGGCCGATGATCCGGTTGTAGAAATCGGCGATGTAGAGGGCCCCGTCGGGACCGAGCTCGATGTCGACCGGGCGGAACCAGTTGTCCTCACTCCAGACGAAGTCGGGCTGCTCGATCCCCTTGGGGGTCGAGCCGTGCCACTCGATCCGGTCTCGGTTGACCCGATTGGTGACGACATTGCCGATGAAGACCGTGCCGCGATACGACTCAGGGAACTGGTCGGCGGCATAGTAGCTGATGCCGGCGATACCGGTCGAGCCGTGGTCGTGGGTCACCATCTCCGGGCCGAAGCCCAGGCCGTCGTCCGGCTTGCCGAAGCTGGGATACCAGGCGCCCCGGAGGAGCTGGTAGACCGGCCGGCTGTGGCAGTCGCTGGAGTACATGTTGCCGAGCGGGTCGAAGGCCAGTCCGAACGGGTTCACCTGCCCGTGGGTGATGTACTCGGCGTGCGAGCCGTCGGGCCGGAACCGATAGGTGTTCCCCGATTGCATGCGGATCGGCCGATGATCGCTGCCCTGGACGTTCGAGTCGTTGGCGAAGCCGTGGCAGGCGTAGATCCAGCCGTCGAAGCCCCAGGTGAAGGCGTTGGTCATGCCGTGGGTGTCGCGATGGCCGATGATCCCGTAGAGCACCTGTCGCACGTCGGCCCGGCCGTCGCCGTCGGAATCCTTCATCAGGTAGATGTTGGGGATATTGTGGACGATCGCCTCCCGGCCGGAGGGATACGGCAGGAGGCCGATCGGGATGTTCAAGCCGTCGGCGAAGGTCTGGATCTTACGAGCCCGGCCATCAGGTCCGAAGTCGGAGAGGACCTTGACCGTGTCGCGGCCGGGGGTGCCCGGGGGCTTCGGGAACGGGTACTCGACGGTATCGGTCACCCACAGCCGCCCGAGGTCGTCGAAGGCCAGGTTCAGCGGCTTGTGGATGTCCGGCTCGGATGCCACCAGTTGGACTTCGAAGCCTGGCGGGACGTGGAGCGCCTTGCGCTCCTCGTCCGGCGTGCGGTGGGGCAAGGTCGAGACGTTCTCGACCGGGGCCGGTTTCTGGGCGAGGACCACATCCGGACCCATCGTCGAGAGCGCCACTAAGATGATGAGCAAAAG
>JBKQHM010000022.1:0-13093 GCA_052148775.1 Isosphaeraceae bacterium | reverse complement strand
CCGGGGAGTCTGCAGTCGAACGCCGCCGTGAGCATCCCTTCCCAAGGCCAGGGGAGATCCTGCGCCGGGGAGATGGCCGAGAGAAGACTGTCGCGAGGATGACCGATGCTCAGCCATTGGTGAGTGTAGCGGTGCGCGCGAACTCCAGAGTACAAACACCATCAACTCCACTGTGAACGGCTACGGGAAATGCTCCGGGCTTGAGCGAGCCAGAAGCTCTTGCTTCTTGCACTCTTCAACGGTGACCGCAAGCACGCCGACCGATTGCAAGCCCCGATCCCTGAAATGCATCCATGATCGCTCTGCCGTGATCAGATCGCCGTCATAAACCGACAACTTCTTCTGATCCTTCGGCGTCGGACGAAACGCCTGTGACGTAACCCGCCCCTCCTGAACAAATAGAGGATGGATCTGCCTGAGCAGCAGAGTCTTCTCCGTCATTCGATGACTCCATACAGCCCCGTCAACCGGTCCACTAGCCAGTCCCACCCTTCCTGTGCGTCGAGGCTCAAAGATCGGTATTCTTCTTGATCCGTCTCAAGGTCAAGGCAATGCCACTCGCCGGAGCGCTCGCTGAGGTTGATCTCCAGCGAAATGTCGTGCGGCGCGAGTGACCACTCAAACCGCACCCCGCCCTCCGCAAGCGGGTAGATGTAAGGCAGTGGTAGCGCATCGGCGTAGAACGCGTCGAATGTACTCGCGAGCCAGTCCAGCCCTACGGCGGGGGGAGCGGCACCCAGGCCGTCAAGCCATCCTTCCTTTAGTATCTTGAGTTCCTCGAGACGTGACGTCACGTCCAGAGGATCGAGGATCATGATGTGCTCGATAGATTGGATGCCTTGTATTTTCTCCGATCGGTTGAATCTTCCTATCCCGTCCAGTTGGACTTTCGTGCCATGCAAGAAGCCATTGAACGCTTCAATAATAGTCTCGAGATGCAGCTTGGTGATCGGCCCGGGGACTTTGCTCCCATCTGGCAAAGTCATGAAGAAGGTCATCGTGTCCAGGTTGGCCGCGTGGATCGCTCCCCCTAGATGGACTTCCTCGGTCACCTCCTTGACCTCGGACTCCAGTAAGAGGCGACGCCGGGATTCCTTCGTCAGCTTTACGGGGGCTTCAGGGTCTTCAGTCGGGAAAACGATGGCTTCGCCTCTTTGTAGGCTACGTCCCAATCTGTCGAAATAGACGAGGCTCTTCGGCGGCAGATGGGCGGTGACCGGTTTGCCGGCTTCAGCGGCCCCGATCGCGCCAACGATGGCCTCACGGGCTTGTTCAAAATACACCCGGTTTGTGGGTGGCAGCAGGTAGCCCGTCCCTAGAGACAGGGCGATAACGGCAACGGCACTCCCTTCTTCGACCGATGTCAGACGAAGAGAAACGCCATCGGTAAAACCGCGCGGGGATCGCTTACGCTCGGGATTATCCTTCAGATAACACCATTTGGCGACTTCGATGACCATCTCTTCCAGGATCGCCAGGTCGCCCAGGATCTCCAGGGGGATCGAGTGATGATCGAATCGTTTTCCTACCATTTTTGGGCGTAGGAAGTCTTCAGTGCTCATGGGGACCCCATCCGTCGTCCGAGTTCACCAGAGAATCTCGTCGGCGAACTTAGTATACATTACTGACCTTATTTGGAGGAAGCCGGCCCTCTACCATTCGATGGCATTCCCGGATCAGGGCTATGGGGACTTGGCTCAAACTTGCGGGAATGATCGACACTTCCCATAACGCGATGATCGACGCCTGCCTAATTCGACGACGCGCGAACCGTGACCTTGTCGCGCGATCGGTCCAGGCGGCATTGCTCCAGGCCCGTTGGACCGACGAACTCCACGACGACATGGCCTCGCAGGGGGGGGCGTGTGTGGTATCTCGGCCCGCGATCGGGTGAAGAGCGTCGACCGACTTGTCCCAATCAGGCGGTCAGGCGACGCTGGTCGCATGATCCCGAGGAGCTTTACCATGCCGCTCGAATCCAAACCGGCCGAACCGATGCCGGACCCAAAGTCCTTGCCACTCATGCATCGGATCTTAGTGAAGTTGTTAGTCGGCAGGGACGGGGGGCCGCCGCGGTGGGGGTACGTCGTGTTCACGCTCTCGGCCCTGGCCCTAGATGCCTTCGCCTGGACGATCTTCGCGGCGGAATGGCGCAAGCTCCACGGCTATGCCGAGACGACCTGTACGGTCCTGGCCAAACGACTGGAAGAATTCGGGGGTGACGCGACGACCTATCGACCCGACATGCGGATCCATTACACCGTCGGCGGTCGGGAGTATGAGACCTGGACCTACGATTCCACTCGCGCCGCCGGCCTTAACCGGCGTGCCAGCCAGGAGGCCCTCGATCCGTTCGCCCTGAACGGGCGCTATCCCTGCTGGTACGACCCGGCCGATCCGAGCAAGGTCGTCGTGGTCCGCGGCCATGCCGGCTTCACCTGGATTTTCCTCGCAACCACCGCGGTCTTGACGGCCTTGGGAGTCTGGGGCTTCACCCAACGGAGACGGCCCGCCTCTCCCGACGGGACAGGTACGCCAGAATCGTCGGGCTGGCTTCCTGACGCCTTCGATCCGCTCGTGCGGCGACACGTCACCCCGGTCGCGAGCCCTCCCGACCTGGACACGACCCGCTCGCCGCCAATATCACCAGTTTCACGACGCACCGGCTCTCCCGGCCGAATCCCCATGTCCTCGCGTTCAAGCCCACGCGGGACACTTATCTTCTCGCCCTGGTGTTCATCGCAGCGGGGGTGGGACTCCTGGCACTGGCGTTCTTTGTGGAGATGGACAATGGCATCTGGCTCGTCCTCTTCGGCCCCGTGCTCGCGGCACTGGGAACCGCGTGCTTGCTGACGGCGGATCGTTACAAGTTCGACCGCCATCGGGACGTGTACCGCCGATCCACCCCGTTGCTCAGATCCCGGCCGATCCCCCTGGCATCGATTCGCGCCATCCAGCTCTTGACCGATGTCCTCCGCGAGCACAAACAGACCAACGGCCCTCCGACTCAGTCGTATCACCACCAGATCAACCTGGTCCTGGACGACCCCTCCACGCCGCGGCGGCACATCCTCGAGCAGGGCAACCGGGAAGTGACCGTCCATTACGCCCAGGAGCTGGCCGAATTCCTCGGGGTGCCCCTGTACGCCGGGACCCCGCCGGCCGCCTGCAACCCGTCCGACCCGGCTTGACACCGAGCCTCGCCTGGATCATATTCAACCGAGAGGTTGAATGATGGCGAGCCTGGAGACACCGTCTGAACTGGATCAGACCTTGATGGCGCTGGCCGACCCGACGAGGCGGGCGATCCTGCGTCGCCTGGCCGAGGGGGAGGCTCGCGTCACGGAACTGGCCCAACCGTTCGCCATGTCGCTGAACGCCGTCTCGAAGCACATCCGGATGCTCGAGCGAGCCCGGCTCGTGCATCGGCGTCGGGCGGGGCGGGACCATTACTTTTCCATCAACCCGATGCCGCTCGACGAGGCGTCGGCATGGATCGAGGACCAGCGCGCCCGGTGGACTGCCCGCCTGGACGCCCTCGACGCCGTGCTCAAAGCCGAAGACGCGGCCGACACGAAACGAGATTCGCAATGACCGCCGATCCCTCCCAGAAGTTTCGGATGACACGCCGGTTCGAGGCGTCGCCGGAGCGGTTATTCGACGCCTGGATCGATCCGGAGACGGCCCGGAAATGGCTGTTCACGTCGCCGACCAGCGAGAGCAATCGCACCGACCTCGACCCGCGCGTTGGCGGCACCTGGACCATCACCGACCGCCGCGACGGCGTCGACTACACGGGACTCGGCGAGTACCTCGAAATCGACCGCCCGCGCCGCCTGGTCTTCACGTTCGCCATGCCGCAATTCGATCCGCGCTTCGACCGGATCGTCGTCGAGATCGCGCCGGACGGTGCGGGCTGCATCCTGACCCTGACGCATGAGCTCCTGCCGCCGGACTATCATTCCGCGACCGAAGAAGGTTGGGCCCAGATGTTCGACAACCTGCGTACGGTCCTGGGCTGATCTTCTTCAGCCTCGTCGGGGCAAGGAGCCGCGTCACCCATTTCCGGTCTCTCGTCATAAAATGCCCTCGGGAGTTTCTATACTCAAGGACGACGGGTCGTCCGGCGGGTTCGGGGTGCGCAACCAAGCCGTTCCAAGAGGCCACGATGGGATGATAACCGAACACGACGAATGCAAAAAACACGACGAACGAACCCAGGCCCCGGACGCGAGCGAACCCAAACTCGATGAAACGAACCCAAAGTCCGGGTCAATCCATGGCAAAACGCGACGAACGAAGCCAAAAATATGGCGATTGGGGAAGATGTGCCGGATTTGCCGGATGGGTGGCCAGGCTCGCCGTCGATAGAAACGCGACGAACGAACCCGAGGGCCCGGGTGTGACGAATCGCAACAAACGAACCCGGGTCGGCCCGGGTCCGGTCCCCGAGGGGTTGCCCCGTCGGGCGGGCGCGGGGATAATAAAAGGAGAAACGTACGTCCGTCGACGATCGATCGGCTCATGGTGGCTCGCGATAGCCGATCTCTATCCGGGGTTCACGCTGGAATACCCCGGCCCCGCCTACTAGCCTCGCCAAGCCGAGCCATCCCGCCGTGGACCGGACGACCCCTAGACCCGGAAGCCAACTGAAGGATCGTGTCATGGACCGAGTTCGACCTCATCGATCGGGGCGAGTTTTCCGGACCGGGCACGCCCGATGGCTGGGCGTGGTCGGGGTGCTGGTCGCGTCGAGCTGGGTATCGGGCGCGGCGCGGGCCGATGAGAAGAAGCCGGCCGGGGCGGCGGCACCGCCTTCGCCCGAGGCCGTCGAGTTCTTCGAAACGCGGGTCCGGCCGATCCTGGCCGAGCGTTGCGTGAACTGTCACGGTCCGAAGAAACAGTCGGGCGGGCTGAGGCTCGATAGTCGCGAGGCGATGATCAAAGGGGGCGATACCGGGCCGGCGGTCGTGCCCGCCAGGGCCGAGGAGAGCCTCATCGTCCAGGCGGTCTCCTATCGGCACGACGAGTTGAAGATGCCCCCCAAGGGGAAGCTGCCCGATACCGATGTCGCGTTCCTGATTCGATGGGTGGCCCTGGGTGCCCCCTGGCCCGCCCACACGGGGAGGAATGCCGTCGCGGCCCGCGGCGCGTCGGGTGCCGAGCCGGCCCACTGGGCGTTCCAGCCGTTGCGGACGGCCCCGCTCCCCCCGGTCAAGAATGCGGGCTGGGTCCGGTCGCCGATCGACGCCCATATCCTGGCCCGGCTGGAGGCCGCGGGGATCGCGCCGTCGGCACCGGCCGACAAACGCACTCTGATCCGTCGCGCAACGATCGATCTCTGGGGCATTCCCCCGACGGCCGATGAGGTCGAGGCGTTCGTGGCCGACGCGTCGCCGGACGCCTTCGCCCGCGTCGTCGACCGCCTCCTGGCGTCGCAGCGATATGGCGAGCGGTGGGGCCGGCACTGGCTCGACGTCGCCCGGTACGCCGACACCAAGGGTTATGTCTTCACCCAGGAACGCCGGTATCCCTACGCGTTCACCTATCGCGACTACGTCATCAACGCCTTCAACGCCGACCTCCCGTATAACCGGTTCATCGTCGAGCAACTCGCGGCCGATCAAATCTACAAGAGCGACGACACTCGGCCCCTGGCCGCCATGGGTTTCCTGACGGTCGGCCGGCGGTTCCTCCTCGACCAGAACGAGATCATCGACGACCGGATCGACGTCGTCAGCCGCGGCCTGCTCGGCCTGACGGTCACCTGCGCCCGCTGCCACGACCACAAGTTCGACCCGATCCCGACCGAGGACTATTACTCGTTCTACGGCATCTTCGCCAGCTCCAACGAGCCGGGCGAACTCCCCGTGATCGACTGGCCGGGCGCCGGGCATGTGAAGCGGTCCGCCGAGTTCACCCGCAAGCTCGAGGAGGCCAAGAAGAAGAGGGACGCCTACCTCGCGGCGCGTCGCGATGACGTCCAGAAAGACCTCGCCGCGCGGTTCTCGCAATACATCAAGGTCGGGTATGACCTGGGCTTCGACGGCAGGAACTTGAAGCTGGAGGAGCGTGCCCTCGCCGACAAGTTGAACGCCCGTCGGCTTCGAAGCGTCGCGATGCTCTGGAAGCGGCACCTGGATGCCACGGCCAAGACCCAAGACCCGATCCTGGCCCCCTGGCACGCCTTCGCGGCGCTGCCGCGCGAGGGGTTTGCCGCCAGGGCGGCGGAAGTCCAGCGCAAGTTGACCGCAACGAAGGACGCGAAGGCCGCCCCCATTCATCCGATGGTCGCCCGCGTCGTGCTCGCCAGTCCGCCGTCGAGCATGGCCGAGGTCGTCGCCCGGTATGTGAGCCTCTTCGGCCAGCTCGAGGCGAAGCAGAAGGATCAGGCCGCACGCACGCCGGGCAAGGCCGGACATCCGCTCGCCGAGCCCGAGTGGGAGTCGCTCCGCCTGGCCCTTTATGGACCGAACGGGCCGCTCGCCCCCTCGGATGATCCCCGGCGGTTGTTCCTCGACCAGACGCAGCGCAATCAGCTCGCGCAGCTCAACGGCGCCATCGAACGGCTGAACGCGACCGATGCGACGGCCCCCGCGCGGGCCATGGTGCTCAACGACGCACCGCAGCCGGTCGAGCCGCACGTCTTCATCCGCGGCAACCCGGGCCGGCCGGGCAAGGCGGTCCCGCGGCGGTTCCTCCGTGTGGTGGCCGGTCCGGAGCCGGCCCCGTTCAAGAAGGGGAGCGGCCGGCTCGAGCTGGCCCAGGCGATCGCCGACGCCCGCAATCCGCTTACGGCCCGGGTGCTGGTCAACCGCGTCTGGCACTGGCACTTCGGCAAGGGGCTGGTCACCACGCCCAGCGACTTCGGCGTGCGGTCCGACCCGCCCTCCCACCCCGAGCTGCTCGATGCCCTGGCCGCCCAGTTCCTGGCCGATGGCTGGTCGATCAAGTCGCTGCACCGGCGGATCATGCTCTCCAGCACGTATCGGCAGAGCAGCGCACCCCGGCCCGATGCGGCGATGCGCGACCCCGAGAACCGGCTGGTCTGGCGGTTCAGCCCCCAGCGGCTCGACTTCGAGTCGATGCGCGACTCGATCCTGGCGGTCTCGGGTGCCCTGGAACCGACGATCGGCGGCCGGCCGGTGATGATCACCGAGGCGCCGTTCTCGCCCCGGCGGACGATCTACGGCTTCATCGACCGACAGAATCTCGACGGACTCTACCGGACGTTTGACTTCGCCGTCCCCGATGCGACCAGCCCGCGCCGGTTCGTGACGACCGTCCCGCAACAGGCCCTCTTCCTGATGAACAGCCCGTTCCTGCACGAGCAGGCGCGCCGGCTGGCCGCCTCGACCCGTCAGGAGTCGTCCGTCGTGGCGTCCGGAGTGCCGGCCGACCCGGCCGACGGCATCCGCCGGCTCTACCGTCGCGTCCTCGGCCGGACCCCCGATCCCGACGAGATCGCCCTCGCGGCCGATTTCCTGGCACGGCAGTCCGGCCCGTCCGCCCCCCGGCTCGACGGCTGGAAGACGCTCACCCCGGCCAGGATCGGCGGCACACTCGCCGACCCGTCGCTCTCCCCCTGGGAACAGCTCGCACAGGTGTTGTTGTTGACCAACGAATTTATGTTTATGGATTAGTCCGGGTAGGTGGGCATGGCCCACCGATATGCCAGGTAGGGTGGGCATCGCCCGCCGAACACGGCAGGTAGGGTGGGCATGGCCCACCGATATGCCAGGTAGAATACGCCAGGATCAGGCCGGTGGGCAGTGCCCACCCTACGGGGAGACCCAATCATGTCCGATCACCGCCCGAACCTCGAAGACATCGTCCTGACGCGTCGCGAGCTGCTGAACCGCTCGGGGATGGGGATGGGCGCCCTGGCGCTGGGGGGCCTGATGTCGGACGCCGGGATGCTGGGCGCCTCGGCCCGTGCCGGCGATGCGTCGCCGTCGGCCGCGCCCGGCTCGATCCGGCTCGATCCGATGGCCCCCAGGCCGGCACCGATGCGGGCTCGGGCCAAGCGCGTCGTCCACCTGTTCATGAACGGCGGACCCTCGCATGTGGATACCTTCGACCACAAGCCGATACTGGCGAAGTATCACGGCAAGGCGGTGCCGACCAACCTGCCCACCGAGCGCAAGACCGGCGCCGCCCTGGGCTCCCCCTTCAAGTTCCGCAGGTACGGCCAGAGCGGCCTCGAGGTCAGCAACCTCTTCGCTCACACGGCCGAGATGATCGACGAGATCTGCGTGATCCGCTCGATGCACGCCGATGTCCCCAACCACGAGCCGTCGCTGATGCTGATGAACTGCGGCGAGGCGCGCCAGGCGCGGCCGTGCGTCGGCTCGTGGGTGCTCTACGGCCTCGGGACGGAGAACCAGAACCTCCCCGGCTTCATCGTGATGTGCCCGGGCGGGTTCCCGATCGCCGAGTCGCAGAACTGGCAATCCGCATTCCTTCCGGGCGTCTTCCAGGGGACCTATCTCGATAGTCGTCACACCGAGATCGAGAAGCTCATCGCGCACATTCAGAACCATGCCGTCGGCCCGAAGGCCCAGCGCGCCCAGCTCGACCTCCTCGGCGAGCTGAACCGACGACACCTGGACCACCGCCCCGGCGAGGCCGAGCTCGAGTCGCGGATCCAGTCGTTCGAGCTGGCCTACCGCATGCAGTCGGAGGCCGCTGACGCGTTCGACATCACCCAGGAGCCGGCGTCGGTCCGGGAGATGTACGGCAACGGCGTGCACGGCCGACAGCTCCTCGCGACCCGCCGCCTCCTCGAGCGCGGGGTCCGCTTCGTCCAGCTCTGGCACGGCGAGGGCCAGCCCTGGGACCATCACGACGACATCGAGGTCGGCCACCGCACGCTGGCCAACCAGTGCGACCGGCCGATCGGCGCGTTCCTCAAGGACCTCAAACAGCGCGGGATGCTCGAGGACACCCTGGTCATCTGGGGCGGCGAGTTCGGCCGCACGCCGACCGTCGAGCTGCCCACCCCCGGCTCCAATCAGGGCAAGATGAACGGCCGCGACCACAACCATTACGGCTTCACCATGTGGATGGCCGGCGGCGGCGTCAAGGGGGGCTACGCCCACGGCGCCACCGACGAGCTCGGCTTCCAGGCCGTCGAGAACAAGGTCCACGTCCACGACCTGCACGCCACGATCCTCTACCTCCTCGGCTTCGACCACGAGCAATTCACCTACCGCTACGCCGGCCGCGATTTCCGCCTCACCGACGTCCACGGCAAGGTCGTCAAAGATATCATCGCCTGATTGCGCGGGGAGGGGATTCATCATCTCGAAGAAGACTGAGGCACGTTCGAGCCGGCGACCGAGAGCGGTATCCTTTGATGCCCTTGGTGCACGTCCCTGGAAACATCGCGCGATAGGGGCCCCCTGGGTGCAAGATGGCCGTGAGAGCCGCTCCGATGCATGAGTATGACAAGTGCGGCAAGTACCTGATCCAGCACCGCGGCAATTCGATCCTTCGCATGGGGGGCGTGAACGATATTGCCCGGTGGGCGCCGCGTCAGGCCGAGCCGGTCCAGCACCGCCAACTGCCCGACGGCGTGCTCGAAGTCTGGAGTCCGGGCCAGGCCAAGCCCGACATCTTCATCCTGGAGATCGCGACCGACCCGGACGCACGGTTGCCGTCCCAGGCGGTCCGTGATGTGTCGTTGATCTACCTCGAACGCGGGATTCTTCCGGAGGTTCTGGTGCTGTTCCTCCGCGAGAAAGGAAACGTCCCGGCGGCCGACTCGGTCGAGCTGATCAGCCGAAGGGGATTCACGAAGCTGAATCTTTCCTGGAAGGCGATCAAGCTTTGGGAGATCCCGGCCGAAGAACTGCTGGCGATCGACGACGTCGGCCTGCTCCCCTGGGTGCCGCTGGCCAAGGTCACGGGCTCGCCGGAGCAGATCGTCCGCCGGTGCCGCGCCCGGATGGACCAAGCTGCCCCGCTGATCGGGCACCCCGAGTACGAAAACTTGCTGGTCGTGACCCAATTCCTGCTGCCTCTGCGTTACAATCAGGATCAGATGCTGTTGGAGCGATTGCGTGCATTACTGGGAGGGCGCGAAGTCATGATTCAATCACCGCTGTACCAGGAGATCGTTGAGGAATCCGAGCGCAAGGGAGAGCTCCGAGCGAAACGAGAGATGCTCCTCGTCTTCCTCGTAGGTCGATTCGGAACGGCTGCCAAGGACATTGAGGTCGAGTTGAACGCGGTCGAGTTTGACCGGCTCAGTGATTTGGCCGAGTTTGCCGCCAAGTGTCGCACTCTCGCGTCATTCCGCAAGAGGCTTCTGTCCTGAAGCGTGGGGTGGCAAGGCCACGACACCTCACCGCCCGCTCGAGCTCTGGATGTATCGGAACAGGTCGCGGATCTGGGGCTCGGTCAGCTTGTCGAGCATCCCCTCGGGCATGAGCGAGACTTCCGACGGCTTGACGGCCTCGACCGCATCCCGGGCGATGACCGTCTTCTGGCGGTTGCCGTCGACGAGGGTCAGCGACCGGTCGTTCTCCTCGACGACGAGCCCGGTCAAGACCCGGCCGTCGTGCAGGGCGATCGTCTGGGCCTGGTATTCCTTGCGGACGAACGCGCTGGGGTCCACGAGGCTGGTCATCAGGAAATCGAGGTCGCCGCGCTCGGCGCCGGTCAGCTCGGGGCCGATCGATTCCCCCTCGTCGAAGAGCTTGTGGCAGACGGCGCAGTTCTCCTTGAAGATCGGCTTGCCGCGCACGGCGCTGCCCTTGTCCCCCTCGGGGAGCAGGCCGCGGATCTCGGCGATCCGGCGCTTCTTCTCGGGCGAGCCCACTCGCGGGATCTTCCCCCAGGCGGACTCCAGGCGAGCCAGCAGCGACGGGTCGTTTAACTGGGCGACGAGCTGGACCTGCGCCGGGGTCAGGTCCTTGGCGGCGATCTGACGGCGCTCGATCGCGTCCAGCAAGGTGCTCGCCCACTCGCGTCGACTGCAGAGCAGGCCCAGGATCCGGGCGCGGACGGTGGGCGAGGCGGAGCGATACCGCTCCAGCATCGGCTGGGCGGCCGACGGCTGCGAGTAACCCCCCAGCGCCGCGACGGCCGCGAGCTGGATCGCCGGCTTCGGGTCGTGTCCGAGGATCTCGACGAGGACGGGGATGTCCTCCGTTCGTCCGAGCTGTCCGAGGAGCTCGATCAGGGCGATCCGGTCGGACTCGGCGGCCCGAGGGTCGCGGGCCTTCCGGATCGCGGCCTCGATCGCCGGCGCGCGTCCCATGCGGGCGGCCAGCCGGATCAGGACCGCATCCGGCACCGGCTGAGCGGCGGCCCAGATCCGCGCCAGGGGCTCGGCGAGCGGCGCCGGGGTCTGCGACAGCCTGCGCCCCTCGAGCCCCTTCTCCATCCCGCCCAGTATCCGCGCGACCTGATCCGGCCCCGGGGCGGCCGAGAGCAACCGGGCACATCCCGCGAAGTCGCCGTCGGAACCGTCCGACGCCAGCGCCCGGGCCGTCCGCTCGAGGAGCGCGTCGCGGGCCAGGACGGTCCGCTGGAGTTCGGAATCGCTCAGCAAATCGACGACCGCGTCGCGGTCCTGACGCAGTTGCCGCTCGAAGGCCCACCAGAGCTGGTTCGGGATATAGGGGTCCTTGAGATCCCCGTCGTGGCGGACCAGTCGCCCCAGGATCGGGATCGCGTCGTCGGCCGACCATCGCTGACAGCTCGCGGCGATCTGGCCCCGGACCATCGCGTCGGGCTCGCTGGCCGCGAGGGCCATCAGCCTGGCACGCAGGTCCCGGTTCATGCGATGGTCGTCGCCCAGCAGCCGGATCGACCATCGCCTCACGCCGGCCACCGGATGCCCCAGCAGCTCCATCGCCGTCGCATCGTCGAGCCCGCCGCTGACGTCGAGGGCCCACAGGTCGCGGAGTGCGACCGTCTCGTCGCGGTCGGTGGTCAGCAGGCGTTTCAGGTTGGGCACCACGGACGCGTCGCGACGCTCGGCCAGGATGCGCCGGGCCTCCGCGGCGAACCAGTCGTTGGTGCTGGTCCGCAGGGCGACCAGCTCGGCGGACGGGCGCTTGGACAGGTCGAAGGGCTCGAGCCTCCGCCGGGTCCCGTAGACCACGCGATAGATCCGCCCGTTGGTCCGATCCCAGGTATCGCGCGGGTCGAGGTGGGCGGCGCGCTTGTCGTACCAGTCGACGACGTAGACCGAGGCGTCGGGACCGGCGAGGAGGTCGATCGGCCGGAACCATCGGTCGCGGGCGTCGATCAGCGTGCCGCCGTGCCGGCCGGCGAAGGTCGATCCGCGCGGCTCCAAAACGTGCCAGTAGACGGCGTTCGACAGCAGGTTGCCCCCGATGAACGTGCCGCGGAACGACGGCGGGAACGCGTCCCCCTTGTAGATGATCCCGCCCGGCGTGACGTGGCCCCCGCGCTTGGTCCCCTGATAGGCGATCGGGCCGAAATAGCCGTAGGCGTGCGGGTTATGCAGCGGGCCGTGCTTGGCGAAGCCCTTGATATAGTATCCCCCCTGCACCATGTGGAACGTGATGTACGCCCCGTTGCTGCTGCCGAAGGCGTTGCCGGTCGCGTCGAAGTCGAGCCCCCAGGTGTTGCCGCCCCCCTCGGCGAAGAGCTCGAACTGGCGGGTCCGGGGATGGTAGCGCCAAATGCCCTGCTGGAACTCGTAGCCGCGGATCCGGGCCGTGACGGTGCTCCCCTGCGCCCCGTAGAGCCAGCCGTCCGGGCCCCAGGTCATCGAGTTGACGGTCGCGTGCGCGTCCTGGAGACCGAACCCGGTGAGCAAGACCTCGGGGTCGCCGTCGGGCCGATCGTCGCGGTCGCGATCGGGGTAGAACAGCAGGTACGGCGCCTGGCCGACGAACACGCCCCCATGCCCGACGGCCAGCGCCGAGGCCAGGTTCAAGCCCTCGACGAAGACCTTGACCGAATCGGCTCGGCCGTCGCCATCGGTGTCCTCGAGGATCTTGATCCGGTCGGCGCCCCGCACCCCGCGCGGCGGCGGTTCGGGCATCCGGTCGTACTCGGTCCGGAGGTATTGGTCGACCGTCACCGGCTTGAGCCCGGCCGGATTGGGATA
>JBKQHM010000021.1:0-20967 GCA_052148775.1 Isosphaeraceae bacterium | reverse complement strand
GACATCGATAGCCCTCCGTGATCAGGAAACGAAAATCATCCCAGTCAAAGAGGTTATAGTAATTGTGCCGGCATTGCGCCGGCATGTTGGAAGCGGTGGCCGTGCCCACCCTACAAAGAGCCTCCCGGGATTGGCTCTAAGGACCCGGCGGCTGCCTTGAGCCGTTCCAGGATCTCGGGCATCCATTCGCGATGCTCGGGCTTCATGGCGCACGCTCGCAGGCAGACGATCTCGTCGACATCCCAGTGGGACACGGGCGCCGATGGTTCGAGCATCACCCTCGGGAAGGTGGCCAGGGCCATGTGCAGGTCTCGTTCGGCCGCGGCGTCGAAGATGCGTCGGGCGCGCGCGGATGACTCGGTCGCCGTCCCGGCCTGGACGGCCCACACGACGATATCCAGCTCGGGCGCGAACAGTGGGGCGAATCGGTCGTCCGCTTCGAGAGCCTTATCGAGCATCAGGGCCGCCTCGCGGCACGATTCGAGTCCTCGGGCGAAGGCACCCCCCTTTTCGAGCGGGAGCAATCGCATGGTCGTCCACAGGGCCACGGCCGAGGCCCCGGCGCGCGAGCATTCCAGCGAGATCTCGCCGAGGTGCAGCTCGGCCGAGCTGAAGTAAGTATACGGCGAGTCGTGCCGGTAGAACCGGCCGACGGCCGGGTCGCGGAAGAGCACGCAGCCGCAGCCGTAGGGCTGGAGCCCGTGCTTGTGCGGGTCGATGACGATCGAATCCGCCTCCCCGATGCGGTCGAAGGCGGCGCGGGTCTCGGGGGCGAGGTTCCCCGCGAGCGTGAAGTATCCGCCGTAGGCCGTGTCGACGTGGAGGCGGAAGTCATGCCGGTCGCGCAGGGCGAGGATCTCGGGGAGCGGATCGACCGTCCCGGCGGCCGTCGTGCCGAGCGTGACCACGACGGTGCCGATGTGGCCCTGGGAGAGCGCCCGCTCCAGCGACGGGATGTCCATCCGTCCGCGGGGATCGACGGGGATCTTCCGGAAGGGGACGCCGAGGACCGCGGAGAGACGCGAGTGCGTGTAATGGGCCTGGGACGATGCGGCGACCGCCCGGCCGGGGCGAAGCTCCCGGCCGACCCAGAGGGCCTCGAAGTTCGCCATCGTGCCCCCGCCGCAGAGGTGGCCGAGGTGGTCCTCCCAGCCGAACATCCGCGCGATCCCGGCCACCGCCTCCTTCTCCATGATCGAGCTGGCCCGGCCGCCGTCCAGGGCGTGGTTGTTGGGGTTGAGGAACATCGCCATCGCATAGGCCAGTCGGGCCGACGGATGCGGCGGCTTGAGCATCTGGCCGATATAGAGCGGGTGATGGTACGGGAGATTCTCCTTCATCCGCTCCGTCGCTTCCAGCAGGACCGCGCGGAGGGCGCCCGGCTCGACCTGGGGCGAGAGAGACGGCAGGCCGCGGAATCCCTGGTCGAGCGCGCGTAACATCTCGCCGAGGAGTGCGAGGCTTTCGTGGTCGAATGTCATGAAGCGTCCTTCGTTCTCTCGATCTCCGGCATGAGGGGCCTGGCGCGATTCTAAATTAACGAACGAGCCACACCTCCGCCAGTTCCGGATCGGGAGCCGGATTTCCAGGAACGCCGTTTGCATCGATCTGGTGAGTGAGAAAGGCCCGGGGCGGAACAGGAGTGTCCGCTCGGGCCTGGTGGTCGCGGTACGACACGAACTCAGGACGACGCCCGGATGGGACACACGCACCATGGCACTTCGGATCGAAGACTACGCGATGATCGGCGATTGCCGCACGGCCGCCCTGGTGGGCCGCGATGGCTCGAATCCGCCGGTACAACTCCGACGAGGACGTCGACGGTCTGCCCAAGGGGGAAGGGGCTTTCTTGCCCTGTACCTTCTGGCTGGTCGACAACCTGGCGCTCCAGGGGCGTCGCGACGAGGCCCGGGAGATCTACGACCGACTGCTCTCGCTCCGCAACGATGTCGGGCTGCTCGCCGAGGAATATGATCCCGCCGCGAAGCGGCAGCTCGGCAACTTCCCGCAGGCGTTCTCCCACGTCTGCCTGGTCAATACGGCGCGGAACCTCGCCCAGGATAAGGGCGGGCCTTCCGAGCAGCGGCATAAGGAGTGATGGTCGCCCTGAGCTTGTCGTCTCGCTTCAGGATCGAGCCAGTGCCTGGAGCGCTAGAATCTCCTTGATTGGGTATCCGAGGATCCTCTGCAATCTACCTGTGTTGTCCTTGTAGATCATTGTCTCTCGATCGATGCGGAATGTCCCTTCCCACTCGATGGAGAAGCGCTCGGGTGTTTCATCGATCACGAATGGCCTCCGCTTTCCCTCCATCATGAGACAAAGGGCCAAGCTGTCCTCTATGTCGAGCATCCAGGCGTCGCCGGTGGCGGTGGAGAAGAAGACCAATGAGCCGAGAAAGACGACCCGTCCCTGATTCGCCACTGCACTTCCGATGATGTCATCCACTTCCTGGGTAATCGAGATCTGCTTCCGGGTTAGTACCCTCTGCCGAATGCCTCCTTGGCGAAAAAGTCGTTTGGGTCGCTTCATGGTTCTCGCTCCGAGCTCTAAGGGATCTGAGTGAAACTTCGCCGGATCGAACCATGCAACGACAGCCTCGAACCCGTTTCGGACTGCCTCGGGTGTCCGGCGCTCTGGCGAAGTCGGTCAATCTCTCGATTTCAAATCGCGGGCCTCGGCGCCGATGCTGAGGCTGTTGCACGCCTGCCGCAATACGGACTCCGTGACGAACGACGACATGCCGGATCAGCCATTCTCGCCTCCTGACAGCTCACGCACAATCGAGCCGACGAACGATTTGGCGTCGCCGAAGAGCATGAGTGTCCGGTCGAGGTAATAGAGCGGGTTGTCGATGCCGGCGAAGCCGGGGCTCATGCCGCGCTTGATGACCATGACGGTGCGTGCCTTGTCGACGTCGAGGATTGGCATCCCATAGATCGGGCTGGAGGCGTCCTCGCGGGCGGCGGGGTTCGTCACGTCGTTGGCGCCGATGACCAGCGCGACGTCGGTCTGGGGGAAGTCGCCATTGATCTCGTCCATGTCGAGCAGGTGGTCGTAGGGGATGTCGGCCTCGGCGAGGAGGACGTTCATGTGGCCGGGCATCCGGCCGGCGACCGGGTGGATGCCGAACTTGACGTCGACCCCGCGCTTGGTCAGCGCGTCGTAGAGTTCCCGGACCTTGTGCTGGGCCTGGGCGACGGCCATGCCGTATCCCGGCACGATGACGACCTTGCTCGCCGCGGAGAGGATGCCTGCGGCCTCCTCGGCCGATGCGCTGCGGACCGATCGCTCGACCTGGGCGCCGGGCGCCGCGGCCTGCTCCTGCCCGAACGCCCCGAACAGCACGTTCGTGAACGACCGGTTCATCGCCTTGGACATATTGACCGAGAGGATGAACCCCGAGGCGCCGTCGAGCGCCCCGGCGACGATCAGGAGCTTGTTCTCCAGCGCGAACCCCATCGCCGCAGCCGAGAGGCCCGCGTAGGAATTCAGGAGCGAGATCACCGTCGGCATGTCGGCGCCGCCGATGGGGATGATCATCATCACGCCGAAGAGGAGCGAGATGGCCACGATCAGCGGGAAGAGCAGGGCTTGCGAGGGGTCGTAGACCATGTAGGCCGCGGAGGCGACGGCCACGGCGAGGAGGGAGAGATTGACGAAGTTCTGGTTCTTGAACGTGATCGGCCTCTGCGGCAGGAGCTCCTGGAGCTTCCCGGCGGCCATCAGACTGCCCGAGAGCGTGAGCGAGCCGAGGATGACCTCCAACGCGAGCACCGACATCATGAACGGCGGCACCTCGGGCGCCCGCAGGTGGTACTCGGCGATGCCCACCAGGGTGACGCAGAATGCGCCGAACGCGTGGCTCAACGCCGTCCGTTGCGGCACGGCGGTCATCTGCACGCGACCGAGCGGTATCCCAATGATCGTGCCGACCACCAGTCCGACGGCGATCCACTTGTAATCGACGATCTCGAGATGGAACAATGTCCCGACGATCGCCAGGAACATCCCGAGCTCGCCGGCCCGGACGCCTCGGCGCGCGGTGCTCGGCGAGCTCATCCATTTCAACGAGAGGATGAACAGGGCGGTGGCGATCAGGTACACGATCTCGATGGCGTATTCGCGCATGGGTTCATCGCCTCTTCGGGCCGCTCGCCTTGAACATTCCGAGCATGCGGTCTGTGATGATAAATCCGCCGACGATGTTGGTCGTGGCGGCGATGATCGCCAGGGTGCCGACCACCGTTGCCAGCGTACTCTCGCCCGAACCGGCCAGGATGATCGCCCCGACCACGGCGATCGCATCCAGCGCATTGGTCAACGACATCAGCGGCGTGTGGAGCAGCGGGGAGACCCGTCGGATCACCTCGAACCCGATGAATGCCGCCAGCATGAAGACATAGAGGCTCGTGATCAGGTCGAGCTTCATTTCTCAGCCTCCTGGGATGCCGCCGATAGCGCCGGCAGCGAGAAGAATTCCCGCACGCGGGCGTTCACGACCTCGCCGCCCCGCGTCAGCAACGTGTCGCGGATGATCTCGTCGTTCAGGTTCAATTGCAGCTTGCCGTCCTTCACCAGGTGCAGGAGGAACGCTGTGACGTTCTTCGCATACATCTGGCTGGCGTGATAGGGCACCGTGCTGGCGAGGTTGATCCAGCCGACGATGGTCACGCCGTGCTCGACGATGATCTCTTCGGGCCGGGTGAGCTCGCAGTTCCCGCCACGCTCCGCGGCGAGGTCGACGATCACGGAGCCCGGGGCCATGCGAGCGACCATATCGGCGGTCACCAGCACGGGCGACTTCTTGCCCGGGATGACCGCGGCCGTGATCACGACGTCGCTCTCCGAGACGACGCGGCCGAGGAGCTCGCGTTGCCGCTCGTAGAACGACTCGTCCTGCGCCGTGCCGTAGCCGCGGGCGTCCTGGGCGTCCTTGGCCTCGATGGGCAGCTCGACGAACCGCCCGCCGAGGCTCTGGACCTGCTCCTTGGCGGCGGGCCGCATGTCGTAGGCGGAGATCACGGCCCCGAGCCGCTTCGCCGTGGCGATCGCCTGGAGCCCGGCCACGCCGGCCCCGATCACCAGGACCCGCGCGGGCGTGATCGTACCGGCCGCGGTGGTCAGCATGGGGTACATGCGCGGCAGCTTGTCGGCGGCGACGATCACCGCCTTGTAACCGGCGACCGTCCCCATCGAGGAGAGGGCATCCATGCTCTGGGCGCGGGTCGTCCGCGGCATCAACTCGATGGAAAAGGAGGTTATCCCTTTGTCGGCGAGCTCGCGGATGGTCTCGATCGATCCCAGCGGGCGCTGGAAGCCGATCAGGACCTGGTCGCGGCGAAAGAGGGGCAGGTCGTCCTTGCCGGTCCGGTCGTTCGAGCCATAGCCCAGGACCTGGACGACGATATCGGCGGTGCCGAAGACCTCGGCGCGAGTCGGGAGGATCCGGGCGCCTCGGGCCGTGTATTCGGCGTCCGGATAGCCGGCCTCCGCGCCGGCTCCCGTTTCCACGACGACCTCGAGGCCGGCCTTGACGAGGTTCGGGATCACGACCGGGGCGAGGGCCACGCGGCGTTCGCCCGGGAAACTCTCTCGAGGGACTCCGACGATCATGAAGCTGGCTCCGATCGGGAGAATTCCGGCGGCGGGCGAAGAGGGCCGACCATAGCCGACGGCTGTGCGGTGCGGACGCGATGCGTTCGCGTCATCCGCCCAGGCCGACGCGCGGAGGCCGGCCTTGCGGTGTTCGACGCAGCAGCCGGTCGAGGGATGGAATCTGGCCGATTCTCGCTACCGGTAGGAATCTTGTGGACTCCGCAACAGGACTGTTCGCGGTGGCCTCGCTTGCAAGATCGCCCATTCTACCTGGAATTCTTGCGATGTCCATTCAGTGCCGCCGATCGACTGGGATCGGCGGTTTCAACTGTCTCCGGGGAGATCGAGCACGGACCTGTGCCGGCCCCTCATCGGGCTTCAATTTGTTCCTGGCGGCTTGACTTCGCGATTCAGTCGATCGCCGAGCCGATCCCTTTCCACTTCGAGATCGTAGTGGACCTGGAGGTTCAGCCAGAAGTGCTCGGTTGTCCCGAAGTATCGGGCCAGCCGAAGGGCCGTGTCGGCGGTGATCGATCGCGTGCCCCGGACGATCTCGTTGATGCGGCGGGGCGGTACACTCGTGTCCTTCGCGAGCCGATACTGGCTGATGGAGAGCGGGCCCAGGAATTCCTCTTGGAGGATCTCGCCGGGATGAATCGGGGGAAGTTTCTGGCGCGGCATGTCGGCTCCTGCTCAGTGATAATCGACAATCTCGACGTCGAGGGCCTCACCGTCTTTCCAACGGAAGCAGATACGCCATTGATCGTTGATCCGGATACTGTACTGCCCCGCTCGATTCCCCTGGAGCTTCTCCAGTCGATTCCCTGGCGGAGCGCGCAGGTCGTCGAGCGATGCCGCGGCGTTCAGGATCAGGAGCTTTCGCAGCGCGGTCCGCTGTAACCCGCGGGCGAAGTTGGTCCGCCCTTCGCGGTGGAAGACCCGCTCAGTCCCCTTGTCTCGGAAGCTCCCGATCATCCCGGAAATCATAACGCGGGGCGTTAATAACGTCAAGCGCTATGGTTCGTGGAGACATCCACTATTCCGCCCGCGTGCCCTTGAGGAGATTCGTCCCCTCGTCGCTGACGCGGGTCTCGGGCTCTTGCAGGACGCGCTCGGCCGGCATCTCGCCGCCGGTCGGCGTCGGCGAGTCGGCGGCCTTGACGTCGCGTTTGAGGTTCGCTGCGGCCTGCCGGGCGGTGATCGCACGCGCGTGACGTCGGATCCTGCCGATCATCGTGGGTGGAACTGAGGATGGCGGATTGCAGGTTCCCGGCGGGATGAGTCCGTTATGGGGAATCCGCCATCCCTTCTTGGTTCCGGTCGCAGGCCGCGTTAGGATGAGCATGATTCAACGAACGGCCCTCTATCGGGTGTCGGGCTCGGCCATGTTGCCAGGAAGGACAGAGCGAGGTGTCGATCTCTTCGAGGAAATGGGCGATGGCTCTCGTGTTGGGCGCGATGGCGATGGGACCGGCGGGAGATGCGGCCGAGCCGCCCAGGGTCATCCGCCACGTCGTCGTCTATCGAGAGCCGGGTCGGTTCGCGGGCTGGCCGGCGAATCACGGGATCTGGTCGTGGGGCGACGAGATCCTCGTCGGCTTCAGCCGCGGTACTTACAAGGACCGCGGCCGATTCCACAACATCGATCACGATCGGCCGGAGGAGTTCCTCCTGGCCCGGAGTCGCGACGGCGGCGCGTCGTGGTCGGTCGAGCAGCCCCAGCCTCGTGGCGCCTTGGGCGGTACGCCCGGGATGCGCCACGGGCTCATGCCTCCCGGCGCACCCGAGGAGCGGCCGACGGAGCTCGACTCCCCAATCGATTTCAGCCGGCCGGGCTTCGCGATGACCGTACGGATGGAGAACTCGAACAACGGCATGTCGCGATACTATTATTCCTACGACCGCGGGACGACCTGGCGGGGGCCCTACGCGCTGCCGCTCTTCGGCCAGCCGGGCGTCATGGGCCGCACCGACTACATCGTCAACGGCCGAGACGACTGCATGCTGTTCCTGACCGCGTCGAAGGCGGATCGCAAGGAAGGGCGGCCCTTTTGCGCGCGGACGACCGATGGCGGGCGGACCTGGCAGTTCCTCTCATTCATCGGGCCCGAACCGTTGGGCTACGCGATCATGCCGTCGACGGTCCGGGTCTCGCCGACCGAGCTCGTCACGACGATCCGCAGGCTCGACCCGCCGAAGAGCTGGATCGATGCTTATGGATCGGACGATGACGGGCGATCCTGGTCGTTCCTGTCCACGCCCGAGCCGGACACCGGCGAAGGAAATCCTCCGAGCCTCCTCCGCCTGCCCGATGGCCGGCTCTGCCTGATCTACGGCGTCCGCGCCCGGCCCTATGGCATTCGCGCCCGTCTAAGCGGCGATCGGGGCAAAACGTGGAGCGAATCGATCGTCCTGCGCGACGACGGCGGCAGCACCGACGTCGGTTATCCCCGCTCGGTCCTGCGCCCCGACGGCAAGGTCGTGGCCGTCTACTACTACAGCGACCGTACCGGCCCCACGCGTTACATCGGGGCGACCATCTTCGACCCGGGGAAGCCGTGAGGCGAGACGCGCCGATCGATCGGGTCGGGCCGGCTCACTTGAACCCCATGAACCTGGGGTCGGCCCTCCTCGCCCGTTCTCGCTCCTCCTTCACTTCCACGTTGTGCCGGATCGTCGCGGCCCGTGCCTTCCATTTGTCGGCCTCCGCGTTGCGGTCGATCCGCTTCAGCAATGCGGCATAATGCTCGGCGCAGGCGGCCAGGTCGAGGTTCTCGTCGGGGTCGAACTTTTCGTGGATGGCGATGGCCCGCTTGTAGAGGCCCTCCGCGTCCTTGAACTTCCTCTGCTCGATGCAGATGCCCGCCAGCTCGTCGACGGTGGCGGCCGTCTGGACGTGGTTGGGACCGATGGCCTTCTCCTGGATCTCGATGGCCTGCCTCAGCAGCGGCTCCGCCTGGTCGAAGTGGGCCTGCGCGGTGTGGATCATCGCCAGGGTGTACAGGCTCTGGAAGACGGCGTCGGGATTGGTCCGCACGTAGTTTTCGCGGACGGTCAAGGCCCACTCGGCCAGCGGCTCGGCATCGGCGTACCGGCCCTGGTGATAGAGCACCCTGGCCAGGTCGGAATAGCTCCGCGCCAGCAGCCGTTGATCGGTCTTCTGGTAGGGCCGGATCTCCTCGATGGCGGTCCTGAAATAGTCCTCGGCCCGGTCATATTTCCCCTGGTTGAGGAGCCTCCATCCGCCATTGTTGTAGGATTGCCAGTCGCGGAGGACTCCCAGGGGGATGTCGTCCGCGCGTGAGTCGCATGGGTTCAAGAAGAACGGAGCCAGGATGGCCAGCAGTTGAGGAAATCCGGAGAACCTTCTCATCGCCCCCTCCTCATTCTGGTTGCTTGATCGCCATCAGCATCCTCCTCAATCGTAACGCCAGCCCGGACGGCGAACAACAAGGAGGAAGGCGGGAATCACCTCCCGATTTCGCAAACGTCCGTAGAACGGAATTCATTCCGTTTCCCAATCCAACGGAAGGAATTCCGTTCTACGAAAAACCATCCGAGCCAATCGGGAAGTGATTCCCGGCCGGTTCCTAACGAGCAAGGCATGTGCCTGTCTTGCGCCTCCGAATTGGCTTTCGCCGATCCGGGTTTCGAAGATTCGCCCGCATGGCGCTTCTGGTAAAGATACGTCTCCGATATAGTCGCTAGGGGGCTAGCCGACCTCGAAGCCGGATCGGCATCAGGCACGCAGGATGCCGTGTCGGGATTGCATTTCCGGATGGGGATTTCCATACATTTCGTCCCCGTCCGTGGCTCGGTTTGCGCCGTTTCGGCCATGATAAGGACGGGAGCATCAGTGATTCATGCCGCCCGCGGCTGGTCGGCATTATCTGGAAGGGAGCGGGTGACGTGGACATCGGCGCAGATCTCGAGCGACAACCGGGGCCGGCCATCGTGGCAAAGCACCCCATGGGCGGGCTGTTCGTCGCGCAGTTCCTCGGGGCGTTCAACGACAATGCCTGGAAGCAGATCGTCGTGCTCCTGGCCGTGGCCGCCGCGGCGAACCAGGCGGAGGGGCAGGAGCGGACGGCGATCGCCCAGATCGTCCTGATGATCCCCCTGATGCTGATCTCGCTGCCGGCGGGCGTGCTGGCCGACCGAATCAGCAAGCGAACGGTGATCGTGGCCATGAAGGTCTTCGAGGTGCTGCTGATGCTGGCCGGCACGGCCGTGCTGATCGTCGAGCCTCGGGGCGGATTGCTGGCGCTGGGGATCCTGGCGTTGCTGGGCGTCCAGGCGGCGCTGTTCAGCCCGGCCAAGTATGGGATCCTCCCCGAGATCTTGCCCCACAGTCGACTCTCGGCCGGGAACGGCTTTCTGGAGATGGGCTCGAACCTGGCGATCCTCAGCGGGATCGTCGCCGGGGGCGCGATCCTGTCGGCGGCCAACAGCATGGCGACGGGGCCGGATCCGTCGCAATCGCCGATCTGGCTGGGCGGGGTACTCCTCACGGTGTTATCCGCCTGCGGCCTCGGCGCGGCCCTGGCCATCCCGCGAGTTGCTCCGGCGCGGGCTGCGGGGGGGATGATCACCACGATGCGGATCGCCTGGGAATCGATCCGCGCCGACCGGGTGCTGCGATTGACCCTGATCGGCCAGATCCTGGTCTGGGCGATCGCCAGCCTGGTGCCGGCGCCGATCTTGCCCTATGCGTCGAAGGTGTTGCACCTGGCGGAGTGGCAGACGGGCTTGCCCCTGGTCGCGCTGGGGATCGGCATCGCGGTGGGTTGCGTGCTGGCGGGCAAGATCTCCGGGCCGAAGGTGGAGTACGGCCTGCTCCCCCTGGGTGCCCTCGGCCTCACGGTCTGCACGTTGCTGTTCGCGGTCATCGGCCCCGGGATGGTCGGGACCATGATCATCATGGCGATGCTGGGCATCTTCAGCGGGATGCTGTTCGTCCCGCTCAACGCCCTGCTGCAATGGCGGGCGCCGGCCGATCGCCGGGGCGCGGTCATCGCGTTCGCGAACGTGCTGGTGTATTTCGGGATGCTCATGGGTTCGGTGCTGGCGCTCGTGCTGGCCAGGTCCGGGGTCGACCCTCGCGGGACGTTCCTGGGGGTCTCGATCATCCTCATGGGCTGCTTCCTCTGGGCGATGACGCTGGTCCCCGAGGCGTTCTTCCGATTCATCCTGCTGGGCCTGGCCCATACGCTGTATCGCGTGCGGGTCCTGGGCCGGTCGAACGTGCCGAGCGAAGGCGGGGCCCTGCTGGTGCCCAACCACGTGTCGTTCGCCGACGGCCTCTTCCTGTTCGCCAGCACTGACCGGCCGATCCGGTTCGTGATCTACGCCCCTTACTTCCACGTGCCGGTCCTGGGCTGGTTCCTCCGCGCGATGAAGGCGATCCCGATCTCCGCCAGCGGCGGCCCCAAGATGATCCTGCAAGCGTTCCGCGAGGCCGGCAAGGCGCTCGACGACGGGGAGCTGGTCTGCGTATTCCCCGAGGGTCAGCTCACGCGGACCGGGATGATGGCGCCGTTCCAGCGGGGATTGCAGCGGATCGTGAAGGGGCGGACCACGCCGATCATCCCGGTTCACCTGGACCGACTGATGGGCAGCATCTTCAGCCCGGCGAGCCACCGGCGATGGCCCGAGCGCATCCCGTATCCCGTCACGATCTCCTTCGGCCGGCCGATGCCGTCGGACTCGTCGCTCCACGAACTCCGGATGGCGATCACGGAGCTGGGCCAGGAGGCCTGGTCGTACCGCAAGGGGGATCGCCGCCCGCTCCATCACGAGTTCATCCGACGGGCGCATCGGCACCCGGCGCGGCTGGCCTTCGCCGATTTCCAGACGCCGCGCGTCTCCTATTTCAAGGCGCTCGCCGGCTCCCTGGCGATCGCCCGCTTCTTGAGGCCGCGCTGGGAGGGCCAATCGGCCGTGGGGATCTTGCTGCCGTCGAGCGTCGCCGGGGCGCTGGCCAACCTGGCGGCGACGATCGCGGGCAAGACCGCGGTCAACCTGAACTTCACGGCCGGCCGGGCCGGCATGGAATCGGCGGCCGCGCAGGCGGGCCTCCGCACGGTGGTCACCAGCCGGGCGTTCCTCGAGAAGGCGAAACTCGAGCCGCCCGGCGGCCTGGAGATCATCTTCATGGAGGACGTGCGCGCGGCGATCCGTCCGTCGGAGCGCGCCGCGGCGGCGGCGATGGCGATATTCGCCCCGGTGCGGATGCTCGAACGCTGGGCCGGCGCCGCGCGGGCCGTGACGGTCGACGACATTGCGACCATCATCTTCAGCAGCGGCAGCACGGGCGAGCCGAAGGGCGTGGTGCTCTCGCATTTCAACATCGATTCCAACGTCCAGGCGATCCGCGAGGCGTACCGGATCCTGCCGGAGGATCGGCTGATCGGCATCCTGCCGCTGTTCCATTCGTTCGGCTACACGATCTCCTGGTTCGCGACCAACTCGGGCATTGCCAACGTCTGCCACCCGAGCCCGCTGGACGGCCCGGTGATCGGCGAGCTGGTGCAGCAATACGCGGCGACGATCCTCCTGGCCACGCCGACGTTCCTCCAGCTTTATCTCCGACGCTGCGCCCCGGCGCAATTCGGCTCGATCCGCCTGGTGCTCGCCGGGGCCGAGAAGCTGTCCGAAGCGCTGGCGCTGTCGTTCGAGGACGCCTTCGGCATCCGCCCGATGGAGGGTTACGGCATGACCGAGTGCGCCCCGGTGGTGGCCGTGAACACGTTCGATCACCGGGAGAGGGGATTCTTCCAGCCGGGTTCTCGACGCGGATACGTCGGCCGTCCGCTGCCGGGCGTCGCGGTCCGGGTCGTCCACCCCGAAACCTTCGAACCGCTCGGCGCCGACGCCGAAGGGCTCGTGCTGGTCAAGGGTCCGAACGTGATGCAAGGCTACCTGGGCCGCGACGACCTCACCGAGGCGGCCTTCCGCGACGGATGGTACGTGACGGGGGACCTGGGTTTCCTGAGCGAGGATGGATTCTTGAAGATCTCGGGCCGGCTCTCGCGATTCTCGAAGATCGGCGGCGAGATGGTGCCCCACGGCCGGGTCGAGGAGGCCCTGCAAAAGGCTGTCGGTGCCGACATTCAGGTCTTCGCCGTGACGGCCGTGGGCGACGAGCGCAAGGGCGAAAAGCTCGCCGTGCTCCATACCCTCGAGGATGGTCAGGTCCAGCGCGCGCTCGATGGCCTGGGCTCTCAGGGGCTTCCCAACCTGTTCATCCCGCGCCGCGAGAACTTCATCAAGGTCGAAGCGATCCCGGTGCTGGGGACCGGCAAGCTCGACCTGAAGGCGATCCGGAGGGTGGCCGAGGAAGCACTCGGAGACCCCGTGCCCGTCGGGGGGTAAGCTCGACGGTTACACCATTCGCCGCTCACGTTATCGCTTTCTTGAGCAATTGAGCAATTCTACCATATTCCTCATAACTGTTTCCGGTCAACGCTTCGAGCACATGTTCGATATCTTCAAATGGACCCAACTTGCTGCTCCATTTGCCATCGACCATCTGCCTCGATGCGTGTGTGGGGCCGGTCTCGTTCGCGAAGATGGCCACCTTCTCGAATCCCGGCTCCAGGTCGGAGGAATCACAGCGGTGGTATCCGATCGACTCGAAAGCCCGAACATAGGCTTCGAGGGAATACTCCCTGGGGGCGTCCGGCGGCCAGTAGTAATCCTCGTCCTCGTCGGGCTCCCACCACCTCCCCGAATCCCCGGCAGCCCAGGCGATACAGTTGTAGGTTGGGTCATAGTGGCTCGTCATCCGATGCGGAGTGAATGCCAGCTTCGGAAACCATACCGCAAAGTTCCTATGACCGCCCGTAGCCATTCTCGCGACCCCACTCGATCCAAGATGCAGCCATCTTCACCAGGTCACCCCGATCTTCCGGACGGACTGGGTTCGCTCCCGTGATCGATCTCAAGGCGGCGAACCAGTGGTCGGGCTCTCGATCCAATTCGTCGAGGAGCAATGGGACGGCGGCCTCCCCGAGTCCGATGATCGCTTTGTAGGCCGGATGTCGTGTCATCATACTTGCTGTCGTCGCAGGACCTCGGCCTGCCTTCCACTCGTCGGCGAGTCTTCGGAAGACGATGCGTGTCTCCGCCATGATCTCGGGCGCTACTGCATTTCTCATGGGACCACCTCAGAACGTGCTGCTTCTGTCGGGATGGGAGACGGCGGATTCCCGATCGGACATCCCACGTCGATTCTTGGTCCGGGAGTCTCATCCCGTCAAGCTGCGTGCGGATCGATGAAAAGGAGAAGTGTGGGCGAGGGAGCCTTGACGTACGGCTTCAACACTGGATAAGGCGGAGATCCTGGCCGATCGATGCGCGGTCGAGGATCTGCAGGATCGTCTCCCCTTCGACGTTAAAACGCATCGTGACATCTGAAAAAGATTTGGCCTTTCGGCCTTTACTTCGTCCGAGTTGGTGATAAAATGCGCATGGTTGGAAACCGAATGCGAGTCTGCGGATCGATCCCTTCCTGGAATCTGTTCTCGCCTCTCTCTGCCGACTTCCCGCCTGCTGGGCTGCCATGGTTGGCCCCTTTCACAGCCGACCCGGAAAGCAAGATCGGGTCGCCGCACGCTCGTCCAGGAGTTTCAAGGTGGGCAAGAAGTTGTACGTCGGGAACCTGACCTACCAGGTCGGCAGCTCGGAGCTGGAGCAGATGTTTTCCCCGTTCGGTACCGTGGTGAGCGCCCAGGTGATTACCGACCGCGAGACCGGTCGCGCCAAGGGCTTCGGGTTCGTCGAGATGAGCAGCGACGCGGAAGCGGAAGCGGCCATCCGGGAGCTCAATGACCAGGAGCATGACGGCCGCCGCCTCACCGTCAATGAGGCCAAGCCGCGCGAGGCCCGCACCACTCGCAGCTACGGCAATAGCAACGTCGGCCAGCGTTACTGAGAATGGCTCGATGCCAGTCGGACGAGGGGGCCATTCCATGGCCGCCTCGTCACGTTTTCGATTTGTGGAATCCGTTCTTATCTCAATTCCGCGCGATCACCTCTCGTCGATCTCGGCCATTCTTTCGAACTCGGCCTCGTCGATGACGGGGATGCCGAGCTGTCGGGCTTTCTCGAGCTTGCTGCCGGCCTCCTCGCCAGCCAGGACGTAGCTGGTCACCTTCGAGACCGATCCGCTAACCTTGCCGCCCCGCTGCTTGATGATGGCTTCGGCCTCGGCCCGGGAACGCTTGGGGAGGGTGCCGGTCAGGACGAAGGTCTTGTTGGCGAAGGCGAGCTTGCGCCCCGAGGACTGCACCGGTTGGACGGCCTGCGGCGTCACGCCGACGTCCCGGAGGTCGTCGAGCAGCTTCTGGTGCTCGGGGTCCTGGAAATACTCGTGGATGCTGGCGGCGACGATCGGGCCCACCTCGGGGATCGCCTCGAGCTCGGCCAGTGTCATGGTTCGCAGCCGGTCGATCGTCTGCACACGCGCGGCGATGATCTCGGCCATCCGGGTGCCCACGTGGCGGATCGTCAGGCCGGTGAGGAAGCGGTCGAGCGTCCGGGTCTTGCTCGCTTCCAGTCCCTTGACCAGGTTGTCCGCCGACTTCTTCCCCATCCGGTCCAGATCGGCCAGGGTGGTCGCGTCGAGCCGGTAGAGGTCGGCGAGGCTCCGGACGAGTTTCTTGTCCACGAGCTGGTGGATGAGCTTCTCTCCCAGGCCGTCGATGTCCATCGCATCGCGGTGGGCGTACCATCGGAGCCATTCCTTGAGCTGCTCCGGGCAATGCGAGGGGGACTTGGTGCAGTAGAAGTCGACCTCATCGGCCGTGCGTTCGACGCGAGCGCCGCAACTGGGGCAGGTGCGGGGGAAAACGAACGCGGTCTCATCGCCCTTGCGGGCCTCGGCCTCGACGCGGACGACCTGGGGGATGATCTCGCCGGCCTTCTGGATCACGACGGCGTCACCGATGCGGACGTCCTTGCGTTCGATCTCGTCGGCGTTGTGCAGGCTGGCGCGTCGGACGGTCGTGCCGGCCAGCAGGACCGGCTCGAGCTCGGCGACGGGCGTCAACTTGCCTGTCTTGCCGACCTGGATGGTGATCCCGACCAGTCGCGTGATGGCCTGCTCGGCCTCGTACTTGAAGGCGATGGTCCAGCGCGGGCTCTTGCTCCGCGCGCCGAGGCGTTCGCGCTGGCCGAGGTCGTCTACCTTGACCACCAATCCGTCCGTCTGGAAGTCGAGCGTGTTGCGCCGGTCGCTCCATTGCTGGGCGTGCTCGATGACCTGCTCGATCGTCTCATAGCAGGCGGTATAGGGGCCGATGGGGATACCCCAGCTCTTCATCAGGCGCGTCAAGGCGTAGTATGAGGATTCGCTGATCCCCTGGTATTCGCCGAGTCCGTGCGAGACGAACCGGAGCCGTCGCTGGCCGCAGAGCTTCGAGTCGAGGAGCTTGAGCGAGCCGGCGGTGGAGTTGCGCGGGTTGGCGAAGGGGACCTCTTCGGCGGCTCGTCGAAGCTCGTTGAGCCGGACCAGCTCGGAGTTGGTCATGTAGACCTCGCCGCGGACCTCGAGCAAGCCGGCGGGGCAGCCCTGGAGGACCAGGGGGATCTCGCGGACGGTCTTGAGATTGGCCGTGATGTCGTCGCCGCGCTCGCCGTCGCCTCGGGTCGCCCCCGTGACGAAGACGCCCTGCTCGTATCGGAGCGAGACGGCGACGCCGTCGACCTTGAGCTCGACGACGTATCGCAAGGGCTCGCCCGGGTTCAGCCCCCGGCGGACCCGAGCGTCCCAGTCGCGGAGCTCGTCGTAGGAATAGGTGTTGTCGATCGAGAGCATCGGGACGACGTGGCGGACGGTCGCGAAGCCTTCCAGCGGCTGGCCACCGACTCGCTGCGTGGGACTATCCGGCGTGATCAACTCGGGATGGCTGGCCTCCAGCTCGGTGAGGCGCTCCATCATGCGGTCGTATTCGCGGTCGCTGATCTCCGGCGCGGCCTCGACGTAATAGAGGTAGTTATGCCGGTTCAGGTCGCTCCGCAGCTTCGCGGCCTCCTGCTCGATCGCCTTGGCTGACATGGCGGCCTCCCTCTCGAAATCGGTGCGGGGTCTCATGACCACTGCCGTGAACATCTTCAGAGGCTGCAATCGCCTTGCGAATCAGGGGGCTTGGGGCGATCTCACCGCGGGTAACCTGGGGGCATCGCCCTTCGGGCTCGACCCCAGCCACCCGAGTCATGCGGCCAGGGCGCCGGGGTGGCTGGGGTCAAGCCGGCTCTGCTGGCGCCGCCCCCAGGAGGGTCTGCGCCCGGGGCTCAGGATTCGCCCTCGCGCCGCCTCGAGTTCGATCGCGACGAGAACCAGGGGTCGGTCGCCATGGCGAGGACGCCGGTCAGGAGCATGACGACGAACTCGACGGCGAGCGCCATCGGCCCATGGCGATCGAACCACTCGGCCATGGCGATCGAGCCGGCGCCCCTCGGCTGGCGTGCCGGGTTGGGCACCAATACCGAGGGGCTCACCAGGTACGCCAGTACGGTCAATACGAACAGCGCGCTCGTGCCGAGCAAGATCACGAAGAAAGGATTCGAGAGGATCTCACTCTGGCGCGGCTTTGCGGTCATGATCGAGGCTTCCCGGCTCTTTCATTCGTGCTCACGACCCGGCGGAGACCCAGTTCTCGCCGTCGATCGCGTATTCGAGGACCTCCCCGGGCTGGAACCAGAGCGCGATCTCGCGCTGGGCCGATTCGGGGCTGTCGCTGCCGTGGAGCAGGTTGTTCTGCTTGCTGATCGAGAAGTCACCCCGGATGGTCCCCGGTGCGGCGGCGGCGCCGTTGGTCGCGCCCAGCATCGCCCGGACCACCGTGATCGCCTCGTTGCCCTCCAGCACGCCCACGATGACCGGCGAGCTTGTGATGAACCCGATCAGGCCCTCGAAGAACGGCTTGCCCTGGTGCTCGGCATAGTGCTTCTCGGCGAGCGCGCGGTCGACCTGGATGAGCTTCAGCGCCGCGACCCGAAGGCCCTTGGTCTCGAAACGTTGGAGGATCGCACCGACCAGCCGGCGCTGGACGCAGTCGGGCTTGAAGATGATCAGGGTTCGTTGCATGGAACTCGGAATCGCTCCCGGTGTTGTGAAGATCCAATAGGAACAGTAGTATAGTCCGGCAAGGGTGTGGGTGCAACCTCAAGAGACATCGCCCGGCTCGACGATGCGCCAGGGGAGTTCCTCGTACGAGTCGGGATCGAGGCGCCAGATGCGGACGTCGGGCGTCTCGTCGAGCAACGAGACGATGATCCGCGGGACGGGTCCGTAGTAGTTCTCCTCGAGGTCGGTCCGGCTGGGTATGGCCTGCCATCGGGGATGGGAGTGGTAGATCGCCAGGATCTCCGCGCCTCGGGTGCGCATGTCGACGACGGCTTCGATCAGGTCCTGGGGGTCGGCCTGGTACCGGGTCTCGCTGGCGGCGGCGTTCCGCAGGGGATGGAACGACGAGACGCGCGGCGAGACACCGCCCAGGATGCCGCAGCATTCCAGCGGTGCCTCGCGCAGGCAATGCGCCACCATGGCGTCGTGGAGATCGCGAGGGATCTCCAGGGGAAGGGACCCGGTCGTGTCGGATGATGGCTGGTTCAACGCCTTCAAATCGCAACGGGGCCGTCGCGATCCGCAGTGGCATGGTCTGGCCAGGACCGGGGCTCGGCCTCACTCGGGGAACAGGGGGGTTGAGAGATAACGTTCGCCGAGGTCGGGCAGGATGACGACGACGAGCTTGCCGGCATTCTCGGGCCGGGACGCGACCTTGATCGCGCCGACGGTGGCCGCCCCGCAGGAGATGCCGCAGAGCATGCCCTCCTCGCGGGCCAGGCGGCGGGCCATCTCGAACGACTCATCCTCGGGGACGGTGACGACCTCGTCGATGATCTCGGTGTTCAGCACGTCAGGGATGAAGCCGGCGCCGATGCCCTGGATCTTGTGAGGGCCAGGGCGGAGCGGCTCGTTGCGCCGCAACTGCGTGATGACCGGCGAGCCGGCGGGCTCGACGGCGATCACCTGGATCGACGGCTTGCGCTGCTTGAGGACCTCGCCGCAGCCGGTGATGGTGCCGCCGGTCCCGACGCCGCAGACCAGGATGTCGACCTTGCCGTCGCTGTCGCGCCAGATCTCCTCGGCCGTGGTGCGGCGATGGACCTCCGGATTGGCGGGATTCTTGAACTGCTGGGGCATGAAGGCGTGCGGCGTGTTCTTCACCAGCTCCTCGGCCCGGCGGACCGCGCCGGGCATCCCCTCGGACGCGGGGGTCAGCACGATCTCGGCGCCGAACGCCTTGAGCAAGCGCCGGCGCTCCAGGCTCATGCTCTCGGGCATGGTCACGACCAGTCGATAGCCGCGGGCCGCGCAGGTGAACGCCAGCGCGATGCCCGTGTTGCCGCTGGTCGGCTCGACGATCACCGTGTCCTTATCGATCTTGCCGGCGGCCTCGGCCGCGTCGATCATCGCCACGCCGATGCGGTCCTTCACCGACCACAGCGGATTGAAGTTCTCCAGCTTCGCGACCACGTCGGCATGACAGCCGCGCGTGACCCGACGCAGGCGGATCAGCGGGGTGTTGCCGATCGTCTGGGTGATATCGTCGTAGATATGCCCTCGGAATGGTTGCGTTCCGGCCGTCGCCATGACTCCCTGCCTCCTCAAACACACGCCCAGATCCCGTCCGCCCCCGGTCCTTCGAGACTGACCGCCACGAAGAAAGCCCCGCCAGGACGGCCACTCGCCGCGGTGGTCGCACGATCGCACCAGGCCGAGTCAATACTGCGGGTTAGCTGATGATTTCCGATCATCCTAGTCGAGATTTACCGTGCCCACAAGCTGTTTGGTCATTGGTCACTGGTCATTGGTCACTGGTCATTGGTCATTCGTTGAATCGTGTCGGGCTTATGGCTCTTGTCTCCGTTCTCATACCCAGCCATGCAAGCTCCACGGCTTGGGGACTTGTTGGGCTACCCACCAATGACCAATGACCAGTGACCAATGACCAATGACTAACGGATTGCCAGGGGGCGGAGGGCGAAGCCGGCGGCGGTGCCCTTGATCTTGTTGACTGCGGCGATATAGCAGAACGTGTAGGCCCTGGCCTGGCTGAGCCCTTCGAGGTTATGGAGCTCGCCGAGGTGGACGCCCTGGTCGACGAGCAGGTAGCGATGGACGGGGATGCCGGTCCTGGGCGAGTCGGGCGCGGGGTTGACCTCGTAGCCGCTGGTATCCGAGCCTACCATGATCGCCCCCTGGTCCTCGACGAGCCATTTCGTGGCGGTGAGGTCGGGGCCGGCCGAGTCGTGTGCGGTGATCTTGGCGTGATCGGCGCCGTCTTCTCCCCAGTATCGGGCGGTGCCGGTGCGGACCAGCACGACGTCGCCCAGGGCGAGGGTCACGCCTTCCCAGGCGAGGGTGTCCTGGAGGTCCCTGGTCGAGATGAGCGTGTGACCCGGCAGGGCGTCAACCTTCTTGAAGGCGGCCACGTCGATCAGCACGCCGCGTGCGACGATCGGCGGGATCGTGGACGCGTCGCACTTGCGCGGGCCCCAGTCGCCGCCCCAGTCCGACTCCTTGAAACCGTTGTACCAGTGGTCGTCCCGGCCGGCCGTGATGTGGGCGAGGCCGTCGATCTGGGTTGACACGTTGTCGGAGATGAACATCGCCGCCGAATGCCAGTAGACGTGGTCCCCGTTCTGCTCGGTCGGCGGGGCGTCGGGGTCTTGCATCCGTCGGATGCCGTCCGGGCTGCGGAACGTGATGATCTCGCCGGGGCTGTGCCCCGGCCACTTGAAGCTGCGCCGGTTATAGGGCAGGCCCAGGTCGAAGACCTCGCCGCGGGTCGCCAGCGACAGGGCCGCGGCTCGGGACGCATTGGAGAGTGCGTTGAGCGAGCCGACCTCGTCGTCCTTCCCCCAGATCCAGCCCCAGCCCTTTCCCTTCTGCCACCCGCGGATGGGCTCGCTCCGAGCGGACCCGATCTCCACGGCCGTCGCTGTCCTGGCTCCGGGCTCGGCCTTGGCGGCTCCCCGCTCGCCGAGCGCGATGACCAGTCCGCCGCCCAGGAAACCCCCCAGGCCGAGGATCGCCAGTGTTCTCAGTGCATGACCCATCCCCATGACACTCACTCCCCGCGTTTCGCGATGCCCCGGGTTTCACCCGCCGAGTGGGACCGGTCCGGTTTGACCGCAACACGGCCGGACCACAAGCGGGGATTCTAGGCGTCGCGGGACACCGGTGCAACCACCGGGCGGCGGTCCAGCGATTCCGCAATTGAGTTTTTTGTGAAGCGTTAACGTCTCGTCGCTCTTCTGGTTATCGCACGGCAGCCGCGACCGAGCAGATTCGCATTCGT
>JBKQHM010000020.1:0-17240 GCA_052148775.1 Isosphaeraceae bacterium | reverse complement strand
GCGATTCGGGCGTACACCTGGGGGTGCAGCTCGACCCGTCCAAACACGAGATCGTGGCGTCCCTAGGTCGATGCACCTACCGATTCTGAGAGTCAAAACTCATTAGGAGGTTAAAGCAATGCATTGCGCGCGACCGACAGGGTCTTTTCGGCTTGGTGTCGTTTTGGCGATTCTTGCATGTGTTTCGTGAGCGTAAGTCGGATGATAAGCGATTGGACGAGTTTCCTCGGGCCGCTGGAGGAGATTGAGGAACTTGTGGAGGGGTATGACCCCGGCAAGGAAGATTCTCACGCTCGTGCCTACGAGCCCGAAGCGCCAGGGAGCGAGTGAGTCGAGGGGCCCCGCCGGCATTCTCTCGCTGACGCTTCGGGCTCGTATGTGAACTTCTTTCGTGCCGGAGTAATATGGGCCCGCCGGGACCCGGCGCAGCCGGTGCCGTCCAAGTTACGATCGCTCGTGTTTCTGAGATCGACTCCTCATACCGTGAAGGGTTGCCTGTCGCATGCTCCCGATGCCCCGAAGAACCGGCTTGCTCGCTGCCTCCGCCCTCCTGTTCATCAGCCTCGGTCAGATGGTCGCCGGCGATCCTCCCTCGCCGAGTACGACTTTGACAGCCGACCAGGCCGCGGCGCTCGACCGGATCGCGGCCGACTCGCTCCGCGGCCACCTCTCGTTCATCGCCTCGGACCTGCTCGAGGGACGCGATACCCCGTCGCGCGGGCTCGACCTTGCGGCCGAATACATCGCGGCCCAGTTCCGCCGCGCCGGGCTCGAAGCGATTGGCGATGACGGCTATTACCAGACCGCCAACTGGAAGCTTCTCGAGGCCGACGCCGACAGTTTCGCGCTCACGTTGAAAATCGGCGACGATACGCCGATCCAACTGGGCAAGGATCGCGTGAGCATGCAACGCATTCGAGGCTTCGACTTGAAGGCGGATCGCGTCATCAAGGTCGACGCCAAGAATCTCCAATCGCTCACCCAGGCCCAGGTGGAAGGCAAGGCTGTGATCGGCGAATTCCCGGGCGTCGGTTCGCGGGACCGGGCGGCGACGTTTATGGTCAACGGGTTCATGAATCGACTGACGACCCTGAAGGCCGCGGTCGTCTTGAATGTGAGCCGACAGCCAGGGGCCGCCACCGGCTTCGCCCCGGGCCGGGCGTTCGATCCGGAGAATCCGAGGCAGGCCGATCCCTCCCGCGCCGATCGGCCGGGTCCGCCGCTCATCACCGTGCACGACTCCAAGGTGCTCACCCTCTTCGAGTCGCTATCCCCTGGCGAGTCGCGCAAGGTTGAGGTCTCCTCACACCTCGGCGAGCCATTGACGCGTCCCGTGAAGGTGCGAAACGTCGCTGGAGTCCTGCGGGGGTCCGACCCGTTGCTGAAGGACACGTACGTCCTCGTCACCGCCCATTACGACCACATCGGCAACCATGGCGCCTCGGGAGACACGGGCGACCATCTCTTCAACGGTGCCAACGACGATGGCAGCGGGACTGTCTCGGTCATCGAGCTCGCCACCTCACTGTCCACGCTCAAGACACGCCCGAAGCGGAGCATCCTGTTCATGACCTTCTTCGGCGAGGAGAAAGGGCTCCTTGGCTCGCGCTATTACGGCCGGCATCCCCTCGTACCCGTCGAGAAGACCGTGGCCGACGTCAACCTCGAGCAGGTCGGTCGCACCGACGACTCCGAGGGACCGCGCATCGGTGCGGCGGTGATGACGGGGCATGGGTTCTCGGAGGTCTCCGATATCTTCACAGCCGCCGGCGAGGCGGAGGGCGTCAAGGTGTCCCGGCATCCGCGATTCAGCGATTCTTTCTTCGCCCGGAGCGACAACCAGGCTCTCGCAGACCTGGGCGTGCCCGCACACACGATCTGCGTCGCTTTCGTGTACCCCGACTATCACGGCGCGGCCGATCACTGGGACAAGGTTGATTACGCCAATATGGCCAAGGTCGACCGCATGGTCGGTCACGGGTTGCTGATGATTGCCAACAGCCCGGTCGAACCCCGATGGAACGCGTCGAATCCCAAGGCGGCAAGGTACCTGAAAGCCTGGAAGAAGCGGCACGATCGATGATCCGTCACATGATCCGCGAAGCAAGGCCCGTTACAGGACTGGCACTGGGGGTCCCTGGATCGTCTGATGAGAGGCCAGGCGGTGATTCCAGTGTTTCCCCGCTGAAGCCGGGGTGATGACAGCGGGCTCGAAAGCCCGGCCTCGCAGAGGCCAGCTACAGAACACTGGGACCGGCCTCGCAGAGGCCGGCTACAGAACACGGAGTTTCATCGCTCGCTCCGGGCATTCCGCCGTCAAGCGACGTCCACCGTACCGCTGAGCGTCGCCACGGAACCGCCCGAGTGCCGGATGGTGACGGAGTCCTGATAGAGACCCGGTAAGGCATAGGTGTGGTTGGACAGGACGTAATAGCCGAGGTCGGGCGTCCCGGCCACCAGGCCCATCGTCGTCGCTGTGCCGTCGCCCCAGTTGATGGTCGCCGTGTAATCGCTCGACGAGGCATCGGGATTCTCGTCGTAGAAGTAGGCGAAACGATCCACCAGGGGCGAGCCGGCCGAGGCGGATAGGTCTTCTCCATTGCCTTCGATCGGCGCGTCGATCGGTCCGGTGACGAACGGATTGGCGGTGCCGAGGGTCGGGATCACGTTGGCCTGGTACCACTCGTAGACACTGCTATGGGTCATCCCCGGCGTCGTCAGGTTCAGCGTCTGGAACTGGGTCGTGCCCCCGGGAGCTGAGTGGATGCCGGTTGGGTACGTGATACCCCAAGGGTTGATCTGACCCTCCGCGGTCGTCGAGACGATCTCCGAGACCGGCGTGTTTTCATAATAAATCTGAGCCAGGGCGACCTGGGTCGGGACGACCAGTGGGTAGGGGTCTTTGAAGTACCTCTGGAGGACGTTCGCGGCATCGATCAAGGATCGAGACGTCGCGGAGAATGGGGCGACATTGTTCCCGTGCGACGGATGGGGATCGAGGTAGGTCAGCTCCCAGAAGCCTCCCTTCGCCTGCGGGATCTTCGCCAGATTCTTCTGGAGGTTCTTCATCGCCTGAGTGATGACGACCGAGCCGCGGCTATGGCCGATCAGTTGCAAGTCGACGACCGCGTCCGCCGGGACGTTCGGTTGACCCTGGCTATTGTTGCCATCGATGTACTTCTCGATCGTATCCGCTGCCTTGATTCCGCTCTGCACGGCCTCTCCCGCTTTGAGCGTGTGGCTGGCCTTGGCCCAGTCGAACGGGATGGTGTCGTTGTAGCCGAGGCTCTTGAGCGAGGCCGCGATCTGGTAGATCCAGGCGGGAGCGGTGTCCGATGGTTCGAATCCGTGAGTCACAAGCCCGATCGCGATCGTCTGGTACGAGGCGGAGCTCGAGATCCCGTCCGGCCCGGTCGCCGCGGCGATGACGTAGGGGTCAGCCGGGTCGATCGCGAGCGCATCGACCCCCGGGGACCGATCGCCCAGCACGAGCGAGACGTCGATGTGCACGCCCTGGGTCAGTTCCGCGCCGGAGAGCGTCACCGCGCCGATCTCGACACCGTTCACCATTCCCAAATCCGGCGACGCCGAGCGGTAGACATCGACCGTGAGCGAGCTCAAAGACGGTGAATTGACCTGATAGTCGATCTCCACGGTCTGATCGTTCGCCTGCGTGGCCGAGAGTATCGCGACCGCCGAGAGCAAACAGCGATCGGACAGGACTTCCCGGTCGGGCTGCGATCGTCGGCGAGCACCGGAGCCGAACTGAACCGACCGAAGCCGCATCGAACCGAGCATAAAGGCTCTCCTTCCCTCGGAAACAAGATCCGGCTCATTCCAGTCGTCAGCTCAGAGTTCCATGCGCTGGAATGCCTTGATGCCGATCCGCAATGGAAGGATCGTGCCGATGACGCCGATGGTGAGGCTCGTCAATATCGCGACCGTGAGCCAGAGCCGGAAGCCGCCATGGGATAGGGCGAACTGCGTTGAATCGGGATGCTCCTGGCCGAGGAAGTAGAGGTGGCAGGGGACTGCCAGGGCCGTCACGATCGCGAAGATGAAGACCAGGCTCACGAGCAAGTTGAGGGTCCCCCCGAATCCGACGGCGATCTTCGACGGGTCGCTCTCGCGGAGGTTCGGCAACCGGGCGCCCAGGCCGACACTGATCCCGGAGAGTCCCATGCAGAGCACGGCCACCATGGCGAGGTGCAGGGCGATCATGATCGGGCTCATCCCCAGCATCAGGTCGCTCAGGAAGACCAGGATCTCCGTCGGTAGCAAGGAGATTCCCACGGAAAAGGCGAATTTGCCCCAGAGGATCTGATCGCGGCGCAGGGGGAACAGGCCCAGCACCCAGAAGTTTCGGCCCTCCAGCGAGAGCAACGGGAAGATGAACCGGCTGGTGAACGTCGAGAGGATCAGTGCCGTGACCGAGAGATTGAGGAAGCTGACCAGATTCCGCCAGGATGGGGACTGGACCGCATAGCCCAGCCTCGGGATATTCAGGAAGTAGAATGCGAGCAGCCCGAAGAAGATCAGGAACTGGGACCACTGCGACGGGTCGCGCCGGAAAGTGCGCAGGTCCTTGAGGATCAGCAGGCGGACCGGACGCGATAGGAAGAAGAAGAGACGGTGGAACAGGGCATCGAGGGCGTAGAGGCCCATCCGTCGCCTCGCCGATCGGCCGCCTTGCACGCGACTGTACCCCCGGAAATACAGGTCTCGCGCCATGGCCGCCGCGGCGAGATAACAAAGGCCGCCGTGGGCCGAGAGGACCATCAGATAATAACCGGCCGGCGGCCAGTCGCCCTTGGATGCGGCCAGCAGGCCGGCCGACATCCACCGGCTCGGCCACAGCGGGTTCTGGCAGAAGGCCAGGCGGTCCTGCACGCTGCTGAGCCAGTCGCTCGAGAGCGCCTCGCCTCGCGTCCCCCAGACGCGCATGCCAACGCTTGCCATCAGTCCGAGCGTCACGATCACGGCCATCGAGAGCACGAGCTTTTGACGCTTCGGGAAGACGTTCGCCACCACGATCGCGGCGATGGCACCCAGGCTCCCGGCGATGAGGACGAACGAGAGGAGGTAGGCGAAGAATAGCCCGTAGAAGGCCAAGGGAGCCTTGACCGTCAACCCGTAGGCGGCCATCAGCGGGCTGCCCAGCAGGAAGAAGCCCCAGCTCGAAAGGCCGACGGCCTCGCCGAACTTGTACGCGAAGATCCGGTCGGTCGACGCCGGAGTCGTCAGCAGGAAAGCACCCTCGCGCGAATGGAACAGCGCGGTGTAGGTGATGATCCCCGTCGAGAAGAAGAGCATCACCAGGATCGACAGGAAGAACATGCTGAACAGGTACTCGAAGATCCCGTTGAACACAGGGTCGTTGGTCCCCATGAACTCGAAGCCGCCGAGGAACAGCCCGAAGAGGCCGAGCCAGAAGATGATGCTGCAAATCAGGATCATCGAAAGCCGGAGCCGAGATCCGGCCAGCAGCGAGCGGATCGTGTTCTTGGTCAGTGCCCAGCGTAGCCCCCTCAGGGCGCGCGCCGTCTGCTCCGCGGGGATCGGGGGAAGGGAGATCGGGGGCGTCTCGGGGATCGCAAGGCTCATGGATTTGACCCGGCGGGTTGGGACTCGGTCTGCACCAAGGCCCCGGGAGCGGCTTCGATGCCGACCGCGGGCCTCATGTCTCCGGTGAGCTTCAGGAACAGGTCTTCGAGCGGCCCATGGTGCTGCACCTGACGGCGGAGCTGGTCCAGCGTGCCGAGGGCCAGCATCTTGCCGTGGTCGACGATCCCGATGCGGTCGGCCAGCTCCTCGGCGATCGCCAGCAAGTGCGTGGACATGAGCACGGCGCACCCCGAGCGTGCCTGCGACACGAAGAGATCCTTGACGATCCGGGCGCTGCGAGGGTCGAGGCCCACCAGAGGCTCGTCCACCACCAGGATCTTGGGATCGTGCACCAGGGCCGAGGCGAATACGACGCGTTGCTTCATGCCCTGGGAATAATTCTCGCAGAGCTCGTCCACGTAATCGCCCATCTCGAAGGTGTCGATCAGCTCGACGATGCGCCGGGCGGCGTGGGACTTCTCGAGGCCATACATCTCGACGACGAACTTGAGGAACTCACGCCCCGTCAGCTTGTCGTAGAGGTACGGCTGATCGGGGACGTAGCCGAGCAGTTGACGCGCCTGGAGGCTCGAAGCCTCGAAGCCGCCGACACGCACGCTCCCCGAGTTGGGCGCGAGCAGGCCGCAGATCATCTTGATCGTCGTCGTCTTCCCGGCCCCATTGGGCCCGAGGAACGCGAAGAGCTCGCCGGGGCGGACTTCCAGATCGAGCCCGTCGACGGCGCACCTGGCGCCGAACCGCTTCGTCACGCCGCGCAATTCGATCATGAGGGCCGCCTCCCGGACGGAGACCCCTGGGACGAGGCCGGCATGGGCATCCCCGGCGGCCGCGTGTCCTCCGGGCGACGCTCCAGCATGATCATGCGGACCAACGGCAACGGCACTTCCTGGCGGAGGATCATCCCGTCGGTCCGGACCCATGTTTTCATGGTCATGCCGGAGATCTTCTGTTCGATTTCGAAGGTGTCGACAGGGTTGGCATCCCAGTCGATATGCGTCCGACGCACGACACGCGCCCGGACCGTATCGACCTTGCGAGTGAATGGGTTGATGATCCGCGACTCCCAGCGCTGGCCGACCTGGAGCCCCGGCAGCCGGTCGAATGGACCCAGGACGTCCTGCACCACGCTCCTCGGCTCGTACTCGAATTTCATGTCCTTGTTCAAGACCTCCATGGGACCCCGCGAGATGATCTCCATGGTATTCCCCTTGACCTGCCCCTGGATATCAATGAGCTCGTCGCCGAACTCCCGCGACTTCACCCGGAGGTCGAAATCATGAAGATTACCCGAGGGTTCGACACGATAGGTACTCTCGATGTGAATCCGAGGATTCGCCCGAGTGGCAAAAAGAGTGCCTCGCAGCAATTCGCCCGCCTCGAATTCCACCCGGCTGGTCATCTCGTACCAGCCGTCAGGTCGGCGTTTTGCCGTAGTGACGGCCTCTCCGACCGTCCGACGCGCGTCCGGCGACCGGGGATCGCCCATCACCTGGATGCTCCATCGGACCGGCCGAGTCGAGTCGCTGGCGAAGGTGATCGCCCGAAGGTCGGGCGGATATCCCATGGTCAGCTCGGGGAGGACGTCCCATGTGAACAAGCAAAACGCGGCGACCGACCAGTAGATCAGGATCGTTAACGAAACTAAACGAGAGGGCATGGCCTTGAGCTCCCCGTCCGCATCGAATCTTCATCTTTTATGCTAGACATACGGGGTCTTTCAAACAATGTCCCCGCTCCTCGAACCTCACGAATCGCGGGCCCGTGCACTCAAGATCAGATCAAAAAGGTGATGGGCATCCCATTTGCAGAAAGAGTCTGAACTCATACGCCAACGCGGAATCCGACGGTTTGGGTTGACCGATTTGACGTGGGATCGTATGGTTCAAAATAGGTTCGACACGTCTCCAACTCGGACCCCGCCAGGAGACTTTCCTCCCCTCCGTCGACGGAGATGGTCGTTTCTCCCCCCATCCGTCCCTTTCCAAAGCAGACTGGGATGACTCATGCGCAAGACCAGCAGGTGGTTCCTCTGGGCCGGCATAATCCTGGGGATGCTCATCGCCGTCCCCGTGGGGGGCTGGCTCTGTTTGACGTATCAGCCTTCCTATTATCGCGACATCGTCGAACAGACCCATGAGCAACGCGAAGGCAAGGCCCGGAAGTTCGTGGCACAGAGTCTCCAGCTCCGGAATGACATCTGCAATGAGCCGACCTGGGAAGCCGTTTTCACCGACCAGGAGGTCAACGCCTGGCTGGCCGAGGATCTGGTCACTCATTTTGCCGACCAGCTCCCGTCGGAAGTCAACGAACCGCGAGTGCTGTTCGAGCTCGATCGCGTGATCCTCGCCTTCCAGTTGCGCCAGCGAGGGGTGCAGTCGGTGATCACGGTCGTGGCGCGGCCGCGGGTCCCGGAAGGAAACACCGTGGAGTTGACGCTGGAGAAGATCCGCGCCGGGATCCTGCCGGTCCCCGCCGACAATGTCCTCGATCGGGTCATCGAGTATGCTCGTTGCCATGGGATTGACGTCGAATGGACCCGGAAGGATGGCTATCCCGTGGTGCTGATCCGGTATACACCGAACCTCGATCGCGATGACGTCCAGCTCGAGGAGTTACAGATTCGCAGTGGCCAGATTCGGCTGGCGGGCCGATCGGACCGGACGCGGGGGGCATTCCTCAAGCCGAGGCTCCCCTCCCGCAGGGTCCTTCAATCCAAGTTCCCGAGACGGCAGATCCACGAAGTATCCCCGACGGAGTTCTCTCCGACCACCCTCAACTCCACTTCTCCGACGAGCTGAGCCCCTTCCAGGCAAACACGCACCAGGGTTGCCGACCAGTGCCGTGTGCCGTACGTTCCCTCGTCGATCCTCCGCACTCGTCCGCGGTTACCCGAGATTTCCCCCTCGTAATTCAAGTACATTCGCCGATGAGCCGGCAGGGCGCGGGCCGGCAGATCCCGGCCGGCGACGATGGGTGCCTCGATCGCCCAGGTCCTCAATCCTTCACCGTCTTCCAGCATCAGGTCCCAGTGAATCCCCTCCCAGACATGCTCCAGAACCACGAAACGCGGCATGTCCCGACTGGCTCCCCGATCGACCACCGGAAGCGTATGCCCGCGAGAGATGAGATCGTCCCGTATTGTCGCGGGCCGCGATGGTCTCTGCAACTTAAAGCGTACGATCAGCGACCGGCCGGTCAAGGGCCCCGAATGGCGATTTTCAAGACCGAGACCCGATCCGGATGGAAGTGGATATTGCCCCTTCAGTTGCGTTCCGTCTTCCGTCGCCGGGCGGACGCCTCCATAATGGCGATCGTTCGCAGATCAGTTCGTCATCATCCCGCGGAGGATCGATCCGGGTCGCCGCGGAGCTGCCATCGGTTATGAGGAGACGGTCCCTTTGACTCCCAAAGAAGTCTTGGCTCTGATTCGGCAACGCGAGGTCACCACGGTCGACCTGCGGTTCATGGATTTCCCCGGCGTCTGGCAGCATTTCTCGATCAACGCCGATTCCCTGACCGAGGACACCTTCGAAGAAGGGATCCCTTTTGACGGCTCCAGCGTCATGGGCTGGCGCGCCATCAACGAGGCCGATCTGCTGGTCGTCCCCCAGCCGGAAACGGCGGTCATCGACCCGTTCCCTTCGCAGCCGACTTTGACGATGATCTCGAACATCCAGGATCCGATCACCCACCAGGATTACACCCGAGACCCGCGGAACATCGCGCGCAAGGCCACCAGCTACATGCGGAATACCGGCCTGGCCGATGATTGCCTGCTGGCCCCCGAGCTGGAGTTCTTCGTCTTCGACAATGTCCAGTTCGAGCTGCGCGGGCACGAGGCGTTCTATTACATCGACTCCGTGGAAGGTGCCTGGAACCGCGGCCGGGCGGAATCGCCCAACCTGGGGTACAAGCCGGGCTCGGGACTGGGCTATTTCCCCTGCCCGCCGACGGATAGCCTCGTTGACCTCCGTTCGGAGATGGCCCAGCGCATGGGGGAATGCGGCATCCCCATCGCCGCCCACTTCCACGAGGTGGCCACCGGCGGCCAGTGCGAGATCGACCTGATGCCCCAGCCCTTGATCGGCAGCGCCGACCAGGTGATGCTGGCACGATACATCATCCGCAACGTCGCCCGACGCGCCGGCAAGACCGCGACCTTCATGCCCAAGCCGCTCTTCGGCGACAACGGATCGGGGATGCATACCCATCTCACACTCTGGAAGGATGGGCAGCCGCTGCTGGCCGGCCAGGGGTACGCCGGCCTGAGCGACCTGGGAATCTATGCGATCGGCGGACTGATGCGACACGCCCAGGCACTCTGCGCGTTCGCCAACCCCACCACCAACAGCTACAAGCGCCTGGTGCCCGGGTTCGAGGCGCCGACCAAGATCTCCTACAGCCGACGCAACCGCGCCGCCATCATCCGGGTACCGCTCAGCAGCCCCAGCCCGCTGAGCCGTCGCATCGAATATCGCGGTCCCGATGCCGCGGCCAATCCCTACCTACTCTTCTCCGCGATGCTCATGGCGATCCTCGACGGGATCCAGAACAAGTTCCGGCCCGGCGAGCCCCTGGACAAGGATATCTACGACCTCCAGCCCGAGGAGCTCGACGACGTCCCAACGACCCCACGCTCGCTCGAGGCCTCGCTCGAAGCCCTGCGCGCCGACCACGAGTTCCTCCTACGCGGCGACGTCTTCACGCCCGACGTGATCGACACCTGGATCTGGTACAAGCAAACCCAGGAGGTCGAGACGACCCGCATGCGCCCCCACCCGTACGAATTCGCGCTCTATTACGACGTCTGACGGTCGTAGAGCCGCGTCGAGGAGTGCCATCCCGACCGCGGAGATCACGGTTGCGACCGATTTGAACTCGGGAGCTCTCGTCTTTTCACTTGCCCGCCCGATCCGCTCGGCTGACGTTCGAATTCATCCGGACGGCGGGCGAATCGTGAATGGGAAGGGATTCTGTAGAACCTGCGGACTTCGCCGATCTCGGCGGCTTGAACGTGTCACGAGGACTGGGTCGGCGAATGGGCCGGCGTTTGGGATCGGGCGGGATCCAGGACCGAACTGGTATCCATCGGCCCGCCCGGTGGCGTGTGGTCATCGGACCGCATGGCGTAGAAGACGAGGGTCAAGGCGCCGGCGACGAGCATGTTATCGGCGAAGTTGAAGATCGCACAGTCGAAGCCGACGGCATCGACATGGAAATGGACGAAGTCGCGGACCGATCCGAAGGCCAGGCGATCGTAGCAATTGCCCATCGCTCCGGCCATGATCAAGCCCAGCGCGACGGTCAATACCCGGCTCTTCGCCGCACCGAGGAAGAAGAGCCAGTAGCAGATGATGAAGGCCGCGACGACCGAGAGGCCGGCAAAGATCTGGCTGCTGTAAGGAAGGCTCGCCCCGAGTCCCCAGAGCGCACCGGTATTCTGGCTGGTGTGCAATTCGAGGATTCGGTCGATGACCGGGACTGCCTTTGCAGGGGGCGGGCCGATCCGCGCGAACACGATCGCCTTGGTTGCGAGGTCGAAGAGGAATCCACCCAAGGCGATCGAGACGAAGAGAATCAATCGGGCCGGTCCCACACCCGCATGCCGACTCATTCGCCGCCCTCCAGCTTCCGTGCACACTTGATACAGTGACGGGCATAGGGGATCGCCTCGAGCCTCGCCTTCGAGATCAACTCGCTGCATTCCACGCAGTGCCCGAAGGTCCCCAACTCCATCCGACTCAGTGCCTCATTGACCTGTTCCAGGGTCCCTTGTTCGTTCTCGATGAGACCTAAGGTGAACTCCTGATCATAGTTGTCGGTGCCGAGATCCGCCATGTGAAGCGGCGAGTTCGACAGATTGCCCGAACCGCCACCCAGTTCCCGGCCCAGGGCTTCGTCGGTCATCTGGTCGAGATCACCTCTGAGCCTCGATCGGAGCGACTGAAGGACTCGGCGATAAGACGCCAGGTCGTCATTCCTGAGAGCGCTCGCCATGACTCCTAACCTTTCCCTTCCTGCCAGGTCTACAGGATTTTCGACAGGGAGAGGGCCCAGGAATCCTAGACCCTGACGGGGTTGGGGTCAATCCGAACACACGGATCGTTCAGGATCGCGTCCCATTGACGGGGATTTGCCCAGCCACCTCCCTGGCCACATTGAGGATCCAGCCTACACCGAGGGACGGTCCGAAAGCCACCCCCTAACTCCATCTTGTGCCGGTTGTTTCGGTCAGCCGACCGCGCGGCGGCAAACCGGGTCGGGCCCCATCGAATTCGACAAGCGGGGGCGTGTCCGAAACCACCCGATTCTCTGCCGGCAACTCCATCGGTTAACATGTGCGTCGTTCCAGGATTCTCGACACGCCGTCCTTCCGCATGGTTGCAGGACAACATGAGAACAGAGCCTTCCAAGACGATCTTCATCACCGGAGCAACGGGGCTCGTCGGCGGCCACGCGGCCGAAGAGGCCCTGAGACGCGGTCACCGCGTTCGTGCGTTGGTCCGTCCCACCAGCGACACGCGCTGGCTCGACGGCCTGGGCGTGGAACGCGTCGTCGGCGACCTGGAAGACCGGGAGGCGCTGCGGGCCGGCGTGGACGGGGCCGACTGGGTGTTCAATTGTGCCGCCAAGGTCGGTGACTGGGGCCGACTCGAGGAATTCCGACGGCTCAACGTCGATGCCCTCCGCCTCCTGCTCGACGCGGTCCGCGATGCCGGGGTCGAGCGGTTCGTCCACGTCAGCTCGCTGGGGGTCTATGAGGGCCGGGACCACTACGGGACCGACGAGACAGTGCCGCCAGCGGCGAATTCGCTCGATGCCTACACGCGATCCAAGACCGAAGCCGAGGCTCTCGTGCTGGACGACTATTGTCGGCGAGGGCTCCCCGCGACGATCATCCGGCCGGGCTTTATCTACGGCGAGCGCGACCGTACCGTCATCCCCAAATTGCTGCTCAACCTCCGACGGGGGACGTTCGCCTACTTCGGCTCGGGCGAGCAGGTCCTCAACTGTATCTACGTTAAGAACTTGGTCCACGGGATCTTCCTGGCCGCGGAGAACCCGGCCGCCCTCGGCGAGGTCTTCAACCTGACCGACGGCCAGCGGGTGACCAAGAAGCAATTCATCGGGCGGGTTGCCGAGCTGGCGGGATTGAAGCCACCCACGCGACGCATCCCCCTGGGACTGGCCCGATTCCTGGCCACTGTCGTCGAAGGCGCGGCCAAGCTCCGGGGTGCCCAGAATCCTCCACTGATCAACAAGGCCCGCTTCAAATTCCTCGGCCTGAACCTCGATTACTCGATCGACAAGGCACGGCGGGTGCTCGGATACCAGCCTCCGTTCACCTTCGAACAGGGGATCGAGCGAGCCATGGCCGAGCATCGTCCGAACCAATTTCGAAAGGAAGACAGCCGGGGAGGGGGGGACGACGGCATGCACGATGCGGCCTGACGTCGCGCCTTCCCCGCCTCGAAGTTCCCTCATCCCCGACCTCATCACCGGAGACGCATCCATGAGCAACGTCAAAGGCAAGCGTGTCGCCGTCCTCGTCGAGAAGTTCTACGAAGACCTGGAGTTATGGTATCCGGTCCTCCGCCTTCGCGAGGCCGGTTGCGACGTCAAGATCGTCGGGCCCAAGGCCGGCGAGACTTATGCTTCGAAGCATGGATACCCCGCCAAGGCGGAAGTCGCCGCCTCCGAGGTCAAGGCATCGGACTTCGACGCGATTGTCATTCCGGGCGGATACTCGCCCGACCACATGCGCCGGCATCCGGCGATGGTCGAGCTGGTCACGGAGGGAGCCCGTCAAGGGAAAGTGCTGGCGGCGATCTGTCACGGACCCTGGATGCTCTGCTCGGCGAAATGCCTCAAGGGTCGGAAGGTGACCGGTTTCTTCGCGATTCGCGACGACGTCGAGAACGCGGGTGGCGTCTGGCAGGATGCAGCCTGCGTCCGTGACGGCAACCTGGTCACCAGCCGCACGCCGGATGATCTCCCCGCATTCATGCAGGGCATCTTCGCGGCCCTCGAGGAAGCCGCTCGCTGATGAGGGCGATTCGCCGAGTTGAAGCGGTGCCGTGTCCCCCGGCGAACGAATGACGGGTTGTCAGAGAGCCACCCTGTTCGATCGTTGCAGGGTACTCCGTGAGGACCGATCTCTCGCCGGAATAACCGGTTTGGTCTTCACGGGCACCCGACAACGAGCTCGCAAACCGGTTCCCTCAGATGAACTCGTTGATCAGGTTTTCGAGCATCTCCTGGCGGCCACTGACGTTCTTGACGGCATCGCCCTTCGGGAGGATATAGGCTTCGAGGTCCGTGAAGCTGCCATGCCCGCCCTCGACGCGCCGGCCCAGTTCGCAATCCCAGCTCCGGTAGCGCTCCTTGAGGAACGCCGCGAGCCGACCGTCGGCGATGATGGCGCGGGCCGTTTTCAAACCGCGCGCGAAGGCGTCCATACCGCCGACGTGGGCATGGAACAGATCGATAGGCTCGAAGCTCTCGCGACGGACCTTGGCGTCGAAGTTGACGCCGCCGGTGGTGAAGCCTCCCATGGTGAGGATGCAGAGCATGCACTGGGTTGTGAGATAGATACTCGTGGGGAACTGGTCGGTATCCCAGCCCAGCAAGTAGTCGCCAGTATTGGCATCGATTGAGCCAAGGGCCCCGGCCCCAATGGCGACCTCCAGCTCGTGCATCATTTCATGGCCGGCGAGGGTCGCGTGATTGGTCTCGAGGTTGAGCTTGAAGTGGGGCAGGAGGTCGTAGGTCCGGAGGAAGTTCAGGCACGCCGCGGCGTCGGAATCGTACTGGTGCTTGGTCGGTTCCTTGGGCTTGGGCTCGATGTAAAAGGTGCCGTTGAAGCCGATCTGCTTCTTGTAATCGACGGCCATGTGGAGGAAGCGGCCGAGGTGATCGAGCTCGCGCTTCATGTCGGTGTTGAGGAGGGTCGAATAGCCTTCACGGCCGCCCCAGAAGGTGTAGCCGGTCCCGCCCAGCTCGCGGGTGACTTCCATCGCCTTCTTGACCTGGGCCGCGGCGAAGGCGAAGACGTCGAAATTCGGGCTCGTCGCCGCGCCGTGCATGAAGCGGGGGTTCGTGAAGAGGTTGGCCGTACCCCAGAGCAGTTTGACTCCCGTCCGAGCCTGTTCATCTTTGAGGACCTTCACGACCTCATCCAGGTTGGCGTGGCTCTCCTTGAGGTTCTTGCCTTCGGGGGCGACGTCGCGGTCGTGAAACGCGTAAAAGGGCGCTCCCAGCTTCTCGAAGAGCTCGAAGGCCACCTTGACCCGTCGCTGCGCATTGGCGACGGAGTTCGTGCCGTCGTCCCAGGGCCGGACCGCCGTCCCCGCGCCGAACGGGTCCGAGAGGGTGTTACAGAAGGTATGCCAGTAGACGACCGAGAAACGTAAGTGCTCCTTCATCGTCTTCCCGTCGATGACCTCGTCGGGATTGTAATGCTTGAAATCCAGGGGGTTCCTCGACTTGGGACCACCGTACTGGATCTTGGGCACGTCGGGGAAAAACTCTGACATCGGAGCGACCTACCTCTTATCTTCCCGACGCTGACGATCGGTACAGCCCTCAAGGCGATAATTTAAGGCGGAACCGGGCTCTCGGACAAGCCCTCACCGGTCCTTGTCGTACGAGGTCCGGGGGGAACTCGAGTGGGATCACTTGCCGTCGGGTCGGAGAACGGCTATTTTTTAACCGTCGGTGCCATGCAACTCACAGCTTGCCGGCAAACCGGGCGGCTAACTCAGCGGTTAGAGTGCCATCCTCACACGGTGGAAGTCATAGGTTCGAATCCTATGCCGCCCAATAAACTCAAGTCCCGCCGAACGCGAGACTAACGCGTACCGGCCCGCGTCGGGCCGAGCGGCAAAAGCCTGGTGCAAAAACGGTAGTCTACCGTATGCTTGCACGCAAGGAGTTGCCGCATGCCTCGCTCCACACCCCCTCCCGTCCCCTCCTATCGCCGTCACCGCGCCAGCAATCAGGCAGTCGTCACGCTCAACGGCGTAGACCATTACTTGGGTGAATGGAATTCCCCCGAGTCCAAAGCTCGATATGACAAGGTCGGCGGCGAGTGGCAGGTGAGGGGACGACGCCTCGCAGATCCGGCGCAGGGCCCCGACGACCTGCTCCTGAAAGAGGTCATCCTGGGTTACTACAACCACACCCTGGCGAGCCGGCCTAGAGTGGAGGTCGAGAAGATCAAGCTGGCCCTCAAGCCACTCCGGGAGCTCTGCGGCGAATCGCAGGCGTCGGCGTTCAATGCAGTGGCGTACCAGGCGATCCGGGCGAAGCTGGTCCAGTCGGGCCTGTGCATCTCCACGATCCGAGCTCGACTCGGAGTGATCAAGCGGATGGTCTCGTGGGCGATCGCTCGCGAGATGATGCCGGACCGGGTGCGGAACCTCATTGACGCGCTCGAGGAAGCCGAACCGTTGCGAGTGGGGCAGGCCGGGGTGAAGCCCTCGAAGAAGGTCCCGCCCGCACCGATGGAACACGTACTGGCGATCCTGCCCCACGTGAACCCGACGATCCGGGCGATGATCGAGACGCAGGTCTTCACCGGCGCCCGACCCGGCGAGGTCTGCCGGATGACGACGGGCCAGATCGACCGGACCGGCGAGATCTGGGTCTACGTGCCCTCGAAGCACAAGACCGCGGGACTCGGCAAGGTCCGGGAGATCGCGATCGGTCCCCGGGGGCAGGCGGTCCTGAAGCCCTGGCTCAAGGCCAATCCCGACGCACCGATGTTCTCGCCCGTCGAGGCCGTGGAACGCCGCAACGCGGAGCGGAAGGCAAGCCGGGCGACGCCGAGCACGCCATCGTCGCGGGCGAGGAAGCGGAAGGCCAGGCCGAAGCGGGCTCCGCGGACCTGGTACGACAAGAATAGTTACAACACAGCGATCCGCCGGGGCTGCCTCGCGGCCGGGGTGCCGGTCTTCAAGCCGAACATGGTCCGCCACACCTACGCAACCAGGGTCCGGCGCGAGTTCGGCCTGGAGCATGCTCAGGTGACCCTCGGTCATAGCCGAGCCGACGTGACCCAAGTGTACGCCGAATCGAATCGCGAGCTGGCGGTCGAAGTGGCGCGGAAACTCGGCTGATCGCTCGTGGGTGAATTCCCAGTGATCGGACGCCATGCGCGCAGACTTCAGCAAATCTGGCCTAATCCGATGCGATTCGCCAGAATCCCCACACGACCGACACAAAACGGCCAGGGGCATTGAAAAGCGGCGATTACAGGCAACCTCGCCTTGCAAGGATACGCAATACCCCGTAGAACCGAAGATTAAGGCGGCGACAGATCGGCCAAACAACTATAAGCCGATTTATCCGCTTGTTGAAGTGAGACGAGACATTCCCAATCGAACTGGGCGAGATAAGCCGAAGACGACCGGGTTCCCCGCCAAGAGATCCCCGGACGCCCTCGGAGGCCCTCAACTCGTGTCGAGGAGTTCCCCTTTGACCAAAAGTAGGAGCTCACGGGTTGGTGTCGCTGGAATCAAGCGACTTTGATCGCCGGCTCCATCGCTCGCAGAAGCGAGGGGATCGATTGGCCGCGCCGATCGGCTTCAAAGCACGAGGTCAGGTACTCCAGC
>JBKQHM010000019.1:0-14658 GCA_052148775.1 Isosphaeraceae bacterium | reverse complement strand
AATTCGTTCTGAGTCTGGCGCAGGATGCGGATCGCGGCATCGATCGGGTCGATCTTCCATTCCTTCGCCACTTCATCGAGATATTTTCCGGTCCACGGCCTGCCCTTTACAGTAAACAAGATGGAGTAGTCGAGTCTTCGGTCGCACGGCACGGGAACCGGGAATTGGCACAGGGCCTCCTGGCGTTCATCCGCTCGCCTGAGGGGCAACGCATCTTGGCCGATTACGGCTTCCGCCCGATCGATACAAGCATCGCGAGTGAATCCGGTCGGCCGCCGTTGCCGTCGGGACTGTTCAAGATGGCCGACCTTGGGGGTTGGGCTTTGGTTCAGGAAGAAGTCTACGGGCCCGCGGGGCTCTGGACGAGGATTTTCGCGGCCCAGTCGAAGGGGAGGTGAGGCGATGTCCCGAACCGCCGCGGTCGTCTCCCCTCCGGACATCTTGCTTCGCGGGGCGACGCTATCGTATTTGGGGGTGATGGTCGTGTTGCCGATGGCCGCAATCGGCCTGGAGACAGCTCGAGCGGGCGCGCCGGCCTTCTTGTCTGCCCTCAACGATCCTTTCGCCTGGCATGCCCTGAAGCTGACATTCGCAACCGCGCTCATCATGGTTGTTGTCGATGCGACTATGGGTACGGCTACCGCCTGGGTCCTCGTGCGAAATGACTTCCCGGGCAAGCGGCTGGTCAACGCCTTGATCGACCTACCATTCGCCGTACCCACGGTCGTCACCGGCGTGATGCTGGTCGTGCTCTACGGGCCTTCGAGTGTCGCCGGGACGATCCTCGGCCGGTATGGCTGGGGAGTCGTATACCATCAGCCGGGTATCGTGTTGGCGTTACTCCTGGTGACCTACCCGTTCGTCATCCGTAGCGTCCAGCCGGTGTTGCTGGAGATGGACCGGGCCGAGGAAGAGGCGGCATCGACGCTGGGGGCTGGCCCAGGCACGATCTTCCGACGAGTCACTCTGCCGGCCATCCGACCGTCGATCCTGACCGGCTCGGCGCTGGCATTCAGCCGGGCCATGGGCGAATTCGGGAGCGTCGTGCTGGTCGCGGGGAACCGGCCGATGGAGACGAAGACGGCCCCGCTCTATATCTTCGGGGAGATCGAGGGGGGCAATCGCCATGGGGCGATGGTTGTCTCGGTCGTCTTGCTGGCGTCCTCACTGGCGATCCTGGTCGGTTTGAATCTACAGCAGCGCCGGCGAGGAGGCGTCGATGGCCACTGACGCATCGGCGGGGATCTCCCGCGCCACCGCGTCGGTATTCCCCGCTCGCCGTCGGCGAATTCCGATAGGCCGCCGGGCACTCATCGGCGTCGTCCTGGGCTGGTTCGCGCTCTTGATCCTGGTCCCGGCCGCCGCGTTGATACGCCAGGTGGTGGGCGGAGGCTGGCAACCGTTCGTCCGTGCGCTGGCCTCCCCCGAACTCCAGCACGCATTCGTCCTGACGCTGGGTATCACGGGGGTGGCCACGGTGATCAACGCGCTCTTCGGCGTGGCGTTCGCACTGGTGCTGGTCCGACAACGTTTTTGGGGTCGCTCCCTGGCCGACGGGCTGGTCGACCTGCCATTTGCCGTGTCGCCCGTGATCGCCAGCCTGATGCTGATCATCCTTTACGGGCCGGACGCCTGGCTGGGGCGGGGGCTCGAGTCCGTGGGAATCCGGATCATCTACGCGCTGCCGGGGATGGTCCTCGCTACGATGTTCGTGACTCTCCCATTCGTCGTCCGCGAGGTCGTGCCCGTGCTCCGCGAGTTCGGCATCGATCAAGTCGAAGCGGCTTACACGCTGGGAGCAAGCCGCTGGCAGACTTTCCGGCGCGTGACGCTACCCGTGATCCGATGGGGCCTGGCCTACGGATTCACACTCACGGTCGCTCGCGCATTCGGCGAGTTCGGGGCCCTGCTGGTCGTCTCGGGGAACCTTGTCGGCCGTACCCAGACCGCGACCCTCTACATCCACGATGGGATCGAGAGTTTTCGTCCTGAGGGGGCCTATGCCGCCAGCTTGGTGCTGGCGGGCGTTTCGTTCGCGATGCTGGTCGGTATGGACCGCATCCGCGAGCGCATGGCCATTCGCGAGGGTGGGAAGCGATGAGCATGGCGTTCCGTTCCCGGGCGCGTTCGCGTCCGTCCGCGGTCTGGCCTCGAGGACAGGAGCCGAATCGTGTCCATTCGCGTTGAGGGCCTGGCCAAACGCTTCGGGAACTTCCGGGCGGTCGACGGCGTGACGTTCGAGATACCGACCGGGGAGCTCGTGGCACTGCTGGGCCCTTCCGGCTCGGGCAAGAGCACGCTGCTGCGGATCATCGCCGGGCTCGAGCCGGCCGACGCCGGGGCCGTGGAGCTGACCGGCGAGGACGCCACCGCCTTGCCGGTGCAACGGCGCGGGGTCGGCTTCGTGTTCCAGCACTATGCCCTGTTCCGGCACATGACCGTCCGCCGTAATATCGCCTTCGGCCTGGAAGTCCAGAAGCGGCCACGGGCAGAGATTCGCGCGCGGGTCGACGAATTGCTCGAATTGATCCAGATGGGCGGTTACGCCGACCGGTATCCGGCACAGCTCTCGGGAGGCCAGCGGCAGCGCGTCGCCCTGGCGCGGGCCCTGGCGCCCCGGCCTCGGGTCCTGCTCCTCGACGAGCCCTTCGGAGCCCTGGATGCTCGCGTCCGCGACGAGCTGCGCACCTGGCTGCGCCGTCTTCACGACGAGGTCCACGTCACCAGCCTGTTCGTCACTCACGACCAGCAGGAAGCGTTCGAAGTCGCCGGCCAGGTGATCGTCTTGAACGAAGGTCGAGTCGAGCAGATGGGCACGCCTCAGCACCTGTATGAGCACCCGGCGACGCCGTTCGTGGCCGAATTCCTCGGCTCGGTCAACGTGCTGCCCGTTCGAGGCCAGGACAGCATGGCCATCCTCGGGGGAGGCACCTTCACGCCCTCGGGCCTATCCGGTCCGGATGGCCCCGTGACCGCCTATGTCCGACCCCACGACCTCGAGGTGACCCGACACCGCAACGGACATCCCGCCTGGCCCGGTCGGCTCAAGCAGGTGGTCTCCCTCGGCGCGAGCGTGCGCCTGAATATCGTGCTTCACGACGGCACGGAAGTCCGGGCCCAGCTCACCCGCGAGCGCCGCGATGCGCTCGACTTCCAGCCGGGCGAAGAGGTCTTCGTGGTACCTCGCGAGCTGAAAGTCTTCGGTAACTCAGGCGCCGTTCTTGAATGAGAGAACTCGATCAGGGACTCAACAGTGGGATACCTCCCAGCCCCGCCGTCCCTGAAGTCTTCGGCAGCCGACAGGCAGTCGGCTACCGAAGTTCCGGATGGATAACGAGGCGAGAATCGGATCGCCCGTGGTTGATGAACTCCTCCATGTGGCCTCGCCGCGTTCGGGTTCTATCCGAGTTTTGTCGTTCAGGTGGATTCATACAGGCGCATCCGGTTCGTCTCCCGGCGCATCGTGCACAATCAGCTCGACAGGGCCGGCCTTTGAGTCGTGGCCGTTCCCGTCGGCGTGCGAATCGACCGCGGTCGGCCCGGATGGCGCCGCCGCGTGCGCGAGCACGTGGCCGGCATGGCTAGGGTCGGCATAGACGTTCGCGTCGTAGTGCGAGCTCTCGGGGTCGGCCGGGTAGATCGATGGCGAGATGGACACCCGCTTGCCGATCACGATCGCGAAGATCGACGGGACAACCAGCAGGGTCGCGAAGGTGGACATTCCCAGGCCGCCGATGACCGCCAGGCCGAGGGGGGCCTGCATCTGGCTCCCCTTCTCCAGCGCCAGGGCCATGGGCACCATGCCCACCATCATCGCGCAGGCGGTCATGAAGATCGGCCGCAACCGCTCGCTCGCCCCCAGGACGGACGCCTCGTCCGAGGGCACTCCTTTCTTCCAGTGCTCGTCGATGAACGACACCAGCATGACCGAGTTCGACACCGAGACGCCCAGGGACATGATCGAGCCCATGAACGACTCGATGTTGAGGGTGGTGTTGGTGCAGTAGAGGATGGTGGCGATGCCTGCGAGGACCCCCGGCACGGCGCTGACCGCGATCAGTGACAGCCGCAACGACTGGAAATAGGCGGTCAAGAGCACGAAGATCACGAACACGGCGACCACCATCCCGATCTCCAGCGACCGGAACATCTCGTTCATCGGCGGGAGCTGGCCCCTGGGCTCGACCCGCACACCGCGGGGCGGTGTCCCGGCGGCGGCGATCGCCTCGGCGACATGGCTCGAGGCCCGGCCCATGTCCTCACCCTCAACGTTGGCCGTCAGGCTCAGGTAGCGCTGCGACGTCGAGCGGTCGATCTCCCCGGGCCGCACGCCTCTTCGAACCGACGCCACGTCGCGGATCATCAGGTTGACCAGGGGGTTGACCGACTCGATCGGCAAGAGCTCGAGATCTTCCGGCTTTTCCATCCGCAGGGGAGGCACCTGAAGCTGGACCAGGTAGTCGAAGCCGGTCTTGATGTCGATCCAGTAGTTGAGGTTGGCGAACCGAGTCGAGGCGGTGGCCATGACCACCGCATGAGCCACGTCCTCGACGGTGGCACCGCTCAACCCCGCCTTCTCGCGGTCGATGTCGAGTTCGACGGTGGGGTAGTCGAGCGTCTGCTCGAACTGGACGTCGCGGAGGGAGGGGATGCGTTTCATCATGCTGGCAATCTTGGTCGCGTGCTGCCGCACCAGCTTCAGATCGGTGCCGACGATACGGATCGCGATCGGCGTCGGCGAGCCGAAGCTCATGACCTTGGTCACGATATCGCCCGGCTCGAAACCAAAGAACGACGTCTTGGCGAGCTTAACGGCTTCCCCGTGGGACAATCCCCCCTGCTCCAGCCGAGTGGTCAGCCACGGGATCACTTTCTCGGGCAGGATCTTGCGGAGCCGCTCGCGGAACTCGGCGAGCTTGATCCCGCTTTTGTCCGTGAGCGCGACTCGCAACTGGCCATCATCCGGCCCGCGCATGAAGAGCACCATGTTGTCGATGCCGAAGTTCGGGGCGACCTGACCCACGTAGCCCATCGTGATCGCGATGTTCTCTGGCTTCGCCTCGCGCTCGATCTCCTCGAGGCACTTCACCGCCATCTGCCGCGTCAGCTCGAAGTTGGAGCCCGGCGGCGGCCGGAACCGGAGCACGAATTGCCCCGAATCAATCTGGGGGAACAACTCGGTGCCGACCTGCATCCCCATCAACCAGAGGACCAGGCCGCACGCCCCGAGATAGATCGGCACGGTCAACCAGCGCAGCCGGACGAACCAGCCCACGACCCTGCCATAAACCTTGAGTGCCCGCTCGAACAACCCCGGTTTCCCCTCGCTATGGCCATGCAACCCCTTGTGCTCCAGCAGACTCACGCACAAGATCGGTACGAACGTGCAGGCGAGCAGGTACGACCAGATCATGGCGAACCCGACCGCCAGCGTCAGCGGCATGAACAGGGCCCGGAGCGGGTCAGCCATGATGAATGCCGGGACGAATACGGACAGGATGCACAGCAGCGCCAGCAAGATGGGCACGGCCGTGGCGTAGTTGCCATTGAGCACGGCCCTGGCGATACTCGGCGTGCTCCGCATCTGCACGTGGACGTTCTCGATGGTCACCGTCGCCATGTCGACGAGGATGCCGATCGCGAGCGCCATGCCGCCCAGCGACATGATGTTGATTGTGTTGCCCGTCATCCAGAGCCCAACCAACGTCCCCAGCAGGGCCAACGGAATGGTGGCCACGACGACGATCACGCTCCTCAGGTCGCGGAGGAACAGCAGGATCATCAACCCGGTCAAGCCGGCGCCGATCAGGCCCTCCGTGGCCACGCTCTCGACCGCCGCCACGACGGTAGGCGACTCGTCGAACTCGAAGTTCACGGACACGTCCTTGGGGACGGCATCGCGGAATTTCTGCATCGCCTTGTGCACGTCGGACACGACGGTCAGCGTGGAACCCGTGTCCTTCTTGATGATCGGCAGGTAGACCGACTTCTTGCCGTTGACCAGTGCATAGCCGTAGGTAATGTCCACGTCGTCCTGGATTCTCGCCACATCGCGGAGGTAGACGTTCTTCTCCAACCGGAGCGGGATCTTGCCGATATCCTGGGGATTGACGACCGTGGCGTTGTTCGAGACCACCGGCATCGAATCCTTGATGTAGAGGTTCCCTGCGGGGATGATCGTGTTCCCCTTCGCCAAGGCATCGATAAGCTGGCGCGGGGTCAGGTTGTAGTTCAGCAACTTCTGCGGGTCGACGCTGATGACGATCGACCGCATGTTCGGGCCGAACGGCGAGATCGCCACCGTGCCGGGGACGTATTTCTGCACCAGCGGCCGGATGATGTTCTGCGCGTAATCGCCCATCGCTCCCAGCGAGGTCTCCTTGCTCTCGAAGACCAGGTAGCCGACCGGGACGCTGCCCGCGTCCATCCGCATGATCATCGGCGGCAAGGTCCCCTTAGGCATCCACGACATCGCGCGGTCGGACATCGCCACCACCTGGGCCATCGCCTGGCCCATGTTGGTGCCGGGGAAGAAGGAGAGCTCGGTCAAGGCGACCTGCTGGATGTTCCGCGTATCGATCACCTCGATCCCGTCGACGTACTGGAAGTACAGCTCCAGTTGGTTGACGATGAAGCCCTCCATCTGGTCCGGGCTCATGCCGATGTAATCGAGGAACACATAGATCTTCGGAGTGTTCAACGGCGGAAAGATGTCCACCCGCATCCGGTTGAGGGCCAGCACGCCGCCGCTGATCAGGGCCACGACCATCATGAGAGTCGTGACCGGACGGCGCATAGCGAATACGACCGCGTTCATGAGCGACACTCCTGGCCGATTTGTAGCACGCACGACATCGACGCTTGCAATCGCGGAGGCCTGGAAGTCCGTCTCGTGGGTTCGCCGCCGGTCACGATCGCTATCGGGGAAGGACTCGAGACGCCCGGTCGGCCGAAGGGTCTTTTCGAAGACAGACATCTAGACATTCTGAGTATACGCGCGGTATTGCCGTGCGAGGAAGGCCCTTCCGTCGGTGGATGGGAAAGTTGAACCTAGGGAGGGGATTTCGATCGAGGACTGGAACCGAGGACGCATCTCGACTGGCACTCGTGCCCCATACGGGATCGGGCACGGGGACATACCGGGACCAGGCGCCGAACTCGCTTTCCTCCGGCCCCGGACTCGTGCCGCCCTGAGTTCCTCCCCTCCGGCCGATGCGTTCGAGCCGGGCCTATCTCGCCGCCGAACGGGCCGATCCCGCTAACTTTGGGGGGGATCTCGTCGCCTCCCGGTGCTCACGCGTAACCGATCGCCGAGGTCTTGGTCGCGGCCTTGAAAATATCGGATCGGAGACTTCGAATTTCCAGTAATGAAATAATATAAATGTATATATTAATATTAATTAATAATTTTAATTGCATTTTTGTTAATGGACTCTTTTACCACTTCTGGTGAAGCATACATGAGAGCTCTCCTGTCCACGAGTCACGCCATGGGACTATCAATTTAAAAATTATTAAATGATTATATATTTTATAAATTATACAGAGAATTGATGTCTTGTCCAGCTCGATCGACCGGCGGATTCCGCTCCATCTCCCGCAGCCCGAAAGACAGTTGTACGTCGCTCCGAGCCGAAAGCTCCCGGGATGGGAAATGAGACATTGCCTATCGCTGACCTTCGCGACCTTCCATAAACCCCCTTCGCGAAAGAGCAGGCGGCTATCAGGAAATTCCTGAGGCGTATGCGGTATATCCAGAACCGGATGCATTCCTCCGTTGAATCCCGGCTTCCCGAGCGCAAGTCGGGAGGATCGCAGACGACACGGTTAGTCATGCGAGGGAAGGACGTCCTCGGAGGCACCGGTGCCGTCAGGCCCTGTCTCGACGTGCGGTTTCCGGGTCGTGCCTGGTTGAGGAGGGAGCTGATCGCCTCGGGCATCGACCACGGGGAGGGTGAAGGTTGGTTTGCGCACCGACCGGAGGACCAACGGCATGCGCTCTTTGAGCGACACCGATTCGTCGATCCCGGACGCAAGCCAGGCAACCGGGAGTGATTGCCGGTAGAGGGGGGCTCGTCGGCACTATCCGACGAGTTTTCCACAACCCATGCAGAAGCGTGCGGTTGGGGTGATGCTCGCCCCGCAACCCGAGCACGTCTGGCTTCGGAGGGATGTTCCGCATTGATTGCAAAACTTGGCGGCCACGGGATTGGCGGAAAGACATCGACCGCAGAGATTGGTCTGCGAATCGGCCAAGCCGTCTCCGTTCATCACTGTCGAATGTCCGTGTTGCACGGAATCGACATCGGGGCTCGCGGCGTTGCTTTTCATAACGAGGGAGGCCCGCGCTTCGGGTGAGACCACCTCCGCGAGATCGCGAAGAATTGTTTCGTCTCGGCCAAACTTGGCGAGACTCGCCCCAATCCCGAGTAGTGGCAATCCCACCATGGTACACCATAAGTAGGTCGGGGGTTCTAACGACCTGAGCGAGGAGAAGAAATTCAGGATCCCGACCACGGCCATCACAATACCGAGGCCCATTACCAGAGGGCCAAAGAGGCGCAAGATGGGCTGAGGATGTTGAGGTTGAGGGTCGAACCCGTGTGTAGGCTCTAGCATGGCTGCATCGACCTTTCGGGGTGGGATTTCAGGGGGTTTGGCATCTGGGGGGGAATCTGATTGGTGTTACAATCAACCTCTGGACCAGTCGTCTGTTTGTCACTCTTAATTGTATCAGATCGGTAAAGATGCGGATTCTTGCACTCGAGCTCGGTGGAATGGCACTGGCCGTGAGTCTGGCGACCGCCTTGATGACGGCGTCGGGCGGATGGGGGGCATCGTCGGCGACCGACGACGATCCCGCTTCCGATACGAAAATACCGCGCCCGATCGTCTTCCGCGATGTCGCTGCGAAGGCCGGGGTTTCGTTCCAGTTCGAGAACGGCTCGCGGGGCAAGCATGACCTCCCCGAGATCATGGGAGGTGGCGTGGCGATCTTCGACGCCGATGGCGATGGCCGGCTCGACATCTACTTCTGCAACGGCGGTCCGATCGGCGCTGCGCCCGTCAAACCGGATCCACCGTGCCGTCTCTACCGCAACAAGGGTACCTGGGAGTTCGAAGACATAACGCATCGGGCCGGTGCGCCGGGACCGAGTTATGCCATGGGGGCCGCGGTCGGCGATTACGACGCTGATGGCCGCCTCGATCTGTTCGTCACGGGGTGGCGGGATCAGCGTCTTTATCGCAACCTCGGGGGCGGTCGATTCGAGGACGTGACCGCTGGCGCCGGCCTCATTTCGGCGAGCTGGAGCACCGCCGCGGCGTTCGCCGACCTGGACGGGGATGGCGACCAGGATCTCTACGTGGCCAACTATCTCGAATTCGATGCCGGTTCGCCTCCCTTTTGTGCGGCTCCCGATGGCGGTCGCGACTATTGCGGCCCCGAGGATTTCCCGGCGCAGGTCGACCGGCTCTACCGCAACAATGGCAACGGGACCTTTACCGACGTATCCCGGTCGGCCGGGATCGAGCTTCCGGAAGGTCGAGGACTAGGTGTGCTCATCGCCGAATTGACCGGTGATAACCGGCCGGATATCTACGTCGCGAATGACTCGTCGCCGTGCTGGCTCTTCGCCAACCGGGGGAACCTGCAATTCGAGGAGGTTGGCGAGGAAGCGGGCGTCGCCCGCGACGGTCGCGGCGAGCTCATCTCGGGGATGGGGGTTGCCCTAGGCGACCTGGACGGCGACGGGCTCTGCGACCTGGCCGTGACCAACTTCATCGACCGTTCCACGATCGCGTTCCGGGCCCAGGGGCAGCCGCGCGGCGTCTATCGGGACGCGTCGAGCTGGCTCGGATTGAACGCCGCCACGCGCCATGTGCTGGGTTTCGGAATCGCGATGGTCGATTTCGACGGAGACGGACGTGTGGATTTGCTCCAGACGAACGGGCATGTCCTCGATCGAGGCCGACTCGGTAACTCATTCGCGATGCGTCCCCTGTTGCTCCGGAACGCTGGGCTGCCGCTCGAGGATGTCTCATCCACGGCCGGCGACTGGTTCGGCCGGCCGATCCTGGGCCGCGGGCTGGCCGTCGGCGACCTGGACGGAGACGGCCGACCCGATGTGGCCGCGGCGGCTATCGATGCCCCCGCCGCGGTCTTGCAAAACATCTCCCCAGGAGGTCATTTTCTCAATCTCGAGCTGATCGACCGCAATGGCCGGCCGGCGTTCGGGGCCCGGGTCCGGATCATGGCCGGCGGGCGAATCCAGGCCGGCGAGCTGGTGGCGGGCGGCAGCTATCTCGCCGCTTCCGAATCGAGGGTGTGCTTTGGGCTCGGCCAGGCCACGGTGGTCGGACGCATCGAAGTCGCCTGGCCCTGGGGGGTATCGGAAGCCTGGCCCAGGCGTGGATTGCCCGCTCGCGGCCCCGTGCGGCTCGTGCAGGGAACCGGGCGGCCGATTCGCTGACGCGTTCTTTTCCGTCACCCATTGCGAGGATCGAGCACAATGTCGAGCCCGAGCCGGGCTGAATCGGATCGTCATACGCTCCAATGCATGGAGATCTGGGGCGGGATTGAGCCGGTGGAGCGGACCGTGACCACGCCTGGGCTCGACGCCTGGGTGTTCAGTCGACCGTTCCAGGGCGACGAGCAGGGGGGTGATGTCTACTACGTCACACTCTGTGGCGGCGGCTTGATCACCCGGATCGTGGTCGCCGACGTCTCGGGGCATGGCGCCTCGGTCGCCGAGTTCTCGCTCGCCCTGAGGGCGATCGTTCGCCGGAACATCAATCAGAAGAGTCAGAGACGACTGGTCCAGCAGCTCAACCGTCAGTTCGCGGAGATGGCGGAGATGCGCCGGTTCGCCACGGCCCTGGTCGCGACTTATCTCGCCACCACGAATCGGCTCTCCGTCTGCAACGCCGGGCATCCGCGTCCCTTGTACCGTCGAGCGACCGAGGGCGAATGGTCGCTCCTCTCACCGAGCGATACCGACGCGCATTCCGGCAACTTGCCACTTGGCCTCGACGAGGAGACTCGTTATCAAACATTCGATGTCGACCTGGGCCGGGGTGATCTCGTCGTGTTCTACACAGACGCTCTCATCGAGGCGGCGGATGGGGATGGGCGCCTCCTGGGTGAATCGGGCCTCCTGGAAACGGCGCGCCAGGTCGACCTCACCGATGCCAGCCCCGCCGCGTTCGGTAGCGCGCTGCTGGAAGCCGTTGCTTCCCATCGCGGACATCGGTCCGCCGACGATGACATGACCCTGGTCGTCGTCCACCACAACGCGGAGGATTCTCCGCGCCTGTCCGTGGCCCAGAAGCTCGATGTCTATGCGAAGGTGTTCGGTCTGAAGTCCGTTTGAGTGGTCCCCGACGGATTACCGCGATCAGGGGGGGTGAGGTCTCCCCTCACGCCTCTCGATGAAGTAGTCTCGGACGGCAGAGTCGACTCGTCCCGCCATGATTCGATGCCCACTCGTGCCGATCGGTTTGCCGGCACACCTCCTTGGAGTCGCGCCTCATGATCCGTTCGACCTTGATCTGCCTGGGATTGCTCATCCTGGTATCGGGCCCGATCGCAGACGCCTCGGAGGATGTCATCCCGAAGCCCGAACATCCGCGTCCGGAGGCGATTCGGGCCAACTGGATGAATCTCAATGGTCGTTGGGACTTCCGGTTCGACGCCCAGGATCAGGGCCTCAGGGACGGATGGGAGAAGCCCGATGCCGCCGGGTTCGATCGCAAGATCGTGGTCCCGTTCCCCTGGGAGAGCGAACTCTCCGGGATTCACCAGGTCAAGGGTGCGCCGAAGGTCGGCTGGTATCGACGCCGGTTCGCCGTGCCCAAGGAGTTCCCGGCCGATCATCGTGTCTGGCTGCGTTTCGAGGCCGTCGACTGGCGAGCCGACGTGTGGGTCGGCGGAAAGAAGGTCGGCGAGCACGAGGGCGGCTATACACCCTTCGCGCTCGATATTACCGATGCCGTCCGTCGCGATGGGGAGAACACATTGGTTGTCCGCGCGTTCGACCCGACCGATCCGGGCCTGCCGACCGGCAAGCAGGTCTACTGGTACACACCTAGCTCCGGGATCTGGCAGACGGTCTGGCTCGAAGCGAGGCCCAAAAATTACATCGATGATTTTCGCATAACAACATCAATTGGTCCGGCCCGAGTCACCTTCCATGTCGAGGCGGCGAATCTCCCTAATGGTCGCGATTTCCAGGTCCGCGCCGAGGTGAAGCACTCCGAGGGGGGGGAGCGATACCGCGGCACGAAGGCCGTCCGGGTCGAGCAGGAAACGGCCCCGTTCGAGTTCACGGTCGACGTGCCGGACGCCAGGCTCTGGACTCCGGAATCACCGAATATCTACGCCGTGACGCTCGAACTCCTCGACGATCAGAAAAAGCGCATCGACTCGATCCAGACGTATTTCGGCCTGCGCACGATCGGGCGTGGGAAGTACGGCGACGAGTCCTTCGAGCGGATCCTCCTGAATGGGAAACCGCTCTACCTCCGGACGGCCCTCGATCAGTCCTTCAATCCGAAGGGGATCTACACCGCGCCGGACGACGCCTTCCTGAGGCGGGACATGGAGATCGCCAAGGAGATGGGGCTCAACGGCCTGCGGATTCACATCAAGCCCGACGAACCTCGTCGACTCTACTGGGCGGACCACCTCGGCGTCTTGATCCTGGAGGACATGCCGAACACCTGGGAGCAAAACGCCAGGGCTCGCGCCGCCTGGGAGAAGACGATGCGCGAGGCCGTCGCGCGGGACCGCAATCACCCCGCGATCATCGCGTGGGTCGCCTTCAATGAGACGTGGGGGCTCGGCAAGGCGGAGGACTACAAGAAGGACCGCGACACGCAGAAGTGGGTCGGAGACATGGTCCAGGCGATCCGGGGGCTCGACCCGACCCGGCTCGTCGAGGACAATTCTCCTTGCAACTACGACCACATCGTCAACACGGACATCAATAGCTGGCACTTTTACATCGACGACCACGAGAGGGCCAAGGAGCACATCCAGCACGTCGTCGACGCGACCCGGCCGGGTAGCGGATTCAACTATTGCCCCGGCCTGGCCCAGTCAAACTTCCCCTTGATCAATTCGGAGTATGGCGCCGTCTCGGCCGGCGGCGGCGACCGGGATATTTCCTGGGGACTCCGCGACCTGACCACGCTCCTGCGTCGACAACGCAAGATCCAGGGTTTTGTCTACACCGAGCTGGCCGACATCGAATGGGAGCATAACGGACTGGTCAATTATGACAGGACGCCCAAGCTGTTCGGCTACGACTCCTGGGTGCCCGACATGAGGCCCAACGAGTTGCTGGGGGCGGACTTCGTCGGCTACGATGCCCCGCCGGCGATTGTGGGCAAGCCCGGGGAGACGATCACGGTCCCGGTCTTCGTCAGCCACTACTCGGACAGGGCGTTCCAGCCGAAGCTGAGGTGGTGGGTCACCGGCTACGACAGCCGCGCCGATATCCGTATGATCGTCCAGCCGACGAGCATACCCATCACCTGGCGCGATTACGACGTGGCCGAACTCGAGCCGCTCCGGTTCACTCTGCCGAAGTATCCGTTTGTAGGGGCGTTGATCTTGACGCTCCGCGACCCCAACAATCAGCGGTTCGCCGCGAATTTCGTCAACCTGGTGGTCAAGTCCGACCGGCCCCCGGCGCGAATCGAACGACGAGGGATGAAGGATGTTTTGATCCGGTTCGCGCCCAAGGAGTTCGCGAGTCAGCAATGGTCCGAGTCCGCCAAGTCGCCGGCCGGCAAGGTCTACGGCTTCGGCAAGGGATACTTCGAATACGAGTTGCGCATTCCTCCCGCTGTCGTGAAGGCGCATCCGGAGACCATCTACTATCTGTTCGTGGCGTCCTCCAAGGCCAAGCGGCAGCGAGTCGACTGGCCCGAACGGGTGAATCGTCAGGATTACCCCCAGACTGATGCGGCACGACCGTGGACCTCGACGCTGTCCGTGTCGTTCAATGGGCGATCGATCGAGCGGCTGGCACTCCCGGATGACCCGGCCGACGCCCGAGGCGTGCTCTCGCATCTGGCCCGGGTCGAACATGGGAGCCACGGAGAGCTCGTCGACGGGCTGGTCACACTCGACGACCGCGACAGGGCACAACTCGCCGCCGGCAAACCGCTTCTCATCAGGTTGGCCGTGCCTAATGACGCACCGAAAGCCGGCGGCCTCTGCGTCTTCGGGGCCGAGACTGGGGAGCTACCCCTCGACCCGACCCTTGAAATCCATACGCGCGACCCTTTGCCTGATGATCTCGGAGTTGGGCCAGATACCCCAATCGCCCAACCGCCAGGACCTTGAGGGCCACTCAGATCGTTCGGACGGCGGACTCAAGGACTGTTCGTGTTGCGAAGAATGGTTGCGCGGGCCCGCCCAAGTTCGATCCGGATGATTCTGCTGATCGTCGCGTTCGATCGACAACGATTCCGACCCGCGATCAAGTCAGACTCGGAGAGACTGGACTCGGAGGACCTGACCTGGGGCAATTCCCGCAAATTACTCTCGGAGGAATTCGTGTTTTCTGTTCTGATTGCTTCCCTGTGACGCGGATTGGAGCACCCTTGGCAGGGAGGGGATGATGGAAGTTCTCACGAAGGAAGTCATTG
>JBKQHM010000018.1:0-22281 GCA_052148775.1 Isosphaeraceae bacterium | reverse complement strand
GTGTATTGCATCGGGCTGCGAAACGTCTGGAAGTTTAGCTTCGACCGTCAGACCGGCGAGCTCTGGGCCGGCGATGTCGGGCAGAACCTCTGGGAGATGGTCCACCTGATCGAGAATGGCGGCAACTACGGCTGGAGCATCCGGGAAGGGTTCCATCCGTTCCAGCCCGAGAGGCGCCAGCGGCCCGATCGTGCGGCCCCGATCCAGCAGCCGATCGCGGAATATCCGCACAACCCGTCGAAGGAACGGCCCGATAGCGGCCTGAGCATCACCGGCGGTTACGTCTATCGCGGCAAGAAGATCCCCGATCTGGTCGGAGTCTATGTCTACGGCGACTTCGAGACCGGGCGGATCTGGGGCCTGCGTTACGAACGCGGGAAGGTGGTCGCGAACGGCGAGTTGATCGACGTGACCCGCGCCTCCAAGCTCAACATCGCCTCCTTTGGCGAGGATGCCGAGGGCGAGCTCTACATCCTGGCGTTCGACGGCCGGATCCATCAGTTGGTGCCGCGCGGGGGAGCCGGCTCGCGAAGCAGGCCATGACGGCTCACGTCCGATCGAGGATCTCGAGCGCCCCGAGGAACTCTCGCCAGAGCTCCTCGGGCTCTTCAAGCCCTACCGAGACGCGCACCGTGCCCGCGGACAGGCCCTGACGACTCAGCATCGCGTCATCCTGGCCGCGATGGCTCGTGGTCGCCGGATGGCTGAGGGTCGTCTGCACATCGCCGAGGCTCGGCGCGAACGGGATCGAGCCGGCCAGCGCCCGGATGAACGCCTCCGCCCGCGCCCGCGCTTGCAGGTCGATCGTGACGATCGTGCCGCCGACGGCCCCGAGTAGCGCGGGAGCCCGGTCGAAATCGGGGTGCGAAGCGAGCATCGGGTAGTACACCCGTGCGACCTGCGGATGCAATTCGAAACGATTCGCCAGCTCGAGCGCGGTCGCGCAAGACCGCTCCATGCGCAGGCTCAGGGTCGCGAGGCCGCGGAGCGCCAACCAGCTCTCGAACGGGTTGCCGGTCTGGCCGAGCGTCGAGGCGACCGTCCTCGCCTCATCGACTGGTCTTCGGTCGCCCACGATGGCCCCGAGCGTCAGGTCGCTATGGCCCCCGATCATCTTGGTGACCGAGTGCACCACGAGGCTCGCGCCGTGCTCCATCGGACGGCAGATCGCCGGTGCGAAGGTGTTATCAACGACCAGCGGAATACCGGCCTCCCGGCCGACCGAGGCCAGGCCAGCGAGGTCGGCGACGCGGAGCAAGGGATTTGTGATCGTTTCGACGAAGATCAGCCGCGTGTTCGACGTCAGCAGAGCCTTCGCGGAGGCGGGATCGGTCGGGTCGAAGATGCTGTGCCCGATCCCCCATCGCGAGAGCTGATGCTTGACCAGGGCGATGGTCCGTCCGTAGATGCCATCGGAGACCAGCGCATGGTCGCCCTGACCGAGCAACGAGAGGAAGGTCGCCGCGATCGCCCCCATGCCCGAGGCGCAGATCAGACCCGCCTCGGCCGCTTCGAGCTTCGCGAGTTTCCCGGCGAGCTGGGCCGCATTGGGGTGGCCGTCGCGCGCGTAGATGAACCCGCTCGAGTCCCCTTCGTACAGGGCATCGACATGATCGAGATCATCAAGGCAGTAGACGACGCTCAGATCGAGGGAGGGTATCAGCGGTCGGCTGGTCGACTCGGCCGGCGCTGGGCTGCGGGCGCAGAGGGTCGCGGTATGAACGGCTGGAGTTGACGTGGTCGACATTGATCGGTCCTCATACTCGAAGCGGCCAGGAGGATTCCCGACCCGGCTATCCCGGTGCACATTTCCGTCTCGCGAAGTGCCGACTCGGCTCACAGCTTGTGAAAGAATCGGATTGCAGATGCCGGATTCCCAATTCCAGAAGTCATAAACCCTTGGCATGGGGGGCATAATAGACATTTGGAATCTGGAATATGTGATCTGGAATCGATTCCTTCACAGCCTCTCAGTGGACGTCTTGAGCGCTCCCGCTCTTGCGGTGGAACCTCATCCCCAGGCCGAGGAGTGAGATGATCTCGCCGACCTTGCGAAGTGCCATCCAGGAGTTCTTCGCGGCGCGGGCCTCCGCCTCTTGCCGCCTGAGGTTGGCCAGTTGGGTCCAATCGATCGACCATGCCTGCTCGATCGCCCGTTCCTGTATGGTCCGGGTCAGGTCGTGAAGTCGAGCGATCAGATCCTCATCGATCGTGCAACTGTAGGTGCGATAGGGATGGTCCTCGACCACAGTCGGACCCGTCGACTTGCGGCCCTTGATTAGCCCCGTGAGCCGCTTCCGCCATCCCTCGCGGTTGCTGCCGTCGATCATGGCCTTCGGATCGGGCTGATGATGGACCTCGGTCGAATCCGGATCGATCCAGGCCCCGATCCGGACGATCACGACCGTGATGTTGTCCAGCCCGCCGCGCAGGTTGGCCAGATTGACGAGATACCGGCAGGCATCGCGGGGATGGAAGTTGCCCGCGAAGACCCCCAGCTCGTTATCTTCCACAGGTCCGGAGAGGCCGTCGGAGCAGAGCAGGAAGACATCGCCGAGCTCGACGGCCAGCGGCCCTTCGACATCGACCTCGATCTCGACTTCCGGGCCGAGACTCCGCGTGATCACATTCTTGGGGACCGACACCCTGGCCTGCTCGGAGGTCAAGTGGTTGCGCCGGACCAGTTCCCAGACCAGGCTATGGTCGAAGGAAAGCTGATCGATCCGCTCGCCGCGCACGCGATAGACCCGGGAATCGCCCACGTGAGCGATGAGGGCACCTTCCGGGAGCAAGAGGAGGGCCGAGCAGGTCGTGCCCATTCCCTGGAAGTCGCGATTGGCCGAGGCCCGGCTATGGATCAGGGCACTGACGTCCCGGAACGTCTTGACGATCGCCTCGGAGGTCGTGCCCGACCGCGCCTTCATGTAGTTGTGCGGGATCAGGTCGCAGGCCATCTTGCTGGCCAGCTCCCCGACCGCGTGGGCACCCATCCCGTCGGCGACCAGGAAAACGTGCCCACGCTGCCGCCATGCCTCGGCGTGAGGCGCACGAACGATCGTGTAGCTGTCCTGATTATTCGAGCGACGCATGCCCGTATCGGTCGCGGCTGCGTCGATGATGACGTCGTCCCAGTTCACGATCCGACCCTGCTCTCATGCGTCAACGGCGGCGCGATGACGTCAGGTCCACCCGCACCGCCGCGCCGGCGTTACTAGAAAATTCCGTGATCGGACCCGCCTTCCACTCGCCTCAAGAGCCTTCTCCTCGACTGTCCCGCCCTCGGTCTTTGCGGGCCGTCGCTCACTCCCAGGATCGTCGATCGTCGCGGATGTCCTACTAGATTGTATCGCGAGTCGATCGCAAACAAGAGCATCCACCCGGATTGTTCCGCTTCGGTCCTCCCCCAACGCCCGCGGTTTCGCAACCGCCGAGACCGAATCGGCTCGGATCCTTCAGGTCGGAATTGCCCGAGAAACGGAGATGCGGTTTCGCACCGGGGGACGAAAAATCCGAACTGCTCTCGCGAATCCCTCGGATAACTCATAATACTGAAACGCCAAGGCCGATGTGACCAGGACACGATCACAAACTTTTATTCCATTCCATTCCTCTCCCATGATCGACTCGAACCCTCTGGACGACTTTCGCTTCACCAAGACGACCCTGAAAAACGGCCTCGATGTGATCGTGCGCCGCCAGGCACAACTCCCGGTTGTGGCTATAAATCTCTGGTATCACGTGGGTTCCAAGAATGAAGAACGCAGCCAGCGCGGCTTCACTCATCTCTTCGAACATTTGATGTTCGAGGGGTCCGAACATTATCCGGGTGATTTTTTTAAACATCTACAGCGAGTCGGAGCCAATATCAATGGTTCGACCTCGTCCGACCGGACGAATTACTTCGTCGACCTGCCCACCGCACACACCGAGCTCGCGATGGCCATGGAATCGGACCGCATGGCCCATCTGCTGGGCGCCCTCAACGAGGAGAAGCTCAGAGTCCAGAAGGATGTCGTCAAGAACGAGTACCGCCAGAATTATGCGAACCGCCCGTACGGCATGGTCTGGTCCCTCCTGGCGGAGGCCCTCTATCCTCCGCAACACCCGTATAGCTGGCTGACGATCGGCGTCATGGAGGATATCGAGCGCGCGACCATGGATGATGTATCGGCGTTCTTCCGACGATATTACGTGCCGGGCAACGCCAGCCTGTCGGTCGTCGGAGATCTTGACGAATCCCGGGCAATCGAGTTGGCCGAGCGTTACTTCGGCCCGATCGCGGGGGGTACGCCGGCGATGCGGCCCTGGGTGCCGGACGTCGCGTTGCCGGAGGATCGGGTGATCGTCGTACACGATCGCGTCGAACTCGACCGGCTGTATATGGTCTGGCCGACCGTCCCGCATTTCCACGACGACGACGCACCCTTGGTCCTGCTGAGCGACGTGCTGGCGCGGGGGAGGGCCAGCCGGTTGTATCGGAAGCTGGTCATCGAGGAACAGATCGCCCAGGAGGTGAACGTCTATCAATCGGGCCGGGAGCTGGGCGGATCCTTCGGCGTGATCGTGACCTTACGGCCTTCGCAGTCGATTCAGAAGGCTCGCGAACTCTTCGATTCTGAGCTGGCCGCGGTCGAGACCTCGGAGGTCAACGCGGAGGAGCTGCGCCGGGTCCAGAAGCTCCGGATCGCCGGGTTTTACTTCGCACTGGAGCACATGGGCGGGTTCGGAGGGGTCGCCGATCGCCTCAACTCCTACAACGTCTTCCGCGGCGATCCCGGGCTGATCGGCAGCGATGTCCGGCGATTCCAGGCGGTCACGGCCGACGACATCCGGCAGGTGGCCCGCCGGTATCTGGCCGGCAGGCCCCGCATCGCACTGTCGGTGGTCGGCCGGAAGGAAACGGGTCGCGGCGCGACGCTCGATCGCAAGATCGCGCCGCCAGGCTCCGAGCCGGTAGGCTACCAGGCACCCATACCACGAATCCTCCGGCTCCAGTGCGAGCTCCCGCTCTGGGTGTTCCCCCGGAAGGACCTCCCCACGGTCGCCGGATCGATCGTCATCGCGGGGGGGGCCAGCCTCCAGCCAATCGACCTTCCCGGCCTCACCCAGCTCACCGTCGACATGATGGATGAGGGGACCATGACGCGGACCGCCGCCCAGATCGCCACCGAGGCCGAGTCCATGGGCGTCTCGATCTCCGCGAGTTGCGGCTGGGACGGCAGTTATGTTGGGTTCAAGTGCCTGGCGGACGACCTGGGTGCCACGCTCGACCTGGCCGGCGATATCCTGATCAATCCCACATTCCCCGACGTGGAATGGGAACGGCTGCACGGGCAGACCCTCGCGGCCCTCCAGGCGGAGAAGGACAGCGCCGAGTCGCGTGCCTACCGGGCCTTGCTCCAGGCCCTGTACGGGCCCCAGCATCTCTACCGGTTCCCCCTGACCGGGACCGAGGAGAGCGTCCGCTCGATCACGGTCGCGGACCTGAAGTCCTTCCACGCGAAGTACCTGGTGCCCGGTCAGGCCGCGATCGTCGTCGCCGGCGATGTGGTCCCGGAAGAACTGGCCGACGAGCTGGACCGTCGGCTCTCCTCATGGCGAGGGCCGGACCTGGAACTCCCGAACATCCCGGCCGCCGAACTGTCGCTGCGCCCTCGCGTGCTGGTGCTCGACCGCCCCGGCGCCCCCCAGGCGGTCGTCCGGGCCGGCCATCGCGGCATCGATCGTCGGGATCCGTCCTTCGACCACATGCTGCTCTTCAACCAGGTCCTCGGGGGTCAGTTCACGTCCCGGCTCAACGCGAAACTGCGCGAGGAACGCGGTTTCACCTACGGCGTCCGCAGCAACTTCGAATGCCGTCGCGGCGCCGGGCCTTTCTCCATCGGGACCTCCGTCCAGAGCGATCGGGTCGCCGAGGCGCTCGAGGACATCCGGCACGAGGTCTCGGCATTCGTGACGGGCCGGCCGCCAACCCAGGACGAACTGGACGACGCACGTCGTGCACTCGTCGAGGGACAGCCCCGCCACTTCGAGACCCCCTCATCGCTGGTGAGCCGGTATGCAAGCTTGCTGATTCACGGATTGCCCGCCGATCATGAAACGAGCTTCTCCGACCGTCTCATGCAAATCGACCGGGACTCGCTGATCGACTCGGCCAGGAGGTTGCTCCATCCGGACGCCCTGGTGATCGTCGTGGTCGCGGACGCCGCGCAGGTCATGGAAAGCTTGAAACGATTGGACTGGGTGGATCCGGAGCTGATCCAGGAATCGAAGTCATGATTGCCGCCGGAATAATTCGGCAACTGCGGGCGCGCGCTGGAAGTGGAGCGGACCGCTGTCCTATAATAGGGGGACAATCGTTTTTGATGCCGATTCCCCGTCTCGATCGTCGCTGAAATGAGGGCCTGCCGATGGCTACGGGCTCGCCGGTGATACCCCTGGGCGAAAGAATCCGCAGCCGATGGGCCCAGATTCGCGTCGGCGAGTGCGACACCGAAACCCTGCGTACGGTCCCATCCTGGGGGCTCAGCGTCCTCCTCCACGCCTTCTTCCTGCTGATCCTCGCGCTGATCATCCAGTTCGGACGCAACGAGTTGCGCCAGACGCCGATCGAGGCGGCGATGGTGGACACGCAACTCGGCGAGGTGACCTCCTTGGTCACGGCGAATCGAGCGGGAGACCCGTTCACCCTGACCGACAGCCCCGACCCGCCTTCGATCGGGCTTGGGCCGGCCGATCCCGATCTGAAGCTGGTGGGTCAGCCGGAGATCATGTCGCTCAACCATTATGCACCGGCCCTGGCCGGTCCGACCCCTCTCTCGAACCTCAAGGCCGCCTCGATCGCGACGGTGCGGCTCCCGCAGCTCGCGTCGACCGTCACGGCCCCGTTCTCGGGCCGGCAGGGGTTGACCCGCGCCAAACTGGTCCTGCGCGAAGGGGGGACGGCTCTCTCCGAGAAGTCGGTCGAGGACGGCATCGCCTGGCTCGCCCGGCACCAGCGCCCCGATGGCTCCTGGAGCCTCAACTACTACGAGCAATGCCAGGGAGGCGGATGCACCCACACTCAGTCGATAGAATCGGACACGGCCGCCACGGGGCTGGCCTTGCTCCCCATGCTGGGTGCCGGCTATAGCCATACGGTCAAGAGCAAGTATCAAGACAATGTCCGACGCGGGATCTTCTGGCTCATCGAGCACCAGCAACCCGACGGGAACCTCTTCATCGGTCCCCCCGGCATGGCCTTCATGTACAGCCATGGGATCGGCGCGATGGCCCTCTGCGACGCCTACGGGCTCTCGCAGGACCCTCGGCTCAAGAAGCCGGCGCAGATGGCCCTGAAGTTTATCATCGACTCGCAGAATCCCAATACCGGCGGATGGCGATATTCGCCGGGCCAGGAAGGCGATACCTCGGTCTTCGGCTGGCAGATGTACGCCCTGCGTAGCGGTCACATGGCCCGGATCACGGTACCGAAGCACGTTCTCAAGGCGTGCTCGCGCTACCTCGACCTGGCGGCCGTCGACCAGCATCGGATCGGCTATACGTATCAACCCGGCCGGGATCGGCTCTCCCTGGTCATGACGGCCGAGGCCCTTCTCAGCCGTCAGTTGCTGGGCTGGCCGCGGAACTATCCGCCACTTGTCAAAGGTGCCGCGGCGATCGCGGCCGACCTCGATACCAACAATACTCGCAATATTTATTACTGGTATTATGCCACCCAGCTCCTTCACAACATGAAGAACGAGGACTGGGAGCGCTGGAACCTCAAGGTCCGCGAGGGGCTGATCGGCATGCAGGTCAAGGAGGACGGCTGCGCCCAGGGGAGCTGGGACCCCCTCCTGCCCGCACCCGACATCTGGGGGCTTCGCGCGGGCCGCCTCTTCGTGACCTCGCTCTCCTTGCTGACGCTGGAAGTCTACTACCGATACCTGCCGCTCTATCGGGGATACGACGACGACCAGACGAAGGACGACCCGATGCTCAGCAACGATCCGATGATCAAGGACGACGCGGCCAGGGCCGAGCCGCCCGCCAAGGCGGCTCGCAAGCCGGGTTAATGGTCCGATTCGTCGTTGCGGAGAGATCAGTAATCTTTCTCAACGATCCGAGACACGGCGAGAAGAGTCGCCGGACAGAGCCGGCTCCTACCGGATTTGTAGGAGGGAGCTCCGTCTCCCGATCCGCGTTCTGGCGGATCATTGACCTTTCTTCGATATGGCTCGATCATCTCCCGAGAGGAGCACGGCGATGATTCAGCGATTCTCAAGAACGGCCGTTGGGCGACAACTCGACATTTGACAACCGCGCGAGGAGTGGTCTTACAGATGTCGCATGTGTGAAGGGTGAATATCTCGGTCGCATCAGCGGAATCTGAGACGTCGAGCGAGGGCTTACGTCAAATCTGCGGTATAATGCCTGGAGGACTAAGCGTTGCAGAGAAGACTCAACTCGATGCATCGCTCCTGGATAGGCGTCTGTCCTGGGGGGCAGCGCCGGCACAGCCGGCTTGACCCCAGCCATCCCTGCGACTTGGCCGCCGAACTCGGGTGGCTGGGGTCGAGCCCGAAGGGCGATGCCCCCAGGACAGGCTACCGACCACTCGCAAAGTTGAGTTTTCTTTGCAACGCTCAGTCGTAATGACGCTTGGCGGCTGCGCACTCGAAGTGCTCTGCGATGCAATGGCCCTGGACGACAACGCGGGGACTAATGCTGACCGTAGCAGCGACAGGAGTCGTCTGCGCGGTCTTTACTTATTTCTCCGTCGCGATGCTGATGGCGTTCATCCTCCCGCTGATCGGTGCCATCCCCGGAGTCGCTCGTTCCCCCAGGAGGCTTGGGGCGGCGCTTGACGGTTTAGTCATCTGCTCGGCGTTCCAGGGCGGGGGCGTGTTGATCGCCTCGCGAAGCGGCTTGCCGATCTGGTCGATCTGGTTAGTTGCGGGGGTGTCTGTCGGGTTTGGATCTTTATTCTTCATTCTGGTTGGGCCGTCCGTCAAATCGCATTGACCCCGCCGTGCAAGGCGCCGACGGGTGAGCGAGGGAGGATGCCGGGACTTGTAACGGGTGAATCATAGATGAACCGGACGGTTCGAGCGCCTGAGGCCGCACCCATGCGACTACCCCGGATCAGGATGACGACGCGGCGTTGGATGGTCGCGGTGGCCGCGGTCGCGGCCCTGTGCTGGAGCGGTCAGACGGTCTCGAGATGGCGCCACGACCGGAAGCTCGCCGAGCACACGCGGCCAAGTTAGCGGAGCTGAATGCGTACCTGGACCCTGCGCTGGAGTGGCGAGTCTGTGGATTAATGACTGCCACGTGCGACCAATGGTCCAGGGAGGCCGAGTGGCATGCAGGTCTAAAGTCGAAGTATGTGTATGCCGCCGCCCACCCGTGGTTCCCCGTCGATCCCGATCCGCCGCCGCCCTAGCTGTAAGCGGAGGACCCTTGATGGCGGCCCCTGATCGCGAGCGTCGCCGCTCATCGGACCTCGTCTCCCGATATCTCGAGAAGCTTGCACCCCACATCCGGACGACCGTCACCAGACGAAAGTGGCAATGCTGTGCCTTGCCAGAGGGTATGCGAAGAACGCGCCGCGATCTTCCACCTGGATCGCGGCCTCTCTGTCTCGTTTGTTGAACGCCACCAGCGACGTCCGACCGTCGGGCAGTGCGAAGGCGATGAAATCGAGACCACCGGCATCATCGGCCTTGATCTCGGTCCCGATGCGGCGTGCGCCCGGTCGCGCCGCGCGCGACATCTGAGCCATCGGGTAGAACTCGCGCTCGAATTTGACGTCCCGATATCCGTCGGTCTTGATCGTCACCAGGCCAAGGGCCTCGGAATTCTCGCGGAGCGTAGGCCCGAATCGGTGGTCGAGGGCGATGTTCCATTCCAGCGAGGCCGCGCTCCAGTGCAGCTCGGCCCCCAGCCAGTTGTGGGCCATCCCCCACTCGACGTCGCCCCACCACCTGCCGCGGCTCCTACCCCATCCCGAGACTTCGGTCGTCAGGATCTGCCGCCCCGGGAACTTCGCGTGGATCGTCTCATAGGCGCGCTCCATCTCGGCGGTCCCGCCCGAGTAGCAGTGCCACGCGCTCCCCGCGATGTACTTCCCGGCCTCGGGGTCGGCGAGGATTGTGCTCACGCTCCGGATCGGATCCATCTTGGCGTCGACGCAGACGACCTTGCGGTCGTTCGGATCCAGAGCCCAATTGTGGTCGTGGATCAGGATCCGGGTCTTGAGGCCCTTCGCCGCCAGCTTCGGGCCGAGGAGACGGACGAGCTTGATTTGATCAAATTCATCCATACGCATGCACGGATAGCCGGCACCGTCGTGCTGCGGCTCGTTCTGCAAGGTCACCGCGTAAATCTCCAGGCCCGAGGCCCGGTACGCCTCGATGAACTTCACGAAATAATCCGCATAAGTCGCGAAGCATTCGGGGCGAAGCTTGCAGGTGATGCCCTTCGCCCTGTCCGCCGCGCTGACCCCCTTGAGGTCATGGTTCGTCTTCATCCACGCCGGGGCACTCCACGGCGAGGCGATCAATCGGATCTCGGGGTTCAGCGCGAGGGCATCCTTCAAAGCGGGGATGATGAACGCCCTGTCGCGGTCGATGCGGAACGAACTCAGCGTTGGCGATTCCTCGTCGCAGTAGGTGTAATAGGATCGGGCAGCGGTATAGTCCGAGGCACCCATGGCCAGACGAAGGACGCTGAACCCCGCCCCCTCGGCCGGCGAGAAGAGCCGGGTCATCGTATATCGGTACAACCCGGGGTTTCTCGACTTGAGATTCATCAAGACGAACGCCGAAGCATCCGTCATCGCACCGCCGTAACCCAGCATGGTCTGGTACGTCTCGCGGCGATCGACGGCGATCGCGATCGCCTGGCGCGGATCACGCTCGACCCATTGCACCTTCTCCTCTCGCAACAGCGCGAATCCATCGTCTTGATGGATGTCGTACTTCCAGGAGGCTCCGATCTCCAGCTTGGCGCGTTTCTTGTCGCCGTCATCGACCCGGGTCAGCAAGACCCGCACGTTGCCCCCGGCGAGGGACATCGAGGCCAATCCCGAACACGCGAAAAGGCCCATGGCCAGAGCGATGCAACGGGAGGAGAATCTCATGTGGCAACTCTCGTGAAGCGGTTGACAACAATTCGACGCCCTCGAGCCAAAACGCCTCATGTCGCGACCTCAGCCTTTGTCTCGACAGGGTTGTGAACGTCGGGAGGGGTTGCCAGTTACTCGGGACCTCCGAAGTCAGCATTGCCCCGTGCTCGACCATGATTCAGGCCTCGGAAACCGTCGCGACTGCGCGCAAACGTGAGAAATTTTCGGAATTTTTATCTCGTGATCTGAAAAGGAGTTGCGACAAAAAGATGCCGCGCGTCGTTGTAGGTGCATTAATGAAATCGCAAAGTAGCGCCATTCTATATATAGACGACCTGCGCGCGAGGTCGACCGAGGTTGGCCCTCGGGACTACGACATCATTCGGGTGCGCCCGGCGCGACTTCTCGGCAAACTCCCCCCGGCCTAGACCAATCACTCATGCGTGCTCGGTTCGCCCCGTTTGGTCTGGATTCCACGTGGAATGGAAGACCAGAACGGAGGGAGGGAATCCCGACGGAATGTTGCAGCCGAGTGCAAACCAGTGCAATGCGAAACTCACGGAGATGCCCCGACAACTCTCGTCACCCTCGCCGCCGCTTGGGGCCGAAGTGGTCGAGTATCGCCTTCAGCGATCAATCACCGCACGCGAAGGAACTGCTCGAAAGGAACTGTCTTGTAGAGGACGAACTGAGAGACGAGCAGTCCCCGCGGCGTGATGGCTTGCGGCAGCATGAAGGCGTAATCGCCTTTCTTGATGTGGGAGACGTCGCCTCGGGTCACCCGCGTGACGGTGAATTGACCCCCCGGCGGAGCAATCACCGTGGCGATGTTATTGCCCAGGATGCCGAGCTGGAGCGGTGACCGGTTCACCGCATTGCCGACGACATGCATGCGAGTAGGGATGCCCGTCATCATCGGACTCACGGGATAGGCCCAGCCGTGCAAGAGCATCTGTCCGCCGTAATCCCAGGGGCTCATCAGTCGCTGAAATCCCGGGTCGATGGTGGTCACGATTGCATTGTTCGGGAGGAGGCTGTTATAGGTCGGTGCAACGAGGGCCTGGTCGGCGCCTTCGAAAACATCAACGTGGTCGGTCTGGAGGACGTTGTTTCCGAGTTCTTGTCCGACGGCCTCGACCATGGAGCGATTCCCCAGGGCGTCCACGCTGCTGGGCCATCGGACCAGGAATTCACCGATGTCGTTGATCGCGATCGGGTATTGCTGGCCGGTGTGGTTCTGGATCACGATCCAGCGGGATGTGACATTGATGATCTCTCCCCAGGCGCCTTGAGGGGGGAGCTGAGGGAGCCCCCGCGGGTTGCCGACGACCTGGTCGAAGGCCGGATCCCTTTGCTGGCCGAGGGTCGCCATGGTGGGGACCATGACGCAGGTAAGGCCCAGAACCAAGACTCGAGCCCATAACTGACGCGATTGGCGCATCACCGGCCTCCGCAAAGCTGGGAGGAATTGTCATGCGATCGGGGGGGACCGCCGGCCTCCGGCGCTGTCATGCTGGAAGAAGGACGTTCTCGGGCAGAGGATCGCCGAACCCTGCTTTCCAGAGGATCTTTCCAGGATACTCGTCGATCGGCTAGAGGACAATCTCGTCTCGAGCGTGATTTCGCATTTTCTCCGTTGCCGAGGGCCTTCAGACCTACCCATGTTCCCAACTTGGCGGAGCCCATGCACCGTGAGCCGCGAACCAGCCGGTCGCCGATTTCCATAAATCGGCGATCGGGTGATCCATGTGGCTCGACGGATCGTAACAAAGGGACGACCGGACGCTTTGCCCTTGGACGACCATTTGCGATTTCCGTAGACTATGACGTGCCAGACCCGACGACGAATTGCGAAGTCTTCTTCCCGCCGCATGCGGACCGACACCATGAATCAAGTTGATCGGCGATCTTCCGACGAAGAAGACACCCTTGCCTGGATCATCGACGGCAACCGCGTGTCACTCGGAGATCTGACCGGTCTCACACTGGGTGATTTCCACGTCGAGCAGCTCCTGGGTCGCGGCGGTATGGGCGAAGTGTACATGGCGACGCAAACCAGCTTGAATCGGCCGGTCGCCTTGAAAGTCCTCCGCCCCGATTTCTTGCTCAAGCCCGTGTATGTGGAGCGGTTCAAGTCCGAGGCACTGGCCGTCGCCAAGCTCAATCACCCCAACATCGTGCACGTCTACGCGATCGGGAACGTGGGAGACGTGCATTTCATCGCGATGGAGTACGTCGAGGGGACCAATCTGCGGGAATACCTCCGGAAGAAAGGGGCGTTGGAGCTCCCCCTGGTCCTATCGATCATGAAGCAGACGGCGCAGGCGATCGGCGCGGCCGGGGAGGCCGGGCTCGTTCACCGCGACATCAAACCCGAGAACATCCTGATCACCAAGCGCGGCCGGGTGAAGGTGGCGGACTTCGGCCTGTGCCGCGACCAATCCGTCGAGGCGATGAGCATGACGCAGTCGGGTGTGACGATGGGCACGCCACTCTACATGAGTCCGGAGCAGGCCCAGGGACACCCCGTCGATCATCGGAGTGACCTTTACTCGCTGGGTGTCACCTATTACTTCATGATTGCGGGCGAGCCGCCATTCCGCGCCGACACCGCGGTGGCCCTCGCCTTGAAACACGTCCGGGAGATCCCGCGAAGCCTGTTGAACTATCGACCGGATCTGCCGCTGGAAATCGACCGGTTGGTGATGAAGCTGATGGCCAAGGATCCGGCCGATCGGTACCAGTCGGCCGCGATGATGCTCGCCGACCTTTCCAAACTCCGGGACGTGTTTCAGGTCGGCTCTGCCGGTCTGGCCGAGCCGGCCGAAGTGCCCTCCGTGCGCACCGAGGACCTGGCCCCGACGACTTCGAACCACGACCTGGCCGTACGGGCGCCCGATCGAGGCCCGGTCGTCGCCGTCTCACCCCGTCCGGTCGCGGCCCCGGAGCGGCCGGCTCGCGTCGCGACGATCCCGGCCCCGAAGCCTTCGGCCAGCCCGGACGCGGAACCCCGGATCGCCCAACCCGCCCGCTTCAGCGCCCTGGTCGCGATGGCAGCCGTCGCAACCGGCCTGTTCGCCGGCGCCCTGGCGGGCTGGTCGGCCCGCGCCCCGGACATCCAGTCGAACGCGACGGAACCGGCCGCGAAGCTTCCCGCCCTCTGGGTCGAGCCGCGATGGAATGCGGTCGCGAAACAGGCCAGCGCTGAAGATCAAATGCGTTACGCCTTGCTCCGGGCCCCGATCGACGAGTGGGCGGCGGCCTGGCTCGCGGTCCCCGGCTACTATCAACATTCCCGCGAGCTCGTCTCGAAGGCGTACACACAGCTCGCCCGGGTCTGGTATCGCCTGGATGATGTCGGCGCGCTCGAGATACTCGCCTCCGAGCTCGCGGCCTGGGAGAAGGCGCAGGCACGCGACAAGGACCTGGCCGCCTTCATCAAGACGGCCATCGATATGCGGACGGGCGACCTCAAGGCAGTCGCCGAGAGTTTCGGTAAACTCACACCCGACGGCTTGAGAGTCATGGACGATCCGACCCTGCTGGCGCTGAGATTGGAGGTCTGTTCGGATGCCCTCCAGGTCGCCCAGAAGTCGGGGAATCAGACCCTCGCAGAGCCCCTGCGCAAGGCACTGCGAACGCTCGCCTGGCGGCTCGATCGGCTCGAAGTGGTCGACCCGGCGCCGGCGAACTCGAAGCGGGCGAATCCGGCGAGGAAGGCCGAGTCGCATTCGAACGGATAGGATCGCATCATCGTCGAGAGTCATCCAGTTTGGCCGATGTGGGTCTGAGTAGGGAGTCGACGGGCATGGCATTCCTCAAGCGCGCCAACGGCGAGACGGCCGGACAGATTATCGAGCTAAAGGTGGACCGCGTCGTGATCGGCCGTTCGCCCGAGCATTGCCACGTCGTCCTCGACCCCAACGGCGTCAGTCGGCGACATGCCGAGATCTATCGCAAGGCCGAGGAGTTCTACCTGTCCGACCTTAATTCCCGCAACATGACCAAGGTCAACAATACCAAGGTCATCCCGGGGGTCGACCACCGTCTCTCGCCCGGTGATCGGATCAATATCTGCGACGTCGAGTTCCTGTTCTACCCCCGGCTGCCCGCGGAGGGCGCCGAGAAGGAAGCCGGGAACATCATGATCGTCAACGAGGGGGACAGCCAGGACTCACCCCAGCTCCACACCCTCGACGCCTCGCGCTCCAGCGCACTGGCGAGCATGGTGAAGCCGGAAGTCAAGCTCAAGGCGATCCTGGAGATCGCCCGCAACCTCTCTACCGAGCTGAAGATCGACGCCGTCGCCCCCAAGATCCTCGATTCCCTGATGGAGCTGTTCCCGCAGGCCGAGCGCCTCTTCCTGGTCCTCGTCGACCCGGACACCAAGCGGCTGATCCGCAAGGCCTTCAAGTACCGGCCGGCCCGGCGATCCAACTTCGCGACGGCGGTCCCGGCCGACGAGATCCCGATGAGCATCAGCCGTTCGATCGTCAACCACGTCCTGGGGCAGCGTAAGGCGGTCCTCAGCCAGGACGCCAGCTCCGACCAGAACCTGCCGACCAGCGCATCGATCGCCGACCTGAAGATCCGGTCCGTCATGTGCGTCCCGCTCCTCACGCCCGACCGCGAGGCCCTGGGGATCATCCAGCTCGACACCAGCGACCGGAAGCAGTTCCTCCAGGAGGACCTTGACGTGCTGGCCGCGGTCGCCAGCCAGGCGGCCATCGCGATCCAGAACGCGACGATGCACGAGTCGTTGCTCGAGCGAGAGCGGGTCAACCGCGACCTGAAGCTGGCCGAGCAGGTGCAGAAGCGCTTCCTGCCCCAGTCGGTCCCGGTCGTGCCCGGCTTCGAGTTCTTCGCCCACTACGACCCGGCTTACGAGGTCGGCGGCGACTACTACGACTTCGTCCCGCTGCCGGGAAACCGGCTGGCCATGGCCGTGGGCGACGTGTCGGGCAAGGGGGTCGCCGCCGCCCTGATGATGGCCAAGTTCTCCGGCGACACCCGCTACTGCATCCTCACCAAGGATTCACCGGCGGAGGCCGCCAACGAGCTGAATAGCCTGCTCTTCTCGGCGGCCATCGAGGAGAAGTTCATCACCCTCAGCCTGAGCGTGCTCGATATCGAGAACCGGACCATGACGCTGACCTCGGCCGGACACCCGCCGGTGATGATCCGTCGCGCCAACGGCCACGTGGACGAGATCGGCGAGGACATCGCGGGGTTCCCGCTGGGGATCATCCCGGACGCGGACTACAAGCAGACCGAGGTCAAGCTCTACCCCGGCGATGTCGTCGTCGTCTACTCCGACGGCGTGACCGATCCCCGCAACCTCCGCGAGGAGCTGTACGAGTCGCGCGAGAATCGCCGCCTGCTCCGCAAGGTGGCCGAGACCTCCGGCGGCCCCGAGGCCATGGGCCGCGCGATCCTCCAGGACATCCGCGAGTTCTCCGCCGGCCACGTCCAGGTCGACGACATTACCCTGATCTGCTTCGGCCCGCTGGCGCGTTGAGTCGCCAGTCGCATGGGCATGAAATCGTGCGATGCCCCAGATGGCCGCGGCCCGAATACCTCCGCACCGACCTCGTTCTCTCCTGCTACCGATGTCCATCCGAGTTGCCAACATCCGCCTCGAGCTGAGTGAAGCCGAAGAGGGCCTGCCGGCCAAGATCTCCGACCGGCTGGGGCTGGGGATCGACGCCATCGCGAGCTGGCGGATCCTCCGCAAGAGCCTCGACGCGCGCAATCACAACGACCTCCACTTCACCTATTCGGCCGAGGTCCAGCTCACACCGGGAGCCGGGCCGAAGACGCAGCCGGGTACGTCCCGGGACGTCGAGCCCTACACGCCGGAGCGGTTCGAGTGGCCCGACCCCGGGAAGCGGCCGATGCGCCATCGCCCGGTGATCGTCGGCTCGGGTCCGGCCGGGCTGATCGCCGGCTATCTGCTCGCCGAGGCGGGATACCGGCCGATCATCCTCGAGCGCGGACGAGCCGTGAAGGATCGGGTCGCCGACGTCCGACGATTCGACCAGAACGGTCCGCTCGACCCGGAGAGCAACTACCTGTTCGGCGAGGGGGGCGCGGGCACGTTCAGCGACGGCAAGCTCACCTCGCGCGGGACCGGGCCCGACGTCCATCGCGTGCTGGAGATCCTGGCGGATTGCCACGGCAGGGCCTCGATCGTCTACGAGCACCGGCCACACCTCGGCTCCAACCGTCTCCCGCTGGTCGTCCGGACCCTGAGGCGCAAACTCGAATCATCGGGGGGCGAGGTCCGATTCTCCTGCCGCGTCGAGGATCTCGACATCGACGGGGGCCAACTCCGCGGGCTGATGACGTCGTCGGGCTATCTCGAAGCCGACCTGGCCATCCTCGCGATCGGCCACAGCGCCCGCGACACCTACGACATGCTCCTGGGCCGGGGCGTGCCGATGGAAGCCAAGCCGTTCCAACTGGGCGTGCGGATCGAGCAGCCGCAGGCGGCCATCGACCTCGCCCGATACGGCCACAACGCCGGACATCCCGCCCTCGGCGCGGCGGATTACGTCGCCTCGGTCCGCACCGGCAAGCGAGACCTCTTCACGTTTTGCATGTGTGCCGGCGGATATGTGATGCCCAGCGTCAGCGACCCCGGGTATTTCTGCACCAACGGGATGAGCGAGAGCCGCCACGACTCGCCGTTCGCCAACAGCGGACTGGTCGTCACGATCGAGCCGCACGAGACCGGCAGCGACCACCCCCTGGCCGGCGTCCACTACCAGCAGCGGATCGAGAAGCTGGCGTACGAGCTGGGGGGCGGCACCTACGCGGCCCCGCTCCAGTGGGCGAAGAACTTCCTCGACAGGAAGCCGAGTCGAGGCACGATCCCGACCAGCTATCAGCGCGGGGGCAAGACCATGGACCTGCGACAGTTCCTGCCCGAGCCGGTGGTCGAGGCTCTGATGCGCGGACTCCCGACGATCGACCGGCGGTTCGGCGGCCTGTTCCTCCGCGACGCGACGCTGACCGGCCCCGAGTCGCGCGGCAGCTCGCCGGTCCGCATCCCTCGCGACCCTGCGACCCGCGAGAGCCCCGCCGTCGCCGGCCTCTATCCCTGCGGCGAGGGGGCCGGCTATGCCGGCGGGATCGTGAGCGCGGCGGTCGATGGTTTGCGGACGGCGCGCGTCATCGTCGCGACTTATGCGAATGTCAATTGAAAGCCAGAGGGATGATCCTCAATCGCGGTCCAATCCTACGTCGCGAAGGGCTCCCCGATACGCCGATGGATCGTTGAGGTTCCGTAGCGTGCCGAACTCCGGGTCGACGTCGCGCATCTCCTCCTCGAGGACGGTCCGCGTCTTGACCACATCGACGAGAGAGGCCAGCCGCAATCGATCCTCACGCAGCAAGCCTCCGATGATCGGCAGCACGACGGCCTTACGATAGAGTGCGGCAAGCGGATGATAATGCTCGCCGACAAACGGGATGGCCAGGTCGTGGTCGCCAATCATTTCGGCCAGCCGGATGATCCATCGCGGTTCGAGGAAAGGGACGTCCGTCGCCGTGGCATAGGCCAGTTCGATCGAATCGGGGAGGGCTGAGAGCCCCGCGGCCAGTCCCTGGAGCGGCCCGCGTCCGGCGATCGGGTCGCGGACGATCGCAATATCGGTGGATAACTCGGGCAGTTCTTGGTCGAGGGCCGCGACGACCACGACCGGCCGCGCCACGGTGCCGACGAGTCGGACGACCCGCTGGAGGAGTCGCTCGGGACCGAAGGGCAGCCAGGCCTTGGGACGGCCCATCCGGCGACTTTCGCCCCCGCAGAGCACCACGGCACCAAGGTCCATCAAATCAACCCCCGATCGCGACAAGGCCGATCGACACGATCGGTCGCCGTGGCACCAGAAGTTGCCGTTGGTGCCAGATCGGACTCGATCGGCAACCTCATTATAGTCGCTTCGAGCGCCCGTCTCAGCTCGATCCGCGGGAATTGGAGAGCCGCCACGTCCGCTCAGCGTACGGTCAACGCCTGGTCGATCTCGCGGATCGCATGATCGACGGCACCGCGCGCCTCGCCATGATGCGAGCTCCTGGCGCTCATGGAAGAGAGCCGGTTCCGGATTGTCGCCAACCTGCTCTTGGCCTCCCGAAGGATGGCGTCCGATCTCTGCTGAGGCATCTTGCCGCTTCCTGTGGGGATGTCTCCCGATGCGGAGGAGCCGAAATGGTCGAGGGCGGCTCCGACGTGCCGCATGGCCTCGATCCGGTGCCCCCCGTAGTCGTGATCGGCCTCGTGAAGCTTCTGATGCGCCGCATGCAGGAGGGCGATGCTTTCCGGGTCATTCTCGACCCCCGCCTTCTTGGCCTCTTTCTTCTTGGCGAGTTCCTTGCGTTCCCCCTTCTTCTTGGCGAGTTCCCTACGTTCCCCCTTCTTCTTGGCGAGTTCCTTCCGTTCTTCCTTCTACTTCAACGGGTTCTTCTTCGCCTGGGGTGAGTCTTGGGTCTTCTTCTTTTGTGCCGCCTTGGGCATTCCTCCCTTGGATTTCGGCTGGGCCTTGGCCTTGGACGCTGCCGGGTGTGCTTTTCCCGCGCCGGGCCGCGGGCCGGCCTTCGGAGCATGTGGCGCGGCCGGCCTCCCCTTGCCCCCACGCTGCCGGGCCTCCGCCTCTCCAACCGAGAATGCGAAGGTGACGACCATCAGGCCCACCACCGCCACCAGATAGCCCTTCATCCCAACGCTCCTTTCGATCCACCAGGGTCACATGACCCGCGCCGACTCCGACACGAGGCCGCGCGGCATGCCACACGATCAATGAGGAATGTGATCAGGAATGCTTACGAAGGATCAGGTCTCGATCCTGTTCTCTCGTCGAGAAAAGAGCAGAATCGGCAAGGGCCGCGTCCTTGTCGCGATCCTCGTCGGTCGACCTGGGGAATGAGGAAGACACCGGGGCGGTCCGTGAGACATCCAGGTGGGAGATGGCCCTGCGCCTCGAGCGTGCCGGAAGGACGGTCTCGACGATGGTCGCCCCGCTGGGAACCATGCCCGACCCGGGGTCGTATAGGACCCGAAAGACATTGGGACCCGGCTCGAGGTCCGAAGTCACGAGCCTGGCCTTTCCACGGCTCAACGCGACGGTACCCGTCTCCGACGTACCAATCAGGAACGTGACGGAGCCGGAGGCCACATTTCGCGGGCCACCGGGGAGCTTGACGGTGGCGATGAGTGTAACCGGCTGGCCAGGTCTCGGGGATCTCGGCCGCACGGACAGGATCGTCCGCGTTACGGAGCGCGGCGAGAGGGCCGGTCTCGGTGTCAGCGAACTGGCCTCGGAGGAACTCGATGGAGGAAGCAGCAGACGCTGAGGAGTCGTGGTCGTGGTCGTTGTCGTCGTGGTCGTTGTCGTCGTGGTCGGCGAGGTCGGCGTTTGTGCCGGGGTGGCGCTGATGGTCACGATCGCCGCTGGCGTGATCTCGCGGACCACGTTGTTGTCACTGTCGGCGAAGAAAACGTGGCCCAAGGAATCGACAGCGATACGCCAGTTCGACAACTCGGCAGCCGTCGCGGGCCCATTGTCACCGGTATAACCGGCGGTGCCATCCCCGGCGACGGTGATGATGTCGCCGGTCGCCTTCACCACCTCCCGGATTCTGTGGTTGCCATCGTCGGCGATGAACAGATCACCCAGCGAGTCGACGGCGATGCCGGTGGCGCCGTTTTCCTCGGCGGCGGTCGCGGGCCCGTTGTCGCCGGTGTAACCGGCTTTGCCATTTCCGGCGACGGTGATGATGTCGCCGGTCGCCTTCACCACTTCACGGATCGCGTTGTTGTTCGCGTCGGCGATGAACAGGTCGCCCGCTGAGTCGATTGCGACGGTATTGGGACCGTTGAGCTTGGCGTCGGTCGCGGGTCCTTTGTCGCCCTTGTAACCGGCAGTGCCGTCCCCGGCGACGGTGATGATGTCGCCGGTCGCCTTCACCACTTCACGGACTACGTTGTTGCCGAAGTCGGCGAAGAACACGTCGCCTGCGGAGTCGACGGCGACGCCGCGGGGTGCGTTCAGTTCGGCTTCGGTCGCGGGTCCTTTGTCACCTGTGTAACCGGCTTTGCCATCCCCGGCGATGGTGATGATGTTTCCGGTCGCCTCGACCACCTCGCGGATCACGTTGTTGTACAAGTCGGCGATGAATAAGTCACCCGCGGAATCGACGGCGACGTCACGGGGGTCATGCAGTTCGGCGGCGGTCGCGGGCCCATTGTCGCCGGTGTAGCCGGCTTTGCCGTCCCCGGCGACGGTGATGATGTTTCCGGTCGCCGCCACCACTTCGCGTATCACGTTATTGCCTCGGTCGCCGATGAAGAGGTCGCCCGCGGAGTCAACGGCCATGCCGCCTGGGGCGCTCAGCTCGGCGTCGGTCGCGGGCCCATTGTCGCCCTTGGAACCGGCTTTTCCGTCCCCGGCGGCGGTCACGATCGTGCCTGTTGTGCTCGTGGCGAAATCTGCTGTGCCGCCGTAGGAGGCCGTGACGGTGTCCGTGACCGCAGCTAGGGTCGACGTCGTGAACGTCGCCACGCCATCGACCAGTGTCTCGGTGTCGATCGCTCCGATCTTGTCGCTGAAGGTGACCGTACCCCCGTTCGGAGTGGCCCCGCCCGCCGCGAGGTCGGTGACAGTCGCGATGAAAGTGACCGTCTGTCCGACGGACGCCGAAGCGGTCGAGGCCATCAGCGCCGTGAGCGTGGGCAAAGCACTCAAGACAGTGCGCTGTTCGAGGAGGCCAACCTGGGGCCGGAACCGGATGCGAGAGGAGATTCTCTCCCGCCGTCGCGTTCCCCGGCCACGCCGCGAGGGAATCCCCTCGGCCTCCGAGGCGAACGCCGCGCGCTTCGGGACGGCAATGAGAGCCGGCACTCGACGGGCGCTTGATGGTTCGGCAACGCGAGAAACCGGGTTCGACAGGCGATCGGTCCCCCGATCACGGTCTGGCGTAGTCATGGTGAATGTTCTCCGGCGAACGACTCATCGAGGTGGAAAAGTCGCGACTTTGCTCCGCAGCCCATAATGCCGTTGGACTTGCCGGTGAAAGTCCGGTCGTGGGAATTGACTGTTTACCCACGTAGTCATATTCGACGTTGGCTCGGGGTGACCCGGCCAGCGAAAGCTCGAATGTAAACGTCCTCG
>JBKQHM010000017.1:0-3912 GCA_052148775.1 Isosphaeraceae bacterium | reverse complement strand
GGTGCCGCAAGATGTTGGGTCAGTCGGTGCAATCGCAACGAAAGCAAGCTTACGGTCAACTGGGAAGCGCAACAAAACCCGGATGAACGCTCAGGTGTGTCAAGGGCAACCTCCCATCACGCCAGGGCGAGCCTCCCGGCGAGCCGTGCCGCGAGCCGGCTCGGACGGAGCCTCGCCCTCCCAGGATCACGAAAGGTCATTGAGCTGCGTTCCCGTTTCCGTCCCCCGTACTCTAGCGGGGTAGACCGGGAAGGATGGACGATCTATACTTATACGTCCGACGCCGCGCCCTGCGTCGTTGGCGGCACGTATCCTCGGATTCTTGGGGGAGATCCAATGAAGTTGCGAACGCGAAAGGCATCCTGGTTCGTTTCGGGCTTGCTCCTCGTTGCCGTGGCGTCGGCCGGTTTGGAGTTGGCCGTGGCTCAGCCCAAGAGTGAGACTTCGAGACCGGCCTTCGACACGAACGAGGCAACTTTCGAATTGCTGGGCGAAGATAAGTTTGTCAACATAAAAAATATTGCCTACACAATCGATGAGGATAACGTGTTTAATATTTACTTTACATGCTCATCCACAAGAGGAGAAGATCCTTTAAGGCTAACCGATCCTAAAGATATCAGGCACGCAAGATCATATTTCAACGACGAGAAACGCTACAGAAAACATTTTGTAAAAATCAAGCAGTATTGCATAGGGATGCGAAATATTGCGTACATCGAATCCAAGAACGATTCAACACTTGTCAATTTCAATGCTCGAATAGCGGATGCGTTTGTGAGCTTGACGTTATCTGGCGCAGATGCGGAAAGCTTCAGGAAGAAATGGCGAGGGTTTTGATGTTTCAGCGCGTAGGCCGGGCTTTTGCCGAGTCTATCGCATGACCGGATGTAGGCCGGCGTCGTCCGCCAGTCGACATGACCGGCGAAATCCTGCAGGATCCAAGGATCCGGCGGCGCCAGATGCATCAAAAATCGCCCGGTTAACCCAGACTTCCCATGCCGTGTCTTGATGAAGTTCGTCATACATCTGAGCTGCGACACCAGGTGAATGGCGAAAATGGGCGATCAAACAAGGATGGGGGATTTATTGTGATACGTCTGACCCCGTCTGTCTGCGGAACGCGGCGGGTAGCACGTTGATTCTTGCATCCCGTCATGGGCGCGGACGATCATCCCGGGCCGGTCGCCGGTCCGGCCGAAATCGGCATCGTCCGGGATGCCGCCCAATTCGTGTGGTAGACTCCGTTCGGAGATTTCGAAAGGACTCGACGGCGGAGGAACGCATGTCTAGGCTTCAATGCCGAGGCTCGATCGCCGGGGCGGTCGTTGTGGTCGCCCTGCTCTGGTCCAGGCCCGCCGACGCGCAAATCGGCGTCGACCCGGGCCCGCCCCGAGAACCCGGAGGCTTGTTGAACAATGTGCTCACCGGGGTTCAGTATGACATTGTGAACCAGGCGCTGGCCGAGCATCGCCTCCAAAAACTTCAGGCGAAGCTCAGGAGCGATGCCGAGCGGGGCGACAGGGCCGCCGTGGACTGCGACCTCCGTCGGATCGACAACCTTAAGTATCGCATCGTGATCGACGAATGGTTGATCCGGTGGAACTCGCGCCAATACCCCGATTTCTACCCGATCCGGACCGATCCCGTGTCGTGCGCCGCCATCGCTCAAGCCACCCACCCGATACAAGTGCCCGACGCCTTGCGGCAAATCCCGCCCCCGAGACCGATGGCCGCCGCCCCGACGATCCGGATCACGATCGTCAATGCCGAGCCGGCGGGGGACCGCGTTGAATTCTCCATCGATGGCCTCACCCATCAGGCCCCCGCCGGCTCGCGACAGGACCTGGACGTGGCCCCCGACTCGTACATCACTTACGACAGTGGCGGATCGCTCGGCGAGCGCCGGTATCGGATCCCACCGGGTCTCTACGAGTTCCGATCGACCGCCGAGGGCTGGGCGCTATACAAGGTTCCGGGCATGCCGTGAATCGGCAATGGGACCCACCAACGAGAAGTCCGGATCGGGGACCCATCTCGTTACCGTTGATCTATTCGCATGGAAATGATCGACGCCACGAGAATGCGAGCCCGATCCCGTTCCTTGGCGCGCCATCGAGCTTCCGGCCCTGATGGGATCAATCACCCCGTGGAGGTCCAAGCGCTCTCTTCAGCACTTTGCAGAATAAGGGGTTACGTCGAAAGGGCGTAGCCCCGTCTTCATGCGCCCTCACCTTCTTGAGAATTCAGCCACGCCGAAGTGGCGGTACCAGGAATCACGTCTCCCGAGCCATTTGCCATCTGCCAGGAAACGTGAAATCGTCTTGGCATGCATAACCCTTTTCGCCGTCTCTTCCGCCAAGAGCCCGTCGGCTTCCCTCTCGGCCAGCACGTCCCCGCCGATCCGGCGGATCATGCCGAGGACTTCGCGCATCGTTATGCCGATCCGCTCGACTGGCAGGCATGCCTACGCATGGAGGAACTCGGAATCCCCAGGGACCGCATCGGATCCAATGACCGCCTGCACGGGCTGGAGGGACGTGCATTCAATCCGTTTGAACGCGATGGCGGCGGGATCAGCACCGGAGGCCGTATCAACATCGACTCCGGCCTGCTCAATCCGGATCAGATCACCGAGCAATACGGCAAGAAGGCCGGAAAGCTCTGGGCGAAAGCGCGCCTGCGTGACCGGCAGGATGCTTTGATCGCCCATGAGGAGGAGGAATGGCGGACGGGGAGCCATGATGAAGCGGTGAAGGTGGCGCCAGAGACGGAACTGCCGATCACGGACAAGGCGCGGGAGATCCTTCGGGAGATGCGCAGGGGATGGAGGCGGTAGCTTGCGAGTCGTCCTGGTTTCCGACGCGTCGTATGGGATTCCGTCCGCCGCAACCCTGACCGCTGATCCTCATGCATCCCGCTTCGTGCAAACCAGGAATTCGAACCGCCGTTCCCACCCTTGATCGGTGAAACGAAACAGATACTCCGGCCCGCTGACGAAACCCGACACCGGATCCATGATCCCCGCTCGTGCCAGCTCTCGGTAAGCCGAACGGTTCGCATCGGTCACCTTACGGTCGCCGGCCAGATGCCGCCCGAGCGTGTCCCGAGCCTCTTCCGACAGCTCGATCCGATCCGGCAGGCGAGGTTCGAGGCTGCGCAGATGGGCGACGGCGGCATCCAGGATTTCCTCGCGGATCTTCGGGCTATCCTCGGTGAATCGGTAGTCGAAATCCGATCCTGGAACCGGCTCCATGATCCCGGCGGCGGCCAGTTCGCGATAGGCTTCCAGGCGACGACTCTTGTCTCTCGGCCGATACCCCTTGATTTCGAATCGGAGCACGGCGACGGCATTCGCGGACAGCGCGATGGTCTGCATACGGTTCCCTCCTGGCGGCCATTCTACCGGAGGTTCTTCGGGCGAGGAATGCGAACCATCGCCTCCGGTCCCATGTCCAGAAAAAATCGGTCAGGATGACACGTCCTGAAGACGTTCGACGGCCCGCATTTCGTCCTCGGATTCGTCGAGCAACGCTGCAATCTCGGCGTCGATCTCCTCGCGTGTGCGAGGGGTTCGCCCGCCGACACGCCGCTCGTCCCAGATCGACTCCATCATCTTCCAGAACCGGTCCGGCTTGGACGGGTTCGGTGACCGGCGGAACGGTCACCTGGACCCGAGCCGCGATCCCGGATCCGGCGTCGAAGCTGGTGTCCCGGGAGGAGTTCGGTGTGGTACGATACATGGTGGCACGACAGGGTCGGCGGCCAGCGTCGGCAGCAAGCGACCGCCCGACTCGAGGCAAGGAGGCGGAATCATGTTGCTCCGGAATCCGCGCCAGGAAGCAATGTCTCGAACGTAGCCGTTCACAGTGGAGTTGATGGTGTTTGTACTCTGGAGTTCGCGCGCACCGC
>JBKQHM010000016.1:0-8376 GCA_052148775.1 Isosphaeraceae bacterium | reverse complement strand
AGCTCCGCCGCCGCCGCTCCCTCATCCCTGGCCGAATCCACGAAGAATCGATATGCCTAGAATAAATCCATGCATATTGTGGATTTTGGGGCGGCGGAATGCCTCCACAGCCCGCCCCGGCCCGCGATTCCGGGATGGCTCCGGCACTGGTCGGCTGGGCTCCGCCCCGCGGCTCCGCCGCACCGCCGACCATGCCTGCGCCATCCCGGAATCGCTCCCGCCTACTCCGCTCAACACCATCTCTCGGGAATCAAGGACTGGACTGAACTCGGGCAACGCGGAAGCCCAGGCCGCTGCTGAGCTGGTTCCCCGGAACGTACCTGTACCGGAACGCCGACCGCGTGAGCCGTGCGTCGTCGTTCCAGCTCCCGCCCCGGAACACCCGGGACGCGGCCCGCTCGGGCCCCTGCGGATCGAGCACAGGTGACTGCTTGTAATAGCCATGGTCGAACCAGTCCCAACACCATTCCCCGACATTCCCGTGCATGTCATAGAGCCCAGAGGCGTTCGGCCGCTTCTCCCCAACCGGGTGCGTACGACGGTCAGAATTGGCAAAATACCATGCATACTGGCCCAAGGCATTCTCGTCGTTGCTGAAGGAAAACCGCGTGGTCTTCCCCGCACGACAGGCGTATTCCCATTCCGCCTCGGTGGGTAGACGGTAACCGTCGCCGCCTGCGATCGTGACCTTACCGCCCTCGATGCGATAGCACGATTTCCGGCCCTCCCGCTCGCTCAGGTTATTGCAGAACCGGACCGCGTCCAGCCAGGAGACGGTTTCGACGGGCAGCTCATCCGACCCCTTGAAATGGCTCGGATTCCCCCCCATCACGGCCTTGTACTGGCCTTGTGTTACTTCATAAGCCCCAAGGTAATACGGCCGCGTGATCCGGATCTCATGCGGGGGATGCTCGTTCCCATCTCCCTCGCCTTCGGGCGAACCCATCAGGAACTTGCCGTCCGGGATCAGCACCAGCTTCATCCCTATCGTGTTGGTGATCGAGCGGGAGGATGGATCGGAGGCCGCCACAACGGGCGACTTCGGCTTGATCGCGGGCGGCATCTCCCACAAGGATTTCCCGTCGGGGTCTGTCACCTTGATGTTCCTGAATCGATAAGAGCCCCTCGCCGTCCCCAATCCCACCTGGCCGCTCAGGTGGCGCCCGCAGTTGTGTGTGAGATTCACATGCTCCTTCCCCCGATCATCATGGATCGTGCACACGACCTGGTCGCCTCGGACGCGGACCCGAACGGTATACCATCTGCGGGCGACGATCCTGAATTCGTCGTTCCCTGTGAGCCCTCTCTCGCCCCTCCCCTCGTAGGCACAGATTCCGCAGCCTGCCTCGCCGGTGCCGCAAATCTCGAACTCGAGATGGTCGCCGTTCCGCAAGCTGCGGAAGGTCAGGACAACCCAGCTATCTCTGCTTGCGCCGAGTCGCATCAGATCGACGGTGAAGTCATAGTCGGTCCAATGAAGGTCACCGAACAACATCCCGCCAGATCCATCCACGTCTGTCTGCATCAACTCGCTCCCCTCGACGAGCCAATGCCCGTTGAGGATTTCCGCCTTCCCCCTCAGCGCCAGTGCCGCGTCGATCGGCCGGGGCGGTCCCGGGTCGTTCGCGGCCGGTCCGGCTGCACCCGCCCCTTCGCCCTTGCTGTCCACGGCGACTGTCGGATTGGTGTTGGAGTTGGCCGGCGGGACTTGGGGAGACGTCGGGGGCTTGCTGGCGACCCCCCCAGCGGCGGACGGAGTCAGCTTGTCAACCTCCTGGCCAGAGGGACTTTTTTTGGGATCATCCTTCGCGTGGGGGGACTCGGCGAGCGGGATAAGCCGCACGGTGAACGGTTCCTTACCACCTGCCTGGACGGTCACCTCGTCACCGGATACCTTAAATCCATCCTTCTTCACCTGGACTTTGTGTGTGCCGGCGGTGACCGTGATCACGGCGGGCTTGCCGCCGCCCGGCCAGGTGACGGCGACCTCCTTGCCGTTGTCGACGAAGACCTCGGCATCCTTCGGAAGATCCACAAGCTCGATCGTCCCGTTCGTGGTCTTGACCCTGATGATTACCCCCCAAGCGATGAGGATCCCGAGGAGTAACACCCCGACGGCTACCGCCGGTAATAACCACTGCGGCCGCCGCATTGGTCTGACGGCCGGCGTCTGGTTCCGGGAGAGGTCCGTCTTCCCCACGTCGATCAGACTCTTCCACTCGGTGTCCTGTGCGGACGGCTTCGCCACTTCCTTCGGTTGGGCAATCGGCACTGTGTCGATCGTCGGGACGGCTCCAGCCATCGGCCGAGCTGGACCCGTCTGACCGGCCCGGGAGATTTCCACGCTCGGACTCTGGAAGGCCACATCCCCCTTCTTGAAGAACGGGGTCAACGCCTGGGCCACGTCCTTTGGCTCCTGGAACCGCCGTTGCGGCTCCTTCGCCATCATCTTGGCCACCAGCGCTGCCAACTCAACGGGGACCTCCGGGCGTTTCAGATTCAGCGGCATCGCCTCCATCGAGTGGTGCGCCTGGAGGATGTCGTAGAGGCTATCCCCCTGGAACGGCGGCCCGCCAGTCAGGAGGTAATAGAGCGTGCAGCCCAGGCTGTAAATGTCGGCGCGGATGTCGGCTCCCCGCGCGTTGCTGATCTGCTCGGGAGCGATGAAGTGGGGCGTGCCGAGCATCTGACCCTCGCACGTCAGCGTCCCGTCCGTGGGCTCCTCACTCCTCACCTTGGCCAGGCCGAAGTCGAGCACCTTGATCACCGCACGGTTGCCCTCGCGGGCGAGCATCAGGTTGCTCGGTTTGATATCGCGGTGGACCATGCCGTGCTCGTGCGCGTGCTGGAGCCCCTTCGCCGCCTGGTGCACGTAGTTGCAGGACTGCACCACCGGCAACGGCCCGCGAGCGGCGACCAGCCGGGCCAGGTCGAGTCCCTCGACGTACTGCATCGCCAGGACGAGGCTCTCACCGAGGCGGAGGGCCGAGTAGGCCGTGACGACGTTGGTGTGGTGAAGTTTGGCCGCATTGCGGATCTCGACGAGGAAGCGGTCCAGCACGCCACGCCGGTTCACGAGGTCGCTGCTGACGACCTTGAGCACCTCCCGCCGCCCCATGAGCGTGTTCTGGGCCAGATAAACCACGCCCATCCCGCCCCGTCCGAGCTCGCGGATGACTTCATAATCGGCGTGGTCCGCGAGTCCCGGAGGCAGCGTGCCGGCCGGGGGCGGTTGTGGTGAGCCTGCGGCGCCGTCGAGCAGGGAGAGACCGGCGGTTGAGGACATGACGGGGCCGTGCGAATCGGGCCGGGCCTGGGCGTCGCGGAGTCGGCCCAGGAAGCTGTCGGAGGACAGCTCGGCGACCCGGCGGCGACAGGGCGGGCACGACTCCAGGTGCTTGTTGACGGATTCGGCCTTCTTGTCGTCGAGCTTGCCGAGCCCGTAGGAAGAAAGAGTCTGGTCCGTGGGGTGGAGGGCTTGAGGGGCGTTCATCAGGTCGGTCTCCCACTTCGAGTCCGAGTTGCTGTCGAGGGGTCGATGGCTCACACAATCCAGAAAGGCTTCTGAATCGCGCGACCTGCCGCGAAAATGAGAAATTATTTCAGAAGGTCAGGGCTCCTCACCGTAACCGCTTGAAGACTCTCGACTTGGTCTGGATGACGGTGCTTCAGCTCACAACCCTTTTTCCAGTCCACTCACGCCGTCCGCATCCTCTGACGCATGCTATCTTCCGGTTGTGAATGGAACAAGGTCTTGATGAAACTTATCTCGCCCCGGTTTTCCCCTGGGTCTGCCCGAGAACGGCGACGGTGGCTGCAGCGGCCACGGCGGCTTGCGCCAGCACGATCGTCCAGGGTCCCGAGAATCCCTCGTTCGGGCGCCTGAGTACCTCCAGGTCTGCCGCAGTAAGCAAGGATTCGAGGGTTTGTTGAGCCCAGTAGACAGTGATGAATCCCTTCGCCGTGAGTCGGGCAAGCCCAGTCAACGGGGCGACCACCCCGGCCAGGATGATCTGCGGGATGACCGCGATCGGGACCAGGGCCGTCGCCACCTCCTCCGAGCGGGCCACGGCCGAGATGAAGAGCCCGACCGCCGTCCCGGCCAGGGCGAGCGTGGCGAGGGTGGTCCACTGGAGAGCGGCTGAGCCCGGAGGCCGGCACCACGACCGGACGATGACGAACAGCAGCGTCGCCTGGACCACCCCGATCAGCGCCAGCACGAGGAACTTTGAAGTGAAGTAACTGGCCACGCGCAGGTTGAACGCCCGCTCTCGGAGGAAGATCACGCGTTCCTTGACCAGCTCCTTCGCCGCCGTGTTGCACCCGAACCAGAAGCACGACACGGCCAGCAGCAAGAGCAGGTTGTCGGTTCGGGAAACGCGCTCGAACGACTCCGTCACGTCGGCCAGGTTCCCGAACACCATCGCGAGCAAGAGGGCAACCGCGAGGCTCTGCCCGAGCATCGCCAGGAGCGCCTGCCGGTCGCACCGCCAGATCGACACGTACCGCCGGACCAGGACCCACGCCTGGCGGAAGCCGCTCACTCCGCGACGGCCGGGACGGGCGGGCGCCGTCGCCTTGCCCTCCTCGAGCGTGTCGGACGGCATCCGTTCGACGACATAACGATGGAAGTAAGTGCTGGACCGGAACCGCTTGTGCCACCCCTCCGGGTGATCCTCGGCAAGCTTGCGATAGACATCTCCGAGGCGAGCGATCTGGAAGTAGGCCTTCGCCTCGTCGGGCGTGCCGATGAACGCCAGATGGCCTCCTTCGGTCAGGATCACGACCAGGTGGCACGTCGCCTCGACGTTGGCCAGGCTGTGGGTGATGCACACGACCGTCTTGCCGCCGTTGGCCACCTCGCGGAAGAGCTCCATCACCTCCCGGTCGGTCTGCTCGTCGAGACCGGAAGTCACCTCGTCCAGGAACAGCAGGCTTGGTCGCGCCACCAGTTCATTGGCCAGGCTCGCCCGCTTCACCTGCCCGCCGCTGAGGTGCCGGATCAGCATGTCCCGCCGCTTGGCGAGCCCGACCACGTCCAGGATGTCGGAAACGCTCGCCTCAACCTCGTCCCGCGACGTGTCCGACGGTAACCGAAGTTCAGCCGTGTACCGCAGCGCCTTGCCGACCGGGAGGGAGTCGTGCAACACGTCCTTCTGCGGCACGACCGCGATGTCTTCCTTGAGGGCTTCGAAGTGAGCGTACAGATCCTCTCCGTTCAACGCCACCATTCCAGCGTCGGGCGGATTCCGACCGCTCAGAATCGCGAGCAAGGTCGACTTCCCCGAACCGCTGGGGCCGAGGATGCAAACGAACTCCCGCGGGCGGACGACCAGGTTGATGTGATCCAGCAGGTTGAGCGGCTGCCCGGTCGTCCGGTCCTGAACCACTCGTTTCAACCCGCGCGCCGTGAGCTCGATGTTGTTGGAACGGGACCGGCTGATCAACGCGGACCCGTCGAATCGGAGGGAAAACGGCCCGATGTCGATGCGGTCGCCGGGCTTCAAGGTCGTGGGCCGGCTGAGCCGCTGGCCGTTGACGTACGTGCCGTTGGAACTCCCCAGGTCGGCCAGGACGACCCGACCGCCGTCCACTACCAGGCTGGCGTGCAATCCGGATACGTGGGGATGATCAAGCAGATACTTGACCACCCCGGCATTGCGCCCGATGATCCCGCCGGTGCCGAGCTCGAACCGATCGGCCCGCGCCGTGCCGCGGAGCAAGGCCATGTGCCGGACGTCGGCCTGGACGGTCTGCCCGAACCCATCGCCGGAAGGCGGAGAGGGCTTTGCCGCCGGCTCGATGGCCAGGATCGAGACCGTCGGGCCGGAGACGCCGAGCCGGACCTGGTCGCCAGCCTGGACGGGGACTGATCCCTCAACCGGCGCGTTGTTCACGAGGGTCCTGTTGCTGTGGCTCAGGTGGACGAGGACGAAGCCCTCCCGCGCCGGTTCGATCCGGGCGTGAACTCCGGACACTTTCGGGAACGAGATCGGATCGACCGCGACCTCGCAACCCACATCCCGGCCCAGGCGGATGGTCTCGCCGGCTACGTCGAGAGTCTTCGTCTGTCCGTCGGATTGATCCACTCGGACCCGAACGCGCATGGTCAACCTTCTCCCTCGAGCTCGCGGACAACGGTCACCGATATCCTATCCGCCTCCATCACCGGATCCTTTTGGGTCTCAGGATGCAGTGGCGTAGTGAACCCGGGTCCAGATGCCAGATTGCCATTGTTCGGAGCGGTCCTGGGCAACGTTGCGCTGGGCTTCTCGGCATTCCGCACCTTGTCCGTCAACCGCACGCTCCCGCCCCGGGAGCTGCGTCCCAACCTGGTGATTCAGCTTGGATCGAACGGATATGACGTTTTCTTCTCCGCCATCACCGCGATGGCGCTGCTGGGTCGTTGATTCCGGTCTCGAGCCATGGAAGAATCCCTGCTGGCACGCCATTCCCCGGCTCTAATCACCGGCTCCGGGCCCTCTTCTGGGCGGCCCGCTTCGGCCTGCCCTGCGCCGGCCGCGTGTCGCGGATCGCCTCGGTGGTCAGGACCAGGCGCCGCCCGACGGCGGCGGCGTAGCGCCAGAGCGTGTCGAGCGTCGGGTTCGGATTGTGCCCGTTTTCCAGGCGAGACAGGGCCGGCTGGTCGATCCCACAACGCCGGGACACCTCCGCCAGAGTGAGCCCCGCCGCCTCGCGGACTCGCTTGATCTCCGCCACGAATGGGCGCAGGTCGCGATACTCGCCGTGGAGGTCGAAGTTCGCCCCCTCGCCGCTGGCGATCAGCTCCTCGGGGGAGGGGTGCCAGTCTCGGAACATATCTCGAATGGCTTGGTGGCGAGCCCGGTCTTCGGCAGTCCACTGGGCCTTGGGCCGAATCTTGTCTTCTTTGCTTTGGTCGTCCCTCATGGTCTCTTCCTCCGCTTTCCGGGACCGGGCGGCGGGACCTCGTAGGCCGTGATGGGGTAAACGGTTAACGGGTCGTCGGACACGCACTCGAAAACGACTGTGACGTACTTCCCGCTGGCCGTCCAGCCAAACGCTTCAGGCTGGCCGCTGCTCCGGCTCCGGGTCGCGGTCTCGTAGTTTCCCACGACCACCTCTTCGACCTCTTCCCGGGTAACGCCGTGGCCTTCGACGCAGATGTGCCAGTAGTTCCCCGCCGGGTCGTCTTCCAGGTCCCAGATGAAAGCCACTTGGCCCATGATCGTCGCTCCCGGATCTTGTAGTAAAATACAAGAAGCGTGGCCAACTGTCAAGAGCGGGGCCTCTGATCTTTATCGATAATCAGTGTGTCCCCGTTTTCGAGTCCACTTGATCTATACCTCGCACGGGCCGACTTGAAACGTTCCCACGTGTCAAGGATTATGTTACAACTCTCTCGCCGAAAGCAAGGATTCTCCCGAATGTGACGTGCCGCTAGGAGCTCCACCATGGCCTGGTTTCGAGTGCACTTGACCGAGGAACAGCAGCGCATCGTCAATGAGGAGCGGGTCGCTCATCCCAACCTGCAAGTTCGGGAGAAGATGCTGGTCCTCTGGTTATTGCATTGTGGGTCCAAGCGGGAAGAAGCGGCCAAGATCGTCGGTGTCAGTCGGACCACCGTCCATCGCTACGTCGCCGCGTTTCGCGCGGGGGGCTTGGAGCGCCTCAGGTCGTGCAACCACCATCGTCCCCAAAGCGAGATGGCCACCTATCGCGACCTGATCCGTGCGTCCTTCGAGAAGCAGCCGGTCCACACCATCGCCGAGGCCTGCGATCGCATCTTTGAGCTGACCGGACTCAGGCGCGGCCCCAGCCAAGTGCGGAAGTTCCTCAAAGACATGGGCCTGAAATTTCAGCGCACCCGCGCGATCCCGGTGCCGCCAAAAAAAACTTGGCCGAGCATGTCGCAACCCAAGCGGCTTTTCTCGACGACCAGTTGAGACCCTGTCTGGACGCCGCTGAGGCGGGAAGAGGCCATGTGTTCTTCGTCGACGCGGCCCATTTCGTCTTCGGGACGTTCTTGTGCTGCCTGTGGTCGTTCGCGCGGATCTTCATTCGCGCCGCGTCGGGCCGTCAACGGTTCAATGTCTTGGGTGCGTGGAACGCGGTGACGCGGCAACTGATCACCGTGACCAACACCACGGTGGTCAACACCGAGACGATGTCTGAACTGTTGCAAAAGATCGCGGCCTTGGGGTTGAGTGGACCGATCACGCTGGTGTTGGACAACGCCCGCTATCAACACAACGCGGCAGTCAAGGCGTTGGCGAAGCAGTTGGGGATCACGTTGTTATTCCTCCCCTCATACTCGCCGAACCTGAACCTGATCGAACGCCTGTGGAAGTTCACCAAACGTCGTGCCCTCTACGGCCGATACCATCCGAAGTTCGC
>JBKQHM010000015.1:0-15581 GCA_052148775.1 Isosphaeraceae bacterium | reverse complement strand
CCCTTCAGTTCTTGCTGAAGTCGAAGGAACGGATTGCATCTTTCCCGAGCGGGTCTTTCACGAACTTGCCGTGACAGGACGAGCAGAGATCGAACCGGAAGCCTTTTTGCAACGGTTGGACGAGGTCTTCACCTACGAGTGCCTCGTCGCGCTGAAGGATTTGGGCAACCGCCTCCATCGGGTCATCGTCCAGATCGTCCTCCTTGATTTCCGTCGGGTCGAAGCCGGGATAGGCCTCAATCTTGACCACATATCGGCCGTCGCCGGTTGCGCTCAAGTCCTTTCCGCAGAGATCGCACGTGAAGTGGACCATCAGCGATTCATCCCTCAGTTTGATGAGCCGGTCATCGAGTCCGGAAGAGGTCATTCACCCGATTCTAACTCGGGTGCTCGGGTCCGTCCAAGCCCCTCTTCGCGTTATTCCAGGAATTCAAAACACGCGGATTCTTGTCAAGATGAGAATCACGGCCGCCGCCGCGCACGCCGAGATTATCGAGCCGATCCGCACCTCGATCGGATCGTATTGTAGAATGATTTGATGTTCGCCTTTTGGGGAATAGAGGGTCAGGAATGGGCCCGGTCCGGGTACGACGTCGAGGGGCTTGCCGTCGAGTCGCGCCGTCCAGCCCGGGTCCCAGGTCTCGCGCACGGTGATGCCTCCGGGCGAGCCGGCATGGAGCCGGAAGACGGCCCGTCCCGGCTCGCGGCACCAGTCGAATCGATCGGCCTTCGAGCCCGCCTTGGCCCATGGCCGGCCGTCGAGCCAGGCGATCCAGACCCGGCCGACCTTCTCGACCCGATCGAATGCACCGGCGGGGGGCGGGGTCGCGGCCACGATCGCGCCGACGCACGCGTCGCGCAACCGATCGCGGCCGCGAATCGCCGACTCCCAGGTGATCGCGCTGCGGCTCGATCGCGAGGGGCCGGAGGGCTCGTAGATCGGGTCGAACCAGGCCAGGCTCCTGGCCAGCTCGACGGAGTCGTAGTTCCGGGGATCGGATAGGCCGAACCGCATCAGCACGTCCGGCGGCAGTTCTTCGCCAAGGCCGATGGCGCGGCCTTCCGGCGGCAATCCCGCGCGCAAGCGGGCGATGACGGGCGGCTCGAAGGATTGCGACTCGGGTCGAATCGCGGGATTGAGCCCGAATCCGAAGACACCCAGGTCGAAGAGGGTCATCGCGACGATCGCGGGCCGTGCCCAGCCTGGACAACGTCGCACGCGTCGAAGGAAGCCCGACAGCGCCGCCAGGATGCCCAGCTCCGCCGCCGCCAGGCCGTAGGTGTGCGGGAGGAACTCCAGCGTGCGGTGTACCTGACGCTCGGCGCGTTCCCGATAGGCGGTCGGATCGGCCCCTTCGGTCGCGACGGCGACGCGTCCATAATGGGCGTAGGCCCGTGTTCGGATGGCCGGCTCGAACGCGCGCACCGCGAACGCCACCGATCCCATCGCGATCGCCCCGACCATCATCATCGCGATCCAGCCTCGTGCGAGGCGTGCCGTCTCGCCCAGATGGTCGATCCCGATCCCCCCCAGCAACGTCAGCCCGAAGCCGACCCAGAGGGTCAGCCGGCGGTTATCGGTGACGTCGAGGACCGGCAAGGCCCTCAAGAAGTTGTCGACCGGCGGCAGCCGGAAGGCGCCCATCGCTCCGATCGACACCATCCCAACGAGGAAACCCACACGAGGCACCTTGCGACGCACGGCGAATGCCAGCGGGGCCAGCCAGATCACGGTTGTCAGACCGGCGAACCCGCCCGCCGATTCGTTCAGGTTGTGCACGCCCAGGGCACGTGCCAGGTTGGGGTGTCCGAAGCGCTGGCTGCCGTAAGCGTAGGGAACCACCGTGCAGATGGCATCAAGCCATCGCGGGGATACGACCGACCACCATGCCGGTAGCTCACGCTGGCGATCACCCCAGACGGAGCTCTTCGCCAGGTAGGCCGCCTGCGGCAAGATCTGCACGGCGGCCATCGCCACACCCAGGACGATCCCGGCCACCCCCGCGAGCCACACTCGCCGGAGCTCGATCCCGACCCGGCCGCGTTCGAACCCGGTCCTCCACAGGGCGTAGAGCCCGGTTGCCAGCAGGACGTGGGCGCTGGTCTGGATGTGGCCACCAAAAAGGACCAGGGCCGTCACGATGGCGAGTACGCCCGCCGTCCCGGGCCCTGGAGCCCGGAACACCCGCTCGGTCGCGAAGAACAGCCAGGGCATCCAGATCGCGACGGAGGTCACGGGATAGAGCAGCCAGACCATCAGGAAGCCACAGAACGAATAGACCAGGCCAGCGAACCATCGCCCCCCGACACCGAGCCCCCAGCTTCGCGCCAGCAAGAACATCCCGAGCCCGGCCGCGAACAATCGCACGGCGGCGATCCAGGCGTAAGATCTCGGCGTCGGCCCCAGGTACGCCAGCAGATGGAACGGGTCGAACACCGCGCTCTGACCGTTGGCCAGATGGGGCACGCCGCAACCGGCATGGCTATTCCAGAGCGGCAACCGGCCGCTGCGCACCATCCGCCGGTTGAATTCCAGCCAGGGCTGAAACTGGAGCACCGGGTCCATCAACAGCCGGTTAGCCGGCTCGTAACCCGCTGTCGTCTCGTCCCGAAAACTGGCGGAGACCCTCAGCACGTCGGCCGGGCTTAGCACCTTGCCGCCTATGAGCGTCTCATGAAAGAACGCCGTAAGGCCAAGTGCGAGAATCAGGACGAAGGCGAATAACTCCCGGCCTGGGCTCAAGGTGCGCTGCCTCCGTGCTCGCAAGGTGCCCGTCCTGGGCGTTCCGAGTCGTCAATCGAGGGTTGGTTGAGTGGAGAAACAGGGCGTTAGATCGAGGAAGGCTTCCCTCTCAAATCGGAGCGGTGATGAGTCCGTCGATCATCCTGTTCACGAGATCGATCGATTGTAGGCGCAAAGGGAAAAACCAGCAATTCGAGTTCAGGAAATCGCCGCGTGGCATCTCGCTCGTGGCGGGTCTGGTTTGGTATAAGCGTTCGGAGTTCATTCCCACGTTCCTCCCGAGGTCGCCTGCGCTCATGGCCTACTGGTTATTCAAGTCGGAGCCGAAGTCCTACTCGTTCTCGGACCTGCTCGCCGAACCCGATCAGACGACCGGATGGGACGGCGTGCGGAATTATCAGGCGAGGAATTTCCTCCGCGACCAAGTCAAAGCGGGCGATGGCGTGCTGTTCTACCACTCGAATGCGGAGCCGCCGGCCATCGTCGGGATCGCCAAGGTCGTCCAGGCCGCCTTCCCCGACACGACCGCTTTCGACCCCGAGTCACACCACTACGATCCCAAGAGCGACGCTTCGACCCCGACCTGGTTTCAGGTTGCGATCCAGGCCGTCCGGCCGATCGATCCGCCCTTGGACCTCCCTTCACTGGGCCGTGTGGCCGAGCTGGCCGGGATGGAACTGCTCCGCAAGGGGAGCCGGCTCTCGGTGCAGCCGGTGACCGAGGGCCAATGGAAAACGATCCTCGCCCTGGCGAAACCCAGGAAGAAACGATGATTTCCTCCGGGTTTTCGTGGGGGAATCTGGAATCTGTCATTCGGGATCCAAACTTATGTGCAGAATCGAGCACTTCGCCGTCTATGCCGACGACCCGACCGCCCTCAAGGACTTCTACGTCGAGGCCTTCGGGCTCCGCGTGATCGTGGAGAGCGGCGGCGATCCTCCAGGGTACTTCCTTGCCGACGACCTGGACATGGCGATCGAGGTCCTGGGCCGACCGTCGGGGACCTCGGAGGTCAACCAGCGATGGGTCTGCCACCTGGCGTTCTGGATCGAGGACGTGCTCGCCATGAAAGCCGAACTCGAACAGCGCGGCCTCATCTTCGAGACGGAGACCTTCGTCAACAACGAGGAGATGAAAACGGCCTTCTTCAAGGACCCCGGTGGCAATCGCTGCCAGATCGTCTGGCGGCGTACGGAACTCGGGGAATAGACGGGGTTCCTGCGGGGGAAACGAGATCATCGAGCCGCGAAGAAACCCGTATCGGGAGAATTCGACCGACCAGCCCAACGCCCTTTCTTCGATCGCCCGGCAAGTGTCGTCTCGGCCTGGCGTCCGATCGAGCGCCCGGACTATCATGAATCGTGAGGAGGCCGATGATCCCTCCGATCGAAAGGACCCGACGCCCATGGCTACTGTTGACGCTCCTCTCCGCATCTCCCCGGCCGACCACGGCCGCGAGATGACCCTCGATGAGTTCCTGGAGGCCGAGGAACTCGAAGGATACCGCTACGAGCTGGCTCGTGGAGTGCTCGAAGTGAACCAGGTTCCAAATGATCCGCATCTGCAGGTGGTCACCAACCTTTACGACTCGATCGGCCACTACCGTCGCAACCGTCCGGGAATCATCCTGAGTTTTGGAGGAGGCTCCGAGTTCCAGTTCGTGCTCCCCGGTATGTCCTCGGGTCGCAATCCGGATCTGGGCGTTGTTCTGCGGGGAGCCCCCAGGGACTGGCGCGGTCGGCGCCAGCCGGTACTGGCTGCTGAGGTCGTGTCGCGCGGCAGTATCCATCGCGATTACGTGGTCAAACGCGAGGAATACTTGGCCTACGGCCTCCTCGAATACTGGATCGTCGATCCCCTGGAGCGCAAGGTCACAGTCCTGACCCGGCGCGGTGACTCCTGGTCCGAAGCGGTATTCCGGGACAATCAGGTCATCAACAGCCTGGTCTTACCCGGCTTCACGACGACCGTCGCCGAGTTGTGGGTCGACCTCGAAGGCGACGAAAATGCCGACGAGGCCGATCCCGTCGCGAATGGGGCGTGAGCGCGGGTCGATGCGCCAACCGGAGAGAACCCACACACCGTCATCCGAAAACCAGACTGGGCAGGCAAGGCAAGAGGTGACGTTGAGGGTTGGCGAGCCTCGAGGTGGCCCTGACGCGGATACGCCAGGGCAGCTCCTGGGCATCAATGCGGTGAGGTCAGACGCTCATGGCTACTGCCGGGGCTTCAGTGGGAATCAGCCCGCGCCACTCGATGACGTATCGGTTCTCCGCCGCAAACTTCTCGATCTCGGCCTTCGATTGGGGGATCTCGATCCGTGAGGTCTCGCGGTACCAGCCACTACCGGATCGCTTCCAGCCCACCGCTTCACCGAACCATTCGCCGTTGGCGTAATACACGATCAGGCACTTCATGCACTTGTCTCCCGGCGTACCACGAATACCTTGCACGGTCTCGCCATGATACGGCATTGAGGAACGGTTCGCCAACCCGAGGGTTGACTCGTTGTGCGAGGATGGGAATCGCGCTTCCGGATCAGCCCTTGATCACTCCGACGGGCCGCAACCGGGCGACTTTCTTGGAGATGCCCACCTTGTGGACCACCTCGACGACATGATCGACGTCCTTGTACGCGGCCGGCTGCTCCTCGGCCAGGCCCTTGTGACCCCGGGCGCGGGCGATGATGCCGATGGCGTCGAGTTCCTTGTCGATGCGACGACCCGCGGCCAGCTTCACCGCGGCGGTGCGGCTCATCATCCGACCGGCCCCGTGGCACGTCGTCCCGAACGAGTGCTCCATGCTGCCGGGCTGTCCGACCAGGACCCAACTGGCCGTCCCCATGCTCCCCGGGATGATCACGGGTTGACCAATCCCGGCATAGATCGGCGGAATCTCGGGATGTCCCGGAGGAAACGCACGTGTCGCGCCCTTGCGATGCACGCAAACCTGCTTGGATAGCCCGCCGCCGACGGAGTGCTCCTCGAACTTGGCGATGTTGTGGGCGACGTCGTACACCAGGTCCATCCCCAGCTCTTCCCAGGGTTTGCCGAAGACGCGGGCGAAGACCTCGCGCGCCTGGTGTGTGAGGAGTTGCCGGTTGCACCAGGCGAAGTTGGCCGCCGCCCTCATGGCGCCCAGGTAGGCTTGACCTTCGGGGCTCCGCACGGGCGCGCAGGCGAGCTGCCAGTCCGGTAGCTCGAACCCGTACCGCTTTGGCGCGTTCTTGAACGTCGCCAGGTAGTCGTCGCAGACCTGATACCCCAGCCCGCGCGAGCCGGAGTGGATCAGGACCGTGAGCTGTCCCTCGCGCAGGCCCATCACCTCGGCGGCGACTGCGTCGTGTACGCGATCGACGACCTGGACCTCGAGGAAATGGTTGCCCGAGCCGAGCGTGCCGCACTGGTCGTAACCGCGGGTGATCGCGCGATCGCTGACGCGTGCGGGGTCGGCCCCATCGAGACGCCCGCCGGCCTCGGTGAAGAGGAGGTCGCGCTCCGTCCCGTAGCCCTGATTCACCACGTAGGCCGATCCGTGCTCCAGCAGCCGGGTCAGCTTGGGCTTGTCGAAAAGGTATTTCCCGCTCTGGCCGACGCCGGTGGGGATGTCGCGGAAGAGCTGATCCACCAGGGGTTTGATTTGCTCTTTCGCGTCCGACCACTCCAGGTTGGTTCTCAGCAGTCGGACGCCGCAATTGATGTCATATCCGACGCCGCCGGGCGAGATGACGCCCCCTTCCTCGGGGTCGGTCGCGGCCACTCCGCCGATGCAGAATCCATAGCCCCAGTGGATATCCGGCATGGCCAGGCTGGCCTTCTGGATGCCCGGGAGCGTGGCCACGTTCACGACCTGTTCGGGGCCCTGATCCTTCCTGATCTGCGCGATCAGCGGTTCGTCGGCGAAGATGATCCCGTCGACCCGCATGTCGGCGCGGTAGCTCTTGGGGATTCGCCACTGGCAGAGGCCAGCCGGCTCCAGCGGTCCTTGATATCCTCCCTTTTGACTCATCGTTCTCGCCTCCTATCGCGTCCCGGCCCGAATCTTTGGTCTTCATCATCTTAACCACAAGGCGACACCAAAGCGCGGTCACGAGTTCGCCAGAGCCTTCGAGTCGGGCAAGTTTCTCGTAGAACGGAATTCATTCCGTTTCTTTCGTAGAACGGAAAGCATTCTGTATCGAACAATCCCCAACAACGAATCGAGAGACGGCGGACACCGAGTCGAGGCCCCTCCTACGAGCCCAGGGGTAGCCGCCTCCGTGTGAAACGGAATGAATTCCGTTCTACGAAACGATGTTTCCCAGGGCCCGCGCCAGGACCTCCCCGGTCGGCGTCGCCGCCCGGGCGACCGCTTCGGGCGTCCCCTCGGCGACGACCCGGCCCCCCTCGTCGCCGGATCCGGGTCCGAGATCGATGATCCAGTCGGCGGAGAGCATGACTGCCGGACTATGCGTGATCACCACGACGGAATGGCCTCGGTCGACCAGCGAGCCGAGGGCTTCGAGCAGCTTGAGGATATCGACGGGATGGAGCCCGGCGGTCGGCTCGTCGAGGAGGAACAGGGTATGGGGTGCATGCACGGCGCGTCGGAGCGAGGCCAGCGACCGGGCCATGACGCTCACCAGCTTGAGACGCTGCGACTCGCCTCCCGAGAGAGTCGAGGCCGGCTGGCCGAGCTTGAGGTAATCGAGGCCGATCTCCAGGAGCGGGCGGAGCCGGGCCTGGATCTTCGGTCGATTGCGGAAGAAGGCGAACGCCTCGCGCGCCGTCAGCTCGAGAACCTCGGCGATATTCCGCCCCCGGTAAGTGACCTCGAGGACTTCGGGGCGGTATCGCGTCCCCCGGCACTCGGGACATCGGACCATCACGTCGGGGAGGAATTGCATGTCGATCGTGAGGAACCCCTCCCCCTGGCAGGTGTTGCATCGTCCGCCTTCGACGTTGAAGCTGAACTTCCCCGCGTCGTAGTTCCGCAGCTTGGCCTCGTGGGTCGCGGAGAAGGTCTTGCGGATCTCGTCGAACACCTTGAGGTGCGTCACAGGGTTCGACCGGCCCGACCGTGCCAGCGGCGATTGGTCCAGGAAGACGGCATCCGCCAGATCCTCGATCCCGGTCAAATCGTCGTAGAGTGCGTCGTCGGCCGATTCACCGGCGATCCGATGCCGCAGCGCCGGATACAGGGTCTCCTCGACCAGTGTGCTCTTCCCGGCCCCGCTGACGCCCGTCACGGCGCAGAGGACGCCGAGAGGGAAGTCGACGTCGATCGACTTCAGATTGTTGCCGCGGGCACCGATCAGCCTGGCGGCTCTCGTCTTGACGGGCCGACGAGATGCCGGGAGCGGCAGAAGCTTACGGCCGCCCAGGTAGTCCGACGTCGCGGAGCCTTCCGATTGCGAGAAGCCGGCGATCGGACCGGAGTATAGGACACGCCCTCCGGCCTCGCCGGCCCCGGGTCCGAGGTCGACCACATGATCCGCGCCGCGGATCACCACGGCGTCATGCTCGACGACCACCAGTGTGTTCCCCCGGTCTCGAAGCCGGTGCAAGACCGCCGTCAGCCGGCCCGCCTCCTGCGGATGCAGACCGAATGTGGGCTCGTCGAGCACGTAGAGCGTGTTAACTAGTCCCGAGCCCAGCGCCTTGGTCAGTACGACTCGCTGGATCTCCCCCCCCGAGAGGCTCCGTGCCGAACGGTCCAGGGTCAGGTAATTCAGCCCGATCTCGTCGAGGTAGGCCAGGCGGCCCTCCACTTCGGTGAGCAGTCGGCGGGCCACCGGCTGGTCGTGGAGCGCCCGGAGCTCGCCCAGGAAGTTCAGGGATTCCCGGATCGTCATCGCGGCCAACTCGGCGATGTTGCGGCCCCCGATCCGGACGGCCAGCGCCTCGGGACGCAGCCGCGCGCCTTGACAGGCCGGACAGCTCCGGAAGCGTCGCCATCGACCGAGGAACAGCCGGACATGCCGCTTGAACGCCTTGCGCTCCAGGCCCCGAAAGAAGCCGTTCAGCCCGGAGAAACTCGTCCCCGGCACGCCCTCGACGAGCCGTTGGACCTCCGTTGGCGCGAGCTGGGCGAAAGGGGTGTTGACGGGAATCGCCAGCGCGGACGCGTCGGCGAGCAGTTGTTCCAGATGCTTGCGATTCGCGGGTGTTGCCCAGGGTGCAATCGCACCCCCCCGGATCGACTTCGAAGCGTCGGGGACGATCCGGGTCAGGTCGAGCTCGGTGGTCTGTCCGACGCCTTCACAGACCGGACAGGCTCCCAGGGCCGCGTTGAATCGGAAGAGATTCGGCTGGGGCTCGATATGGTCGGTTCCACAATGGCTGCAACGCCAGCCGCGGGTGTAAGTCCAGGACGCGCCATCGGCCAGGATCCGGCAACGGCCCAGCCCTTTGGCAAATGCCGATTCGATCGAGTCGATGCGCCTGGCGATCGCATCCTTGCCCCGGACCAGCCGATCGAGGATCACGTCGACCGAGCCCTGCGCGGGGAGCGACCTTGCCGCATCAGGTTCATCGACCCGCACCACCCGCCCGGCCGCGGCGATTCGCGTGAATCCTTGCGAGCGGAGCGATTGCAGGAGCGCCGCGCGATCGGTCGCGGGGCGGATATCGATCGGGAAGGCGATCTCGTAACGCGTACTCTCGGGCAGGCTGTCAACCACCGTCGAGACCGTGCCCGGCGTCGCGGGGATCATCCTCCGTCCGCAGTGATAGCAATCGACCGCGCCGGCTCGCGCATAGAGCAGCGCGAGGGCATCATGGATCTCGGTGATTGTGCCGACCGTGCTGCGGCCGGAGTGCCGTCCGTGTGAATGTCCAACGGCGATGGCCGGAGGAAGCCCCTCGATCCGTTCCGCATCGGGCTTATCCAGCTTCTCCAGGAACTGACGTGTGTAGGTCGAGAAGGTCTCGACGTAACGGCGCTGGCCCTCGGCGTAGATCGTGTCGAACGCCAGCGAGCTCTTTCCGGAGCCGCTGACGCCCGTCACGACGATCAGCCGATTCAGTGGCAGCTCGAGGTCGATCCCCTTGAGATTGTGGGTGCGAAGACCTCTCAGTTTCATAGTAGGCAGTGGGCAGTAGGCAGTAGGCAGTAAAGTCGGAAGACGCCGACCAGTTCAGACCGGCGTTCTTCGAGTCAGCCAGGGAGATAGTACAGAGTTACGAGGCGATTGCTTCGACAACCACTGCCTACTGCCTACTGTCTACTGCCTACTGTTTGGATCACGGGCCGGACCGCCTCAGGGTGAAGCCGGTCATGGTGAAGCCGTCATCATCCATGACGCTGTAGCTTCCCCGCACCGAGAGGTACTTGGCGAATACGGAGAAATCCGGGAGTTTCTCGGTGGCGAGGACCTTGCCGATCGGAGGAATTTGCTGCTGGCCGGGGGCGCGGCCGCCCATGGCCTGTTGAATGGCCTTGTCGATCTGCCCGCTCTTGACCAGGTCATAAGTGAGACGGGCCGACTCATCGGGGCGAGCGAACGACATCCCGCTGACGCGCTCGGGGATCTCCTTGACCACCGACTGGAAACCCGCGTTCTCGCTCAGCAGCGAGTTGCCCGGGCGGAGCACCTGCTCGAGCAGGGTCGTGTCGGTGGTCACGAAGAAGGTCTCCTTGGCGATCGCGAAGCTGATCGACTTGAGCTGCGCGTTGCCGCCGGGCCCGTTAGGGTTGGGCATGTTCGGCAGGTCGACGTCGTAGATCGTGGTTCCCTGGAAATCCCTCTTCCGGGGTGTCGACTGGGCGATTTCGAAGAGCCGGTTCACGGTGTTCTGGAACTTCTTGGCATCCTGGAGGGCGACGCCCAGGAGCATGCGCTGGCTGTCTTCCTTGATCGGCTTCTTGAAGTCGCTGACCAGGGTGATCCGATTGCCGAGCGGCCCGAAGAAGTCTTTCTGGATGCTCAGGGGCTCGCCGCCGTTCGGGCCGACGAGTTGCTGCTCGACGAGATTGAGGATCCCCGGGTTGAACTGGTTGATGATCTCGTTGATCGCGTCGAAGGCGTTGTCGAGGTCCCAGCTAAAGGACTGGTAGGCGGCGGCGGTCGAGGGGACCCACGACTCGGGCTTCATGGCGATCGGCGGGAAGGAGAAGATCTTGAGCAGTCCCGTCACCGGCTTGGGTGCGAGGAAGAAGGTCTTGCTCAGGCCGTCGTAGTTGCCGACACCCAGGGTGAAGCAGCCGCCGGCCGACTTGAGGCCATTGACGCCGAACTGCTCGGCCAGGATTTCGTTCTGCTGGGCCTGGCCTTCATTCCCGCGTGAGGTGGCCTTGATCGCCTGCTTGACGAGCTTGGCGACGTCCAGGAACCACAAGACCTGGGCCTTGCTCGAGTCGATCTTGGCCTGGGTCTTGATGAAGGCCTCGTTGCTGGCCAGCGAGTTATCGCGTCCCTCGCGATGGGCGGTCAGGTCCTTGAGGACATCGACATCGGTGCCGGGCGAGCCGAGGCTGAAGTAGAACACGCTATCCGTGTGGGTCCAGGCCACCGAGAGGTTCGGAGACTTGTCCTTATCCTTGCCGTCCGCGGGCGGCTGGAGGACGTGAAGCGTCAGGCCGTTGAAGGACTCCTGGGAGACCTTCGCCCCCGCATCCTCGCCCTGCTTGGTCGCGCGGGTCAGGACATCGGCCATCTTATCCTTATTGGCGCCGGCATCGGCCAGGATCGCCACGGCGACCGGCAGCTTGGGATCGTCGCGCGAGATCGCGGCGATGGCCACGGCCCCCTGGGGCAGCTCGATGAGCTCGCCGAGCGAGAGGCCGAGTCGCTCCTTGATCGGCTTGGAGGCTTCCTCGAGCTTCTGGATCAGGTCGTCCTTGAAGTCCTTCATCGCCGGGTCGTTCCAGAGCTGCCCGTACTGACTGCCCCGGAACGCCTCGCGGAGATTCTTGACGTCGTTCAATTTGACCAGGAAAATCGTCGAATCGGGCAGGACGCGCTCCGGGGGCGTAGCGGCCTGCGCGAGCGGAGCCGACAATCCCATCAAGCCGAAGAATCCCATCCATCCGATCAGGGCCAAGCGACGTATCGCCCGCTTCGCCGTATGCATCAGAAAACACTCCATTGGTTCGAGGCACCCTCGGCTCACCGGCGGAGGGAGGGTCGTCTTGATCGGGCCGCCGACACCCAGGCCGGGGGCCATCAACTCTGCCCAAGCGACGAGCCTGGGTCCTTGCCGGCGGTGACCGGCGCGCTTTCTGATCCGCAATCCGAGGCTTTCGTCCGTGCTGAGATCCGACCGCGAGCGAGCGGACCGACTCTTCCGTGAACCTTACTTGCCGCGGCTCCGGGCGGGCTTCTCCGTCGGCTTGGTGTTACTGGGGAGGTCCTTCAGTCCCTGGGGCTGGCCCGCGACGAGTCGTCGCGGAGGGTCCACATATCGAAACCCGCTGTTCGGGTTGGCCTTGTCGAAGGAGAAGGCCTCTCGATGGTGGAGGAATTGCTTGACGTACGTGACCGGGATCGCGAAGCCCAGGTTATCGGCCATGGATGCGTGTGCACCCCGGCTCGTCACGCCGATGACCTCGCCCCGCTGGTTGAACATCGGTCCGCCGGAGTTCCCCGGGTTGATCGCCGCGTCGGTCTGGAGGAAGATCTGGCCCTCGATGTCCCGGCTGCGATTGCTCACCCCACCCTGGGTGACCGTCCGCTCGAGGCCTAGGGGATTGCCGATGGCGAAGACCGGATCGCCCACATTGACATCGTTATCATTACCCAGCACGACATGGCTGGGTTTCAGGTCCGCCGGCAGGGGCAGTTTCAGGAGGGCCAGGTCGAAGAACGGGTTCAAGGCGACGATCTCGACATCCTCGATGCGGCGTCGCGTCAGCCCGCCCGGGGCGTTCATGTACAGGATCGCCGAGACGCGGGTCTCGCCCTGGATCACGTGGGCATTCGTGATCGCGAAACCGTCCTTGTTGATGATGAAGCCAGACCCCTTGCCCGACGGCGTCTCGATCGCGATCACGGCCTCGCCGTACTTATTCACCAGGTCCTTGACGCTGGAGGGCTTCAGGACGCCCGTCGTGTAAAAGCCGGAGGAATCCAGCTCGGTCCCTCGCGCCGACGGCCGCGACTCCGAATCCCCCTCGTCGAGCTTGGCGCGGCGGAGCACCTGATCGCGGGGAATCCGCAGCAGATCGTAGCCGAGGTCCACATAGAGTGCGGTTGACTTCTCGGCGACCACCTCGCCGGTGATCCGCTGGCCGTCCTTGAGGATCACCGTCTCGAAACCCGCCGCCGTCGCCATCGGGCACGTCAGCAAGCCCAGGATCCCAGTTGCTACAACCCCGCGAATTGAACGAACGTACAAGGCTTGCCTCCGGCTCAGGCTATATCCAGTCCCCAGCTTCGTCGGAATAAGTTCCATTGTAAAAACCGTTTCGTTCCTTTCAACCCTACGTTCTCCCGTTCTCGACGCGATCCAGTCCATCGGGTCAATTTGTTTATCCCCAAAGGGTTGGTTACATTTCCTACTGTGACGAACTCGGCTTGACGCTTTGGCCGGATCCGGGCTACTAATGAGAGTTACCTACGATGGCTCGTCACCTCTACTCGGATCTCCGGCTCACTGTCCGCTTACTCAACTCATTCTCTCACCCAAGCGTGGGGAGATGACCCGTGTCGAGCACTCATTCGAAGGTGGGTTTACGACCCGCCAGCATTGTGGCCCGAATCGCCTTGTCCTCAGTGGTTGGGCTCGCCCTGACCGTACACTGTTGCCTGGCTCAGGATCCTCAGGCGAAGGCCAATCCGTTCGCCAAACCGGTGGACGAGCAGAAGCCGGAGGAGATCCCCGAGTTCAAGCTCGATCGGGTCTTGCCTACGGTGGCGGTGGCCCACGACCGTCCCAAGTTCAACATCCAGATGGTCAACGCGTCGTTGCTGCCCCGGGACAAGCAGGGGATCTGGGTCCTGGATTTCTCGTTCAAGTCGCTGCGCATCCTCACGGTCGACATCCCCGGCAAGGGACGACGCCAGGTCTATTACCTCTACTACAAAGTCGTCAACCGCACCAGCGCTCCGCGGATGTTCGCCCCCCAGTTCATCATGGTGAATGAGAAGGGGGAACGGTTCGAGGACGCCGTGCTGCCCCAGGCGATCCCCCTGATACAGACGCGCGAGGATGCCGCGATCCCGGTGCTGGGCGCCGTCAATGTCATCGGCATGATTCCGCCGAGCACCAAGAGCCACGTAGATGACGCCGTCTTCGGCGTCGCGGTCTGGGACAAGTGGGACCCGAAATCCGATCGATTCAGTATCTATGTGCGGGGGTTGTCGGACGGATACAAGGAGGTTCCTTCGGAGAGTGGCGGCAAGCCCGTGGCCAAGTACAAGACGCTCAAGATCGATTTCATCCGGCGAGGCGACGAACACAACATCAGCGAGAAAGAAATCGAGCTCCGCGACCCGCCCTATGAGTGGGTCTATTGGTGAGCATTGGTTATTGGTCATTAGTCATTGCTGGTTTTGCCCGAATCGCGGGCGGGTCCAGGGATTCAACGGTGTTCGCGCTCCGGGACGCGCACAATCACGCTGGACGCTTTTCCCAAATGACTAATGACCAATGACCAGATAGCGGATCGGATCCACAAGCCCCAGATGCTCGAAGGCCGACCGGCGGATGCGGCAGGAGTCGCAGCGTCCGCAGGATAGTCCCTCGCGGGTCGGATCGTAGCAACTGTGGGTGAGGGAGTAATCCACGCCTAACTCCTGGCCCCGCTTGATGATTTGCTCCTTGGTGAGCGTCAATAACGGCGCGTGGATGCGGAAGCGGCCCTCGCCTTCGACTCCGGCGCGGGTCGCCAGGTTGGCCGTCGCCTCGAACGACTTGAGGAACTCGGGCCGGCAGTCGGGATACCCCGAGTAATCGACGCAGTTGACCCCGATGAAGATGTCGAAGGCGCCTAGCGTCTCGGCCCAGGCCAGCGCCAGCGAGAGGAAGACCGTGTTCCGGGCCGGCACGTAGGTGATCGGAATGCCGTCGGCGATCGTCTCGTCGGATCGGTCCTTGGGGACGTCGAGGTCGGCGGTGAGGGCGCTGCCGCCGAAGGCGCGAAGATCGATCTCGAGCTCGACATGTCGGGCGACCCCCAGGGCACTCGCGACCCGGCGTGCGGCGTCGATCTCGACGGCGTGGCGCTGTCCGTATCGCACGGACAGGGCGTTCGGCTCATAGCCAGCGGCCTTGGCCTCTGCAAGCGTGGTGGCAGAATCCAGCCCTCCGCTGAGGAGTACGACGGCAGGGGGCGATTCCTTCATCGCTCATCCTTTCCAAACACCATGTAGGTCAGGCTTTCCAGCCTGACAGGTCCGGACGTCAGGCTGGAAAGCCTGACCGGCTTTCGTGCTAGCGGCGAATGCTTCGCGGTGCCATCTCCTGCCGAACCGGTCTTGCCGAAGCTTCCGAAGTTCCGTTATCCTCATCAATTAGAATCGAAATGGCAACGTGTGGCGTGTGCCGAGCGAGCCCACTTCAAGGCTCGCGGCGAACCAGCCAGCCGGATCGTATCTCTATCGAATGCAGCAGGACCGAGATTCATGGCTCACAAAAAAGGACAAGGCTCGAGCCGCAATGGCCGCGACTCGAATCCGAAGATGCTCGGCATCAAGCTCTACGGAGGCCAGATCGCCAAGCCGGGCAGCATCCTCTGCCGGCAGAACGGCACGAAGTGGCAGCCCGGCAAGAATGTCGGCGTCGGCCGCGATTGGACCATCTTCTCATTGATCGAGGGTACCGTCACGTTCGACCGCGGGGGACGGCGGATCAACGTCCTGCCGGTCCAGAAGTAACCACATGTTCGTCGACCGAGTGACCATTTTCGTGAGCGGCGG
>JBKQHM010000014.1:0-2833 GCA_052148775.1 Isosphaeraceae bacterium | reverse complement strand
AGATCCAAACGCCGCCTGGCGTATGAGTCTGTTGATGCATCGAACAAGGATACGAACGAATCGAAAAGCGAAACAAAACTGGAGGGAACTCCATTGCTGTCGCCAGCTTGATTTTCATCAGCCCAGGCTAACCCTGGCGACGGTCGACAAGCTAGCCAAATCGCTCGGGCTGACGCTTTGCCCCAACGAGCCGGAATCCCGCAATCATTGACGCTCATGACCCGATGTAGATCCGGTCGGGACCGGGAACCCACAAAATGGATGAAGTCGCAGATTTGCTCAATGTCTGGATCGAGACCGTCCGGGATTACGCGATTTTCCTGGTCGATCTCGGCGGACGGGTCGCCAGTTGGAATGTCGGCGCCGAGCGTATCCTGGGATATCGAGAATCAGAGATCCTCGGGCTACCGCTCGCGATCTTTTTCACGCCGGAAGATCTCGAACGCGGCACGCCGAACTGGGAGATGGACGAGGCCCTGGCGCAGGGTCGGGCCTCCGATGACCGGTGGCATATCCGCAAGGACGGCTCCCGCTTCTGGTGCAGCGGAATGCTCATGGCGGCCCGCGATGCCGAGGGTTCCATCCGCGGCTTCGTCAAGATCATGCGCGACCTGACCGAGCGTAAGCACATGGAGGAGCAACTCCGGGCGCGGGCCGAGGAACTCCAGGAAGCGGATCGCTGCAAGAACGAGTTTCTCGCCATGCTCTCTCACGAGCTTCGCAATCCCCTGGCCCCGATCCTCACATCGCTCTACATCCTCAAAGAGAAGCGAACGGCCGAAGCATCGGGCGTCGAAGAGATCCGCGCGATGATCGAACGACAGGTCATGAACCTGAAGCGGCTTATCGACGACCTGCTGGACGTCTCCCGGATGGCGATGAACCGCATCCAGATCCATCGGGAGCCCGTGGACCTCACGGAGATCGCGAGAAGAGCAACCGAGGATGTCCGACCGCTGATCCAGGAGAGGGAACACGAATTGACGGTCACGACGGCCGCGGGCCCACTCATCCTGATGGGAGACACCGTCCGGCTGGAACAAGTTCTCCTGAACATCCTGACCAACGCCGCCAAGTTCAGTGACCCCGGCGGCCAGCTCTGGCTGACGATCGAGCGAGATGAGGATTTCGCGGTGGTTCGCGTCCGAGATGCCGGGATCGGCATCGCACCGGATATGATCGTGCGTGCCTTCGACCTTTTCGCCCAGGCCGATCAGGGTCTGGATCGCGCGCGGGGGGGCCTGGGGATCGGGCTCACCCTGGCCCGGAATCTCGTCACACTCCACGGTGGCACTATCGAGGCCAGGAGCGATGGTGAGGGGAAGGGGAGCGAGTTCATCATCAGGCTGCCACTGGCCTCGCTCGAGACGCCAGGTCCCGAAGGGTCAACGGTCTCGTCCGGATCCGACGACCTCTCTGCAGGGGTGACAGACGTCCAGACCGGTCGCCGGGTCTTGGTCGTGGATGACAACCGCGATGCCGCCCACAGCCTGGAGCTCTACCTGAGTGCCGCGGGATTGCGCGTCCAGCTCGCTCACGATGGGACGACCGCGCTGGCGATGGTCCAAAACGATCCTCCCGACGCGGTTGTCCTGGACATCGGCCTGCCCCACCTGGATGGGATCGAAGTGGGGCGACACCTCCGCGACCAGTTGCATGGCCCCCTGATCGCGCTATCCGGCTATTCCCCCGACAAGAATGCGCCCAGGATCTTCGACCGATACCTGCTCAAACCCGTCATGCCGGATGAATTGCTCAAATTACTCACCGAACTCATGGCAACGCGGCCTGAGCGATGAACAAGCCCTCGGCCGTTGCGGGTGTTGCACCTTGCCTCGCCGATCCTTCCGCATTCACCTCGGCTCTGTACGAGGGCCACTCTCCGAGGTTTTCCCTCACATAAAGGCATCGGCATTGAATTTGGAGCTAGACCGAGCCGAATCCCACGGAAGTGACTGGATGATGCTAGCGAGGACCGTGATCACGAGGACCACATCAATGAAATTGAACGACCAAGCCCAGATGGATAGTGGCTCGATCCAAGGGAGTGATTCCCGACAATCGACCCAACGCGGGCCTGGGGTCCCGTCTGATCGATACGTCGTCCGTGAGTGGACAAGGACTCGCAGGAGACGACCCATCATGGGATCTGATTCGACCCGGGCTTGGCTGAGCGCAGCGGAGGGGGTGGGATTCGAACCCACGGTAGGCTTGCACCTACTACGGTTTTCAAGACCGTCCACGATCGCACCGGAACCACTGAAAAACAAGCCGAATTCCTCAGATCAACGATCGCTTGCTCCTTCCGTGATCCACGACTCTTGTCAGACCGACCCCGACTTGGCCGCCGTCATTGACGCTTGGGATCGACTGCCCGAGGCGATCCGCGCCGGTATCATGGCCATGGTCAAGGCCGCCTCGGGGAAGTGAGACCACCTGCCTACTCACTCGAAAGGAGTTTATCGTGCCTGGCAGAATCCCGACGTTCAAACGCCGATCGGTGCCGACCCTCCAACCCAAGCGATCGCCTGATGCTGCCGAATGGCGACGATTCATCGGCAGCGCGACATGGAAGCGCTGTCGAGCATCTTTCGTCGCCAAGGTCGGCTTCTGTGAGTTCTGCCTGTTCTTCCGCAACGTCCTCGTCCCCGTCGAGCACGTCCATCACGAGCGAGGAAACGACCCCCAGCATGCACTGGACCATGGGTATCTCTGGGGGGCATGCCACTCCTGCCATAGCCGGATCACGCTGGCCGAACAGCGTGGACAACGGATCGAGTACCCCACGTCAAGGCCCGTCCAGCCTGATAGGGACCCGACGTATCAATGAGGA
>JBKQHM010000013.1:0-2617 GCA_052148775.1 Isosphaeraceae bacterium | reverse complement strand
GTGTGGCAAGGTCCGGAGACCTTGCCACAACTCGGTCCGGAGACCTTGCCACAACTCGGTCCGGAGACCTTGCCACAACTCGGTCCGGAGACCTTGCCACAACTCGGTGGCAACCTTTCCCGGGACCTCTGGCCTACCGCGGCCGCGCGGGTGCATTCCGGTAGTCGAGCGGCGGCTTCTGGTCGGGGCCCAGCAGCGTGCGGTACGGGCGTCCTTCGAGCCGTCGGCGAAGCTCGGCCTTGGCCGAGCGGAGGACATTCGGCGATCGGAACAGGTCCCAGGCCGAGGCGGCCAGCGTGCGCGCGGCCAGGACCATCCCCTTGCGGCCGATCGTCGTCCCGCCGGCAGCCACCGCCTGCCAGGAGTGCGCCGAGGTGCCGGGGACGAAACAGGCGGTCGTGAACCCGGATGTCGGCACGACCCAGGAGACATCCCCCACGTCGGTCGAGCCCGTGCCGACCCGGCCGCTGTGGTCCACGACGCGCGCGAGCCCTTCCAGCGGGGGGAGCGGTCGGGCCAGAGGCTCGCGAATTCGCCGGGCGAACTCGGCCTCCGTCTCGTCGTACTTCAGGTCGTTGAGCCGCGACAGGTTGGACCGCACGACCGCGCCGAGCGCCGTGTTGGGCACGATCTCCACGATGCCGCCCAGGTACTGGATCTCCAGGCGCGTCTCGGTGGCCAGGGCGCCGGCCTCGGCGCATTTGACGAGCCGGGCATAGAGCGGCTGCACGACGTCGGCCCGCGGGTGCCGGATGTAATAAGAAACCTCGGCGAAGTCCGGGACGATGTTGGGGGCATCCCCGCCGGCCGTGATGACGTGGTGAATCCGCGTGAAGTCCGGGGTATGTTCGCGGAGCAGCTCGGCGGCGTGGTTGGTCAGCTCGACGGCGTCGAGAGCGGATCGGCCCGCCTCGGGAGCCCCGGCGGCATGCGCGGCCGTGCCGTGGAACCGGAACTTCACGGCGATCCGCGCCTGGCTGGAAACATCACCGATGGCATTCTCGCTCGAGGGGTGCCAGTGCAAGACCGCGTCGCAATCGTCGAAGAGGTGGGCACGCACCATGAACGCCTTGGCACTCCCCCCCTCCTCCGCCGGGCATCCGTAGAACCGCAGCGTCCCCTTGAGGTTCCCGGCGCGGACCTGCTCGGCCAGGGCCAGGCACGCTGAGGCCGAGGCGACCCCGAAGAGGTTGTGCCCGCATCCGTGACCCGAGTTCACGTCCGCCCGCGGCTGACGGACCGGGACCGCCTGCTGCGAGAGGCCGGGCAGCGCGTCGTACTCGCCGAGGATGCCGATCACCGGAGACCCCGAGCCGATCGTGGCGACGAACGCCGTCGGGATGCCGGCGATCCCCCGCTCGACCCGGAAGCCGCCCGACTCCAGGGCGTCGGCCAGCAGCGCCGAGGACCGCTTCTCCTGGTAGCCGACCTCGGCCCAGTCCCAGATCTGCCGCGCCATCTGCCACGACCGATCGGCGTGCGCCCGGATGAACGCGTCGATCGCCGCCTTGCCGTCCCCCTTGGGCTTCGCCGGTACCCGGGCCGTCGGCGGCAGGGCGATCTTCAGGCCGAAATCCCCGGAGACCCGGCGCCGATCCCGCAGGTCGAATTGCTCGCCCGATTTGACGAAATAGTACCGCTTGCCGTCGTGATCCTTGCCGTCATAGATGCCGACGACCGTCTTGCCGATGACCAGGAATCGGTCCCCCTTGACGACGATGGCCGTCGGCTCGTCGAGCCCCAAGCCGAGCAGGCCGGGCTTCGCCTCGATGACCCCGACCAGGTCCTCCTGCCGGCCGCGGACCAGCAGGTGCTGATCGATGGCCACGCCACGGAGATAGCCGAACCCTTCCTCATAGCCCCGGGCCATCATGGTCTCGTTGCCCTCGCGCGCGCCCCGGACGAGGTACGAGCCCTGGATGGTCGCCCCGGCCGACGAGCCGCCGACCACGCCGCCTCGGGCGAGCACGTTCTCGATCTCGCGCTGGGTCCGCGTGCCCATGTACGCGTCGACCAGGCGCCACTGCCGGCCTCCGCCGAACCAGACCGCGCGCGCCGTCTTGAGCGGGGCGACGAACGCCTCGGTGTCGGCCTCGGCCCGGTCGCGCGCGTGCAGCACGGTCACGTGCGATACTCCGAACGACTTCGCGAATCGATCCTTGACCCGTCCCAGGTTCTCCGCCCGGACCTCGTTGGCGGTCGGGATCAGCACGAACTCGGAGTCGGGCCCGCCCGCCAGCGCCACGAACGCCGCGATCGTCGCCGGATCCTGGCCGCCGCCGTCGATCACCAACGACCCGGAACGAGGGCCGACCAACGGTTCTGACTTCGCCGCCGGGCCGGCCTGCGCCAGCACGGCCAGGGACACGATCAGGGCCGCCGTCATGGTTGTCTCCTGGCAGGACGAAGCTCGGAGGGGATTCCAGATTGCAGATTCCAGATTCCGGATTGCACATATTACGCCGGTATGGAACTAGAGCGCTTCACGATTGGGTTGCACACGGGCCGGATCGTGATACGAATTCACCCCCCCTGGCCCCCCCGACGTAAGGGGGGGGTTGTAAGCGGGTTCGCCCCCCCCAAACCGAGGGGGGGGGGGGGGGGGGTGCCGGGTGTG
>JBKQHM010000012.1:0-5605 GCA_052148775.1 Isosphaeraceae bacterium | reverse complement strand
CTGGAACAAGAGCGGGTATCTCTGGAACGGCATCGATTCCGTCGAATGTGAGATCGGTTGAGGATGGTCCGATGATGATCGTCTCACGAAACATGATTCTCGCGTCCTTCCTGCTGGCCATGGTCTGGATCGTCTGGCCGGTCGAACGGTTCGCGCCGGGAAGCCCGATCGTCCAGGAGTCGGGGAAGGGGAGTCGTTCGGTCCCCAAGGCCGGGCAGGCCCCCGGTCCCCAACCGCCGGCGGAAGCCGATGACGATGATGAGGCGGAGATGCGAGAGGCCATGGCCCGCAGGAGCCTCCAGGAGAATTGCTTGATCTGTCATACCGAGGACATGATCGCCGGCCAGCGACTGACCCCGGTGCAGTGGAAGGCCGAGATCGAGAAGATGGTCAACTGGGGCTCTCCTCTGCCGAAGGAAGTCGAGGCGCCGCTCATCGACTACCTGGCGCGTCGGTATTCCGACCGGACGGCGCCATCCGCCCCGGCACGTGCCTCGCTGATGGACGTCGGCTCGCTCGAGGTGCCCCGACCCGGCCACGACGTGACACCGGCCAACGCGGATCTCGAACACGGATCACGGGTCTATGCGGCGAATTGCGCGACCTGTCACGGTGCGACGGCGCTTGGCGGCGACCTCGGACCCAGCCTGGCCGGCAAGGCGATCCTGGCCCATCCTCGCGAGTACGACCAGATCCTGCGACAGGGCCTCCGGCGCATGCCCGGCTTCCAGGCGATCATGTCAACCAAGGATCAAGCCGACGTCCTGGCGTGGCTGCGGACTCGAACATACCCCCAGTGAGATTGTTGCGATAACGGTTGTTGATCTGAGTGGCTTCCTCAGGCATGCACGAACTTCTCGCGTGCGAGCAGGGCGGCGCCGAGGATTCCGGCGTCGTCGCCGAGGGCCGCGGGCTCGATCCGGATTCGAACCTCCGGGTCGACCAGGATCTGGGAGCGTGCCGCGGTGCGGACCAGTTCGATATAGGGCAGACCCAGGGCCCCGGCCACTCCGCCCCCGATGATCACGATCTCGGGCCCGAGGACATTGATCAGGCTGCCCAGGCCGATCCCGAGGAAGTGGGCCGCGCGGTGGACTTCCTTGAGGGCGACCAGGTCCTTGGCCGCGACGGCGTCGGCCAGGTCGCCGCTCTTGAGGCGTCCTCCCTTCCTCGCCATCTTCTCGCCGAGCACGGTGGGGAGTCCCTTGCGTGTGGCCTTGTAGACGCGCCGGGCGATCGCGGTCTTGCTGGCCAGTGCCTCCATACAGCCGCGCGAGCCACACCCGCAACGGGGACCGCCCGCCTTGACGATGATGTGGCCGAGTTCGCCGGCATTGCCGGTCGATCCCTCGACGATCTCGCCCTCCTGGATGACACAGCCGCCGATACCCGTGCCGACGAACGCCGCGATGATGTCGCGATAGCCCCGGCCGGCGCCGAGGCGGAACTCGGCGTAACCCCCGACCCTTACGTCGTTTTGCACCAGCACCGGGCGGTTCAGGGCCGCGGATAGCTCGGGTCCGAGGGGGAAGTTCTTCACGTTCAGATTCGCGCTGAAGAGGATCACGCCCGTGTGAGAGTCGAGCGGGCCGGGCGAGCCGATCCCGGCCCCGGCGATGTCCTGACGGGTCAGGCCGGCATTCTTGAGGGCCTCGTCGATCGCTCCGAGCATGGTCGCGACGATCGCCTGTCCGCCCTCTTTGGCCGGTGTCGTGCGCTTGGCACGCCCCAGCACCTGCTGATTACTGCCGACCACGGCGACCAGGGTTTTCGTTCCACCCAGGTCGATTCCCAGTACCGGAGGTCCATCGCCCTGCCAGATCATGCGCCGAGGCTCCAAGCGTGATGCAGCGCGAGGCTCTCGCCTGTCCCCGCCCAGCCGCCTCACCCCATTCTAACCGTTCCCGTGCCGATTGCGAACGCCCGCGCCCATCCGCTCAGTTTCCAGCCGCGGACTTCGACTCGCCGTGGAGTCGTTCCAGTAGCTCGACGGCCTCCGAGACGATCGCCTCGCCGGTGCCCCGTTCGAGGAAACTGTGGAGGCCGGTCCAGGTCTGATATCCGCCCAGATCGAAGCCGGCCTGGTCGGGGATGTATCCGACATAGTCGTTGGCGAGCTCGAAGACGAAAGTATAGCGGAACGGCGAGCGTCGCTTGATCTCCTGGCCGAGCGTCGTGAAGAACTCGCCGGGCACGCCCACGATGGCCACGTCGCCGATCCGGATGGCCTGGACCCAGGTCTTGCGCGATTCCCCCTGCCGAGGCGCGAGCCGCCGTCGCATGGCGCGGAAAGTTTCGATCGTGGATTGCGCCCATGCGGTGTCCTTGATCCGCTTGTTGCAGTAGGCCGAGACGGCGCGATCATCCTGGGCCTCGTCGAAATGGCGGACCTTGACCGTGATCTCCTTCCGGATCGCCACGACCTCGTCGACCGGGCGCGGCAGGGCGGCATCGAGGGCGGCGGCGACCGCCTGTCGGATCCGGTACGTGGCCTCGACCGGAGCCACCCCGAGGTTATGCGTCGAGCCCGAAGCCCCTTCGAAGAAGAGGAAGGTGCCGCCCTTTTCTTTCTCGAGCTCCTGGGCGGCCAGCCCGTAGAACGACGGCGATCGCACGCCGGGTTTCTGCGTGCCGATCGTGTGGGTCGAGTGATTGAACAGGGCCGCCTCGAGGCCGCCATCCTTGCGCCGGAATGCCAGGACCGGCAGCTCCGGGTCGAAGGGACCGGTCGGCCGCAGGGCATCGTCATAGGTGCCAACCCAGTAGATGGTGCCGTCGCCGAGAAGCAGCCGGCTGTTCTTCCCGACCGAGGACTCCTCGCCGAGCCGGAACAGGAACGTGACCGGCGCGAGCCGTCCGGCGGCCTTCTTCGCCGCCTCGACGATCTTCTCTTCCACCTGTCGCGTGAAGGGCTCGTCCCGCTCATAGCCGTGGACGGTGACGGTCGTCGGGGCGTGATGGGTGTGGGTCGCGTTGATCAGGATGTTCTCGAAGGGGATTCCCGTCGCCTGCTCGATTCGCCGGGCTGCCCGGTCGAGGACGTCGCGCTCGATCATCAGCACGTCGCAGGCGATCAGCGCGACTCGATGCCGTTTGGCATCCTCGACCACCAGTGCCGAGGCGCGCAATTCCCCCTCCTGACCCCTGGCCTTCCCCGGCCCGATTCCACCGCCGATGACCATCGCATCGTCGGCCGAGAGGATCTCCGCCGCCGCTCCCGCCTTCAATTCCTGGGCATGCGCCGGCATGATCGAGCTGATTGTGACCAGGAGCGAGGCCATTGGCCCAATGATCTTGTTCATGATGCGTGTCGCCTGTTGCGGTCTTCTTGCGTTCTTGACAGCGTCGTGGATCGGGTGCGGTCCACCCAGACATCAATACCAGGAAGTGGCGAGGGTTTCATCCACCCAGCCGGGACCGATCCTGAGAGACCGGCGCGCAGACCCCGGTCGATCGAGGCGACGGATCGCCTCGGCGCCGATCACCGCTCCGAAATCCGGGAATCCGGGTCGAGGCCGCATGGGGCAGGGGGTGCGATGTGCGAGGGTCGAGGACCGGCGATTTGAGGGATATCGCTCCACTCGCCGTTGCGCTGGTTTGCACTCCTGTGCAACATTTCGACGGGTCGCCCTCTCCGATCGCCCTGGCCGGAAAGGAGTTGGCTCCGCGTCCGCGAACGGGTCGGACGGGACGGGTCGCGGACGGCAACGGGGCTATCCTCGTGGCACGCGGCCCGAGACAAGCCAACGGCCCCGAACGATCTCCTGGCGGGTTGCTCGTAAATGGTCGCTGACCTCGGCTGGATGAGATGTTCGAACGTTCGCAATGTCCCCTACTGTTAGAATGCCGTCACTTTGCAATTTCCTTAATGCACCTATCGCGGATTCGGGCCGCTGGCGTTCCGAACCCTTGGCAGGGCAAGCGGATAAAAAAATCCGAAAAATTCGGAATTTGCGCGCAGCAGACCATCGCGATTCGTTCGGAAGGGGTGAGCGGGGGGCGAACACTCGGCGGATCCGCTCTGGATTCCCGGATCTCCCGTCACGAGAATCATCGCAATCTCCCCGCACGCCGGGAGGAGGGAAAAGACGATGGCCCTCTCCTCGCCCGCCGTGGGGGAGAGGGTTGGGCTTTTCGTCATGGCTTCTCGAGAAGTCGCACGCGATCGCGGCGTATGCTTCCGAAGAGGGCGGGATTGTCGACTCCAGAGTTACTGAACCCGGGGTGACGCCGGGTTGGGGGGAACGACTCGGCTAGCCCGGATTTGTCACCACAGAGTCACAGAGGTCACAGAGAAGACGGAAAGACTTGCCAATTCTCGTCTTCGGACCGTCCCGTCCGTAGCGAGAAATCTGCAAGACGATTATGGGATTATGGTGCAAGGTGGTTTTCTCTGTGGGCTCTATGACTCTGTGGTAAATCAAGTTCGATCGTTCTCTTCGTGGTCTTGCAGTCACAGGGGTGAGAAATGCCGGCTAGCGACCCGTTACGAGTCGATAGCCGTCTCGGGCTCGTCGCGATTTCGGTTGTGAAATCCGTCCCCGACGCAATGAAGCGGGTGCGGGATGTCAGCCGCCGATCCACCCGGAAACCGCCGCGCGGAGTGAGCGACGATGGCGAACCGGACGAAGACGATCTTGGACGTCCGCGAATTCGGCGAAGTCGCCGCACCGAGCGGCCCATTCTCCCAGGAGGAGATCGAGCTCGCCAAGGCGGTCTCTCGACTTCACCCGCGCTCGAGCGAGTTGCGCGATCCCAGGCTTGCCTACATAGCCTTGCCGATCATGAGGGAAGCGAAGCAGCGGATGAGACTCCGCCAGTACGTCGACCCGGAAGCGATCTCGACCTGGATCGAGAACGACCCGATCACGGCCTGGTCGCTCTCGCGGTTCGATCAAACCGAGGTCGATTTGATCTTCTCGATCGTCCGGCTCGCCATCGAACTTTGGAGCCTCCCCGAACGGAACTGACCTGCGATCCTCTGTCTACCAACGCCAATGGCCGCTCACCTGGGGAAGGCTGTCCCGGGGCGCGGTCGCTTTCGTTTGTGCCGATTCCTTTTCTGTCGCTGTGTTCTTGTCGAATGACGCGCTGGGAAGGAATAAAGGGGACATTTCTGATTGTTTTGGAAGGAATGAAGGGGACATTTCTGATTGTTTTGGGTGTCTGGACAAGCTGGCGAAGTCCGTCTTCTCCAGAATATGCATCTTGCCGCAATAATGAGCGATGTCCCCTTTGTTCTCCCCCGACGATGGTAAAGAGTTTCAACCCACGCCCCCGCGTGGGGGGCGACGCTTGCGGGGCTCGGAGAGGCACATCGCCACGTGGTTTCAACCCACGCCCCCGCGTGGGGGGCGACTTGCTGGCGATCGTGGCGATCAGCGTCAGCGGGATGTTTCAACCCACGCCCCCGCGTGGGGGGCGACTCGATCGGGCCTATGCCCAGATGCTCCGCGAGCTGGTTTCAACCCACGCCCCCGCGTGGGGGGCGACCGGTCGGGATCACGTCGCTGACATTTACAGAGGGGTTTCAACCCACGCCCCCGCGTGGGGGGCGACGGAACAGCGTATCCACATAGTTCGGCTTCAATGTGTTTCAACCCAC
>JBKQHM010000011.1:0-4665 GCA_052148775.1 Isosphaeraceae bacterium | reverse complement strand
ATTCGCGGAATATCCAGCAGGTCTCCCTGTGCGAGCTCTCGTTCTACCCCGGCACCGACATGGGCCAGGCAATGGCCCAGGTGGTGGCGATGTCCGATCGCGCCATGTCGTGGATGCCGAAGGGGACCCTGCCGCCGATGATCATGCGGATGGACGCCGGCAGCGTCCCGGTCGGCTACCTCGTGCTGGAGAGCAAGGAAGCCTCGCTGGGGCAGTTGGGCGACTGGGCGCAGAACATCGTCCGGCCGCAGGTGCAGAAGAACGTCCCCGGCACGGTCGCAGTCTCCCCCTTCGGCCCGAACATGCGGTCGATCGTTATCCGCGTCGATCCGCAGAAGCTCCGCGAGAACAACCTGACCCCGGAGGACGTCGTCGACGCCCTCGCGAAAGGGAACACCATCGTGCCGGCGGGGAACGTCTACATCCAGGACTCGATGCCGATCGTCGCCAACAACGCGACGGTCGTCGACGTCCAGCGACTGGGCACGATCCCGCTCAAATTGGGCCTGAACGTCTATCTCCGCGATGTGGCGTCCATCCAGGATGATACCGACATCACCTACGGCTATGCGCTGGTGAACGGCAACAAGTCGGTCTATCTGCCGGTCATCAAGACGGCCACGGGTTCGACCTTGTCCGTCGTGGCCGACACCCGCAAGTCGATGGAGCTGTTCCGCGGCGTCATCCCCAGGGAATACCGGGACAAGGTCAAAATCAGCTTCGAGTTCGACGAGTCGCCCACGGTGCTGGCGGCGGTCGCCAGCGTGGCCACCGAGGGGCTCATCGGCGCCGGTTTGACCGGACTGATGATCTTCCTGTTCCTCCGCGACCTGAGGAGCGTGATCGCCGTCGTGGTCATCATCCCGCTCGCCCTGCTCGGATCGTTGGTCGGGCTCTGGCTGTCGGGCAACACGATCAACATCATGTCGCTGGGCGGCATGGCACTATCGATGGGTATACTCGTCGATATGTCGACGGTGACCATTGAGAACGTGCACGTGCAGATCGGTCTCACGCCGAAGATCGCCACGGCCGTGCTGCGCGCGAGCAACGCCACCGCCGTGCCGATCCTGCTGGCGCTGCTGTGCATCCTGTCCGTATTCGTGCCGGCGTTCATCATGACCGACCCTCTCCGGTCGCTCTTCATGCCGCTGACCCTGGCGGTCGGGTTCGCCATGATCGCCTCCTACGTGCTCTCGATCATGTGCCTGCCGATCCTGTGTGTCTACCTGCTCAAGCCCAAGACGCATGGCGGAAAGAAGCGCGGCCTGTTCGACCGGATGGTCGATGCGTATGGCCATGCCGTGGAATGGCTGGTCCGCCTGCGCTGGTGGGTGGTCCCGGGCTACCTGGTGGCCTGCGGACTGATCCTCTGGGTGGTGGGGTTGCGGCTCGGCACCGAGTTGTTCCCGCAAGTGGATTCGGGAGAGTTCGTGCTTCGGTTTCGGCCGCCGCCCGGCTCGAACTTCGAGCTGACGCGGCAGATGGCCGTGAAGTGCCTCCAGGAGATCGAGGGCGAGGCGAAGACCAAGAACATCAAGATCACGATGGGCTTCGTCGGCCAGGTCGCCCCGAACTTTGGCATCGACAACATGATCCTCTTCATGCGCGGTCCGGATGACGGACAACTGCGTGTCGCCCTTCGCGAGGACAGCGGCATCAGGCTCGGCGCGTTTCGCGAGCGGCTCCGCAAGATCCTACCCGAACGCGTCATCCCCTGGATGGTCGACCGGCTGGAACAGGGAGGACTGTCCCACGAGGAGGCGCTGCAGCAAGCCAAACTGTCGAGCTTCGGCTTCGAGCCGGGCGACATGGTGACCCGGGTCATGAGCTTCGGCTCGCCGACCCCGATCGCGGTCCGACTCATCGGCACCGACCTGGACGATGTCCGGGCGCACGCCGAGAAGGTCGCCGGCAAGATGAAGCGCAATCGCTTCCTCCGCGATGTTCAGTTCGAGCAGACGCTCGACTACCCTTCCATCGAGGTCGATATCGACCGCGAGAAGGCGGGTCTCAGCGAGGCCACGGTCCAGGACGTGCGCAAGGCGCTCATCATGGCGACGGCGTCGACCCGTTTCACCGACCTCAACTACTGGATCGACGGGAGTACCGGCTTCGACTACCTGGTCCAGGTGCAGATACCACCGACAAAGATGATCCAGGCGGAAGACGTCGGGACCTTGCCGATCGCGACGGTGAACCCACTGGTCAACCTGATGGTCCGCGACGTGGCCACAGTCCGGCGGGGTACGCGGCCCGGCGAGTACGATCGCGACATGTCGCAGCGCTACCTGACCCTGACCGCGAACGTCGAGGGTGAGGACATGGGGCGGGCCTCGCGCCAGGTCGCCGAGGCCATCGCCGCCGCCGGGAAACCGCCCGAGGGTGTCCGCATAGAGCTCATCGGCCAGCTTCCGCCGATGATCGAGATGTTCAAGACGCTCGGCATCGGACTGGCGGTCGCCGTGTTCGTGATCCTCCTGCTCTTGACGGCCTTCTTCCAGTCCCCGCGCCTGGGATTGATCTCGATCGGCGCCGTACCGGGAGTCCTCGCGGGCATCGCGGTCATCCTCTATTTCACCAACACCTCACTGAACATCGAGTCGTTCATGGGCTCGATCATGAGCCTGGGCGTCTCCGTATCGAACTCGGTACTGCTCGTGGCGTTCATGAACGATCACTGGAAGGGTGGCAAGCCCTCGACCGAGGCCGCGATCGACGGCGCGCGCGACCGTCTGCGGGCGATCCTGATGACCGCCTGCGCGATGACCATCGGCATGGTGCCGATGGCACTGGCGCTGGAGCGGGGGAGCGGGATGCAGGCCCCGCTCGGCCGGGCGGTGATCGGCGGGCTGGTGATGTCGACGGTGGCCACCCTGCTGGTGGTCCCCTCGATCTTCGCAATCGTGATCGGTCGGAAGGCGGCCCACTCGCCGTCGATCTCCCCGGAAGACCCCGGGAGCCCGCACTACGATCCGGAAGCCTTGGCCGGCGAGGACAGCTTCGGCGACGAGGCTCCTCCCCGGGCGGACCAGCCCGTCCCGTCTTACCCGCAAGCCGGCGGAATCCACCACACTCCGGCCAACGGACACGCGGAGCCAGGACCCGCCGCCCCCCCAAGAACCATTCCCTTGCCAGGAGCTCCCTGATGTGCCGCGTCCTCAAACCCACGGTTCCCGATCGTTCCCCCGGCTGCCGCCGGCTCGCGTTCTGGCTCCTGGCCGCCCTCGTCGCGCCGGGCTGCCACAACGAAGCCGAGACCGACTACGCGAGCGCCTCGGAGCCCCCGGCCGTACGGTTGATCAGCCCGTCGGTCCGGAACATTGTCCGGGTCGTCGGCCAGCCGAGCTTCATTGAAGCATACGAGCGTACGTCGATCTACCCGAAGCTGACGGGCTTTATCGAGAAGTGGAGCGTGGACATCGGTGACAGGGTGAAGAAGGGGCAGGTCCTCGCTACGCTCTTCGTTCCCGAGCTGGTCGAGGACCATGGTACGAAGAAGGCGACCGTGGGGCTCGATAAGGAACGCATCGAGCTGGCGATCAGGTTGGTGAAGGTCGCCGAGGCCGACGTCCAGTCGGCCGACGCGTCCCTCGCCGAGGCCAGGGCGATTCTGAACAAATACCAGGCCGAGGTCGACCGCTGGGCCTCGGAGGACAAGCGGCTCGCGAACGAGGTCAAGCGCGGCGTGGTCGACGCCCAGATCCTCCTCGAGTCGAACAATCAGCTCAAGTCGAGCACCGCCGCGAGGGACGCGGCGAAGGCGACGATCATGAAGGCGGAGGCGCAACTGCTTTCCGAACAGGCGACGCTCGCGAAGGCGATCGTCGACGTCTCGGTCGCCCGCGCCGATCTGGTCGTCGCCGAGAGCGAGGCGAGGCGGCTCAAGGCGTGGGTGGGCTACCTGGCGCTCACCGCGCCTTTCGATGGCGTGATCGTGGCCCGCAACGCCAATACCTTCGACTTCGTCTTGCCTACCACTGGCGACCCCTCGGCGATGGAGCGTTCCCCTTACCAGGCGCCCGGCGGGACCGCCGCGCCGATCTACGTGGTCGACCGCATCGACGTGGTCCGAATCTTCGTCGACATCCCCGCGGAGGACGCCAACCATGTCCATATCGGGACGAAGGCGTCCGTGCTGGTCAAGGATTACCGCGACGAGCCGATCCCGGGCAACGTCACGCGCACGTCCTGGGCGCTGAACCTCAAAAGCCGCACCCTCCGTGCCGAGATCGACTTGCCCAACACCGGCAGCCAGATCCTGCCCGGGATGTACGCATACGCCGAGGTCATCGTCGAGCGACCCGGTGTCCGGGCGCTTCCGCTGGCCGCCCTCACCCATCGCGGCGACCAGGCATCCTACTGGAAGTACGAGGACGGCAAGGCCGTGCAGACCGAAATCCAGACGGGCGTCAGCGACGGCGAATGGATCGAAGTCACCCACTGCCGCGCGCCGGCCTCCCGGACGACGCCCGCCGGCAAACGACCCTGGACGTCGATCGATGGCTCGGAAAAGGTGATCCTCGGCGACCTGTCGATCCTCACCGAGGGTGCCCCCGTGCGGGAGGTGACAGCGAGCACCAAGACCAAGGAGCTGACGCAGAATTAGTTGGTCAATTTGGTCCGACATTGTTGGGCAGGACTGTATCGTTGGGATCAGAGGCA
>JBKQHM010000010.1:0-18046 GCA_052148775.1 Isosphaeraceae bacterium | reverse complement strand
TTCGGCGTCGGCGAGGTCGCCGGTTTCTTGCGAACCAGCGCCCCCTCAAAGCCTTCGCAGACGAATGCTTGCCGCACGTTCTCAACGGTCCGCGTCCGGCAACCGACCGCTTCGCTGATTTTGGCGTCATCCCAAGCTGGCCCGTTGACGTCGGACTTGAGCAAAATCGTCGCCCGTCGCAGCTTCTCCGACGTGCCTTTTTCCTTCTTGATGGTCGCTTCGCAAATCGCCCGTTCCTCTTCCGTGAGCCGCACGATATACTTCTTGTTCATGGGAACCTCCTTCTTGACGCAGAGGTTCCTCAAAGACAGCGATTCGGACAACCCCAAAATTTAGCCTGGACGGGACACTAGTTTTTGTCATGGGAATGCCTCGAACCGGCTGATCAAAGCAGTCATTCAAACCAGCCAAGCATGTTGGTGCTCGAGTCCGGAGTGCGAAGACTCATACGCATCCGCTCGGGATCGATGGCCACGTGGAGCTGGTTCTGCGTCAGTGCACGCAGGCCGACGACAGGCAGGCGAAACCCGATGTCAATCCGGCTGAGTGGCGATGCCCTCCTCCGATCTCAGCGAAAAGGGCTCCCGGTCCCTCAAGGTCTGTTCCCCTGGCCGATTCCTCTGCTGCCAGACCGCGGCGGCATGCAGTCTGATTCGCTGCGGCCGTTCCCGTCTGGCCCAAATGATCCGCGGCGCCTTGGGCTGGAAGCCTGCCCATCGCACGAGGTGCACTCGGCTGATGGAGAGGTTGTGGTTGCTCCCTAGGTGCAGGAATCGATCTGTCAGCGAAGAGGCTTGACAGCTATCGAGTTAGAACCACCAGCCGGGGAGAACCCTGAAAGCCATCGAGCACCGGCCATTCCGCCGGAGTTGCCGCTGTCGCAAGTCCTTGTGGCAACGCGATTTGAGAGAATACTGCTTGAAAGCCCGGCTCCGCTGGGGATCACTTCTCTGAAAGGCATGGGGCATTTAACCCCAAGCCATTCGGGAAGATGCGGTTTGCAGGAGGCGCACAACTCTGAATGCGATTCACCTTATATCTCGATTTCTTCGCGAAGTGCTCGACGCAAGTGGCATGAATTTAAAGACTTGTGAACGAGGACGACGGGGCTCGAACCCGCAACCTCCGGCGTAACAGGCCAGAAACGGCAGAATCTTACCGTGCCACCAAAGCCTTTACTGGGAAGAACTTACGCGCCGCCGGGCGGTCACGTCAACGTCCTGATCTTACCGGGATTTCGCAGGATTTTCCGCATTTCTCTGAAAGAAGTCTGAACGCTTATGCGGCCGGGGCTGGGAAGTCCCAAGGACGATCCTTCTCATGGTTTGATGTGTCCAAAGGTAGGAGGACGACCATCGCCCGCCCGTCAGGACCGCAGCGTTGCGTCTCGGCAAACCGCAGGGAGGTGGCCGTTTGCTTCGCCTCGCCTACGATGTACAATATGACAGATTCTAGCTTTTGCGCCTAAGACGCGGCCGGGTTGCCACTCGCACCGCTTCTCCGGTAGAATCGGCCCCGCGTGTTCGAGATGAGCGGGACAGGTGGATCGAATGGCCGACGACGTTCGCTTCAAGATCCCCGAATCCGGCCTCGCCGGCCTCAAGGCCCTAATCGACCTGGGCCCGGAGGGGGTTGCTGCGCTCTACGAGCTGGCCAAGGACCTTCCCCTCACTTTGAACATGAGGGGGCTCACGACCCGTCTGGCGAACGAGCTCAAGGTCGAGACGCGAACGGTCTCGCAGTTCGTGATGGGGGCCCTGATGCCCCTGAATCATCTGCGGGTGCACCTGAAGTTGGAAACGCCCGATTTCCTGACGGTGCTCACCGAGAACCTGGGGAATGAGGCGTCGGAGAAGTGGCGGTCCGAGAACTTGGCGGGCTGGAAGACGATCGAGGGCCTAGTCGCCCCGCTGTTCGAGAAGGACAACTTCTTCAGCATCAGCAACAAGTCCTACCAGATGCTGGTGAACCGGCCCAACCCGGTCCAGGATGTGAAGATTTTGAGTGAACTCAGGCCCGTGTACAGCGAAGATGCCACTTCGGTCAAAGCGTTAGTCCTCGCCAAGACGCTCGTCGTAGACTATCTCGAGGGGAACACGAAGAAGACAATCTATATGTCAATGGATATGGATGACCTTCGTTCCCTGTCGCTCGAGGTCGACCGCGCGAAGTTGAAGCGTGAGACGGTCTCCGAGGAAGTATTTGGCTGGGGCGTGGACCTCCTAACATACGGCCATCAGGGGTGACGAAATGCCAGGGGTGCGTGGGAGATACGCGAAGGAGTTGGCCGAGTGGTTTGACGCACCCACGGATGCGGTCGAATGCTACGCCGAAGTGCTGAATTCTTGGGCCGCTCCTGAGTCGCATCAATAACGGCCATGGCTCCCCGAGGCGGCCGAGAACGCCGAGACGCCGCCCACCGAAGATTTCAAAGTGATCCCGGACCGGGCGCTCAGTCGTCGCGCCGGGACGCTCCCAGCCATCGCTTTCGTGGAGTCGATCGCCGGCCGAAAAGCGCGGTGCGTCGTCCAGGTCGCCGGCTCGGAACTCCCGATCGACCTCCCTGTGAGGCTACTGGATGCGCGCGGCCTCAAGCCGGGTGACCGCTTCCTGTGGTGGATGAGCGAGGATGGCTCCGTGGCCGCCGAGGACATCGATGACCTACCTCCGAATCGGCTGACCGCCGCCGAGGAGCAAGAGGCCCAACGACTCTACCAAGAGCACTGCGAAGACGTCGCCTCCGGGGATCCTTGGGGTTTTGGCGCCGGCAAGGGCCGCTAGCGGCGGCAGAGGGTACCCGCTTGCTGGGGGTCCACGTCATCGGGCCGGGGTACGGCGAGAGCATCGTCATCGAGCTCCCCGACGGACAAGTGGGAATCATCGATTCCTTCGGCACCCGTCATACGGGCCCGCCGACGCTCGAATTTCTCCGGGCTCGATATCCGAAGCTGCGCAAGCTCAGGTTCGTAGCCCTGACGCATCCCCATGCCGACCACTGCATGGGGATGTCCTGCTATTTCGATGCGTACGACGTGGAGGAGTTCTGGGTCTTCCACTCGTTCCTCGAGCACACCTGCATGGGCTACTTCAAGGCGATGCGCGACAAGGGCGCGAGCGACGCCGTCGAGAAGGCGTTGGGCCTGCCAGCGGGCTCGATATGGTTCGAAGCCCTCCGGATCAAGGACGCCGTGAAGGAGAAGAAGGGTGCCATCGCCCCTCGGTTCCTCATGGCAGGCGCGCATTCCGAGTTGTGCGGTGGCCGAGTGACGGCGCGATTTCTCACACCAAATGACGAGGGCAAGTGGCGTTACGGCGAGATCCTGGCCGACGCGTCGGCCAAGCTAATGGCGGACGGTCCGAAGCTCAACCCCGACTGGGACCCAAGTGGCCTGCCGCACAATCAGGCCAGCGGAGCGATCCTGTTCGAGTATGGCGACACCCGCATCCTGCTGATGGCCGACGCCGAGGACGACCTATGGCAGGACCTGATCAAGGAGAAGGGCGACAGCCCTCTGCCGAAGGCCCATTACATCAAAGGGGCGCACCACGGCTCCGCGAATGGCTACAACTCCAAGATTTACGCCTGCGCCGCGGACAAGAAAACGGTCGTCGTCATCACCCCCTTTAACCGCCACAGGTACCCCCCGCCGACCAGCGAAGGGGTCGGCCATCTGCGGCCTCACGTGAAGGAGGTGCTGTGCACGAATTCGGCCGAGGCCTGCCAATCCTCCGGGCTGCCCTGGAAGCGCATCGCGCCACAGCCGACGCCCGCCCTGCCGCCGGAATGGGCCGTCGATTGCCGGGTCGATACGAGGAGGCTCTCGCTGCTCGCCTCCGAGCAGGCGAAGCACCCGTACGTCCAAGGGAGCGTCAGGATCCCGACGCGCTGGCTCCACGATTGCCAGGGACGGCCCGAGCTGCTCCAGCTGCTGTGCGAGGAACTCCGGAACCGCAAGGTCGTGGGCCCGCGGCCCCACCTCAATGACGAGTTCCGGGTCAGCATGAGCTACGACGACAAGGGCAACGTCCGGGACAGGTACATCGGCTGGGGGGTCGGCCATCTCCCCGGGGTGTAAGCGCCCGCGGTCGCCGCCGCAGCACCCGCCGTAACCATCGGTGAGGTCGTCGCCATCCCGGATGACGGCCAGCCCGCATCCGGCGAGGCGCCGGGCGGCGGCGGCGAGGTCGCAAGTTCCCGATCGGAAGAAGATCTTGCAGGTTTCCGACATGAGAGATCTCCGGGACGATCCCCTCCCCCGCTCATTTCCAGCCAAATCGGCGGCCAGCCGCGCGCACGCCAAAAAAATTTTCGGATTTTTTATCTGCTTACTTAATAAATAGTTAGGGTGTCCGGCGGCCCGATTCCGGGAGGGATGCGTTAATGAAATTGCAAAGCGGCGCCATTCTAAATTAGGGGCACGTACTCAATCACTTCCAGCAGGGGCAAGGGCCTGTGACTGACAGCGATCAACAGACCGGTCGGGGCATCCTCGCGTCACCCCGGATGCTGCCGCTGGCGGCCCGACCCGTCCGATCCATTCGGGGAGGCGCCTCCAAGTCCGTCCTGGACCCGGCGATGGGTGATGGCGACCCGGCGAAATGTTGCACTCGAGTGCAAACCAGCGCAATGATCCGCGATCGGCGACGCCCCTCAGGACCGGGGGAGCCGAATGCTCGCGACTCCGTAGGGAATCGACCGGCTGGACGCGACCGCCGGGATCGCAAACAATAGCTTGTCTTTCCACCAGGGCCTCTCCCAACCTGGTCGGTCATGTGAAACGTGTCGGATTCCCTTTCATCACCGAACGGAGCTTGCGCATGAGACGACATTTCTGGGTCGGGTGGGCCATCGTGGCGGGTCTGGCGATCGCATCCCCGGCCGGGGCGGCGGACAAGGATACCGCCAAGGGCAAGAGCATGGAGATCGATAGGATCCTCTCCGCGGGGCGGGAGGACTCCCAGGTGATGGATCACCTCGACGTGCTGTGCAACCGGATCGGCCCTCGGCTGACCAGCTCCGACAACCTGACGAACGCCTGCGAGTGGGTCCGCGATCGGTTCGCCTCGTTCGGGATCGAGAACGCCCGGCTCGAGCAATGGGGCGAGTTCCCGGTCGGATTCAACCGGGGCCCGTGGTTCGGTAAGGTCGTCGAGCCCGAGCCGAGGGCGCTGGAGTTCGCGACGATGTCGTGGTCGGCGGGCACCAAGGGCGCCGTGAAGGGCAAGGCCGTGGTCGCGCCCTTCGACCAGAAGGAGCTCGACGAGGCCAAGGCGAAGAAGACGCTCGCCGGCGCCTGGGTGCTCCTGGGACTTCCGGGACCGGGCCAGGGCCCGCGTTCCGACCCGGCATTCCTCCGCAAGCTCGGCAAGGAGCTGGAAGACGCCAAGGTGGCCGGCATCATCCGGCGCGGGGCCGCCTCCGAGCTGATCACCGACGGCCGGCACAAGATCACCTGGGACAAGCTCCCGGCCGTCCCCACGGTCCACCTGCTGCGCAAGCAGTTCGACGAGATCGCCGCTTGGCTCAAGGACGGCAAGCCGGTCTCGCTCGAGTTCGACATCCGCAACTATTTCAAGAAGGGGCCGATCAAGCTCTACAACGTGATCGCCGACATCCCCGGCATCGAGCTGCCCGACGAGTACGTGATCGTCGGCGGCCACATTGATTCCTGGGATGGCGCCACCGGCGCGACCGACAACGGCACGGGCGTGTCCACGGCCCTCGAGGCGGCCCGCATCTTGATCAAAGCCGGCGCGAGGCCGAGGCGGACGATCCGGTTCATGGTCTGGAGCGGTGAGGAGCAGGGCCTGCTCGGCTCGGCGGCCTACGTCAAGGCCCACAAGGAGCTCATGCCCAAGATCTCGGCCGTGCTCGTGCACGATATGGGCACGAACTACCTCTCCGGCATCAGCGGGACCGAGGCGATGCTCAGCGACCTCGAGCAGGTCTTCGCCCCGGTCAAGGAGCTCGACCACGACTTCCCGTTCCAGGTGCGGAAGGTCGCCGGCCTGAGGGGCGGCGGCAGCGACCACGCGTCGTTCCTCTCCGCCAACGTTCCGGGCTTCTTCTGGCAGCAGTCGGGCAAGGCCGTCTACCGGCACACCCACCATACCCAGTTCGACACCTTCGACCAGGCCGTGCCCGAGTACCAGAAGCACTCCTCGCTGGTCATCGCCCTGGGGGCTTTCGGGATCGCCAACCTCGACCACCTGCTCTCCCGCGAGAAGCTCCGCGCCCCCGGCGGCGCCATGGCCAGCCGCCGGACGATCGGCGCGATGCTCGATGAGTTGACCGTCTCCGAGGTGATCGACGACGGCGTCGGCCAGAAGGCCGGCCTGAAGGAAGGCGACGTGATCCTCAAGATCGACGGGACCAAGGTCGCCGACAACACGGAAATGCGCCGCGCCCTCCAGGCCGGCGGACCGAAGAAGGTCATGACCGTCCTCCGCGGCGGCAAGGAAGTCGAGCTGAAACTCGATTGGGATCCCCCTGCCCCCGCGAAATGACGGTAAACTCCGACCGGGTGCCCGGAGTCCAGGCGGCTGGGTTCGCGATACCCCCAGTAGTCAATACTGGGGGCGTCGCCCGCCGGGCGTCGGACTCGAGCTTTGCTCATGCGTCCACCGAGCCCCCTGGGTTGCCCTTGTCAGTTCCGGCCCGAGCGGGTTTAATGGACCAGGAAAGGCCCCAGAACCTACCCAGATTGATCCGGCCCCGCGGTCCTTTCGATCCTATCTGTCAGTCGTTCCATCAGATCGATCGAACGGGCGTCTTCTCGCGTTATTGTCGTGCCGGCCTGATCGTCGGGTCCCCAGCGGAGCTTTTCCCGATGCACGACCGCATCGCCTACCAAGGCATTACCTTCGACGACGTCCTGCTCGAACCGGGCTATTCCGACCTGTTGCCCCACGAGACCGACACCCGGTCTCAGCTCACCGCCCGGATCGGCCTGAACATCCCGATCCTCTCCTCGCCGATGGACACGGTCACCGAGGCCGAGCTCGCCATCGCGCTGGCCCAGGAGGGCGGGCTCGGCGTCATCCACAAGAACATGTCGATCGCCGATCAGACCCGCGAGGTCGACAAGGTCAAGCGGTCGGAGAACGGGATCATTGTCGACCCGATCACCCTGCCGCCCAATGCGACCGTCGCCGAGGCGCGGCAGATCATGAGGGGGCACAATATCTCGGGCGTGCCCATCACCGTCGACGGATACCTCCGCGGCATCCTCACCCGACGCGACCTCCGCTTCCTCGAATCCAACGACCTGCGCATCGAAGAGGTCATGACCAAGAATAACCTGGTCACGGCCCCGGCCGATACCAGCCTGGAAGAAGCTGATCGGATTTTGACGAAGAATAAGGTCGAGAAACTCCTGCTGGTTGACGATCAATATCGACTGAAAGGTCTCATCACGATCAAGGACATCGACAAGCTGGACCGCTATCCTCATGCATGCAAGGATGGTCGAGGCCGGCTTCGCGTTGGTGCGGCGGTGGGGGTCCACGATTACGAGCGGATCGCCTCGCTTCTGGACGCGGGAGTGGATGTCCTGGTGGTCGATTCGGCGCACGGTCACAGCCGGAACGTGGTGGAGACGGTGCGCCGGATCAAGAAGAATTACGAGATCCAGGTGGTCGCGGGCAACGTGGCGACCGGCGACGGTGCCCGGGCCTTGATCGAGGCGGGGGCCGATGCCGTGAAGGTCGGAATTGGTCCCGGATCGATCTGTACAACTCGGGTGGTCTCCGGCGTGGGTGTACCCCAGATCACGGCGATCCACCAGACGGCCAAGGCGGCGGCCGGCCGGGTGCCGATCATCGCCGATGGCGGCATCCGCTATTCGGGCGATATCACCAAGGCCCTCGCCGCCGGTGCCCACGTCGTCATGATCGGCGGACTGTTCGCCGGGCTGGCCGAGAGCCCCGGCGATACGATCATCTACCGCGGCCGGAGCTTCAAGAGCTATCGCGGCATGGGCTCGATCGGGGCCATGGCCAAGGGCTCGCACGAGCGATATCGCCAGGAGCCCGTCCCGAGGACCCAGGAGAAGGACGGTAAGACGATCGTCACCCAGAAACTCGTGCCCGAAGGCGTCGAGGGCCGGGTCCCTTACAAGGGGCCCCTGTCGGAATTCGTCTTCCAGCTCGTCGGCGGCATCCGCGCCGGCATGGGCTACTGCGGCGCCCGCACGATCGAGGAGCTCCGCACCAGGGCCCGCTTCATCCAGGTCACCTCGGCATCGGTCCAGGAGAGCCATCCCCACGACATCGTCATCACCCAGGAAGCCCCCAACTATTCCAGCTTCAGTAATGAAACCGACGTCGGTCGCGGGTCAGTCTGATTCGTCATTGGTCATTGGTCATTAGTCATTAGTCATTGGTGGTTAGCTCGGAGCATTTGCTCTGATCAGTCGGTCGTTATTGGTTATTATTGTCGGCTCGGAGCCCTCGTGATGTGATGTGGATTCGGCGTCGCGACGAAACCTCGGTCCTCGTCGAGCGATGCGGGGTCTTCGTCCTTCGAGGAATTCCTACCGCCACGTCGTAAGTCGCGCCGGTGCAGCCACGAATGACGGATGACCAATGACCAATGACCAATGACCAAAAAGCAAGGAGGCGTGTCTTGCGTCGCACAACCACGGCATGGATTGCCGGGACCCTCGGGGCCGGCCTGACGGCGTCGATCGTCTTGGCCCAGCAGTTACCCTCGTCGGGCACGTCGCGGGCCGGTGGGTCGGACGCGTCGTCGACGGCCCCGCAGACCTCGTCGTTGTATGGGGCCGCCGGTGCGCGCGGGGCGCGGTACCTGATGCGCAACGGGTTGGATTACCTCAATTACCAGCAATATGAGCGGGCACTCAAGTTTCTGCGCGAGGCCGAGCTCAACCAGAAAGAGCTGACCGCGGCCGAGATCGTCGCGCTGAAGCAGGGGATCGAGCGTGCCCGGCAGGGGATGCGGCAGGGGGCGGACGCGGGGCCATCCTACGCGCTGAGCGAGAAGTCGCACCGTCGTAGCGGATTCACCGCGGCCCGACCGGAGACCGCCGTCGCGCAACGATCCGACGCGGTCGCCCCGCCGGCTCGCACCAAGGCGCGGTCCGGTCCCTCGGCGTTGCCGGCGGCCGACGACGGCCCTGGCGAGCCGATCCGGCTGACCAGCGCCGAGGCGGTGGTCGGTGAATCGCCCGCCCCGGCCGGTGGCCCGGGATTGGCCAGGGGTACCTCGACGGCCCTCACTCCGCTCCCGGGTGGCGACGAGATCCCCACGCTGACGGCCCCGGAGATCCCCACGCTGACCGCCGTCCCCACGTCGTCCGACCCGGCCGGCCCGGGGTCGGTCGCGAGCCCGTCTTCGAGCCAGTCCCTCGCCGCCGCGGCGCCTCGGGCGATCCCGAGCGACCCGGCCATCAGCGGGGCCGCAGTGGTCTCGGGTCCGGCGGAAACGGCAACACCTCGAGCCTCCGAGCCGGGCGCCGGGGCCGTGTCCCCGACCGGACCGGCCGCGGAAATGCCGGCCATGGAAACGCCGACGACCTCGGTGACGGACCCGGGATCGGGACCTCGGCCCGCGGCGGCATCACCGGCGCCCGGCTCGTCGAGCCCGTCTCCGGTCGAGGCGGCTTCGCCGACGGTCAAGGCACCCGCTCCGATCCTGCTGGAGCCGCTGGAGCCGGCGCCGAGCGGACCGGCACCGACCCCGGACCGCACGCCCGCGACGGGGCCCGCCCCCGCATCCGGCGACCTCGTCCCCACGGCGATGACGGGTGCCGGATCGCCCGGATCGGCGACTCCGGCCCGCGGTGCTCCCGCGACGGCGGCCGGCACGAGCCCCGTGGCCGACGAGATGGACGCGCCCCCCTTGCCGCCACTCGGCGGCCTCCCGGAAGCGGAGAGTCCGGCCGTTCCCGCACGTAGCGAGGTGGAGGCGCCGGCGGCCATGGCGCCGGCACCGGACAGCACCGGCGATTTGCCGCCACTGCCCGCCGATCTCGGGCGTGACGCCGCCACGACCCCTCCGACGGTCGCAGCCCCACAACCGGCGACCGGGGCAATCCCGGCGGCTTCCGAGCCCGTGGCGAGCCCGGCACCCGCCGGGTCGGCCGTCCCGCACACGGAAGACGATCCCTTACCCCCGCTTCCCATGGGAATCGAAGCTCCGGCCCCGATCGCCACGACCCCGGCCCCGATCGCGACGACCCCGGCCCCGGTCGCGACCGCGACGACGACCGCCCCCGAGGAGAGCCCTCACAACGCGGTTGACCCCGACGCGGCGGCACCGGCCGTCTCGAGCCCGACGAACGCATCCGCCGCCGAGTCGCAGGGGGTTGCCGTCCCCGAATCGACCGTCGCCCCCGAATCGACCGCCGCTCCGACGGGCGGCACGAATCCCGTCGCCGACGCCGATCCGACCCCGGCCACGGGTGCGGACTCGTCGAACGGGACTCCGAGCGACACGACCGCCGCGAAAGCGGACCCGACCTCCCCGGCCCCAGCCGGCAACTCGCCCGGGGCCGCTACCCAGCCGATCTCCGCCGATATCAATTTCACGATCCCCGAGCGGGCCGCTCCCGTCTCGATCCTCAACGACGACCTCCGTCGAAAGGTTGAGGAGGTCGCCCGCAACCAGGAACGGGAAGACGAGCTGCGCCACTTGCAGCAGAATCGCGCCCAGGCGGACACGCCCCAGCGCGATAACAGCTCGTCGACCCTCCAGACCCAGACGCAGCTCGACATCAGCCGTGCGCCGAGCCCGGCCGAGGCCCGGCCGATCAAGGCGATCCCCGTCCCCGAGGACTGGGTTCCCCTGGCCGCTCGCAACTGGGCCCCCCAGCGGAAGTACTGGTCCGCCGCGGCCACCTGCCACCTCCCGCTCTACTTCCAGGACCCCGTCCTCGAGAGGTACGGACACTCGGTCGAGCAGTTCGTCGGCCCCGCCGGACGGTTCCTGACCTACCCGGTCGACGATCCCTCCCAGTCCACCCAGCGCAACCAGATCGTCCAGCCGTTCTTCTCCTGGGGCCTGTTCGCCCTGCAGATCGCGGCATGGCCCTACAACGCCATCATGGATCCCCCCTGGGAGGCGCAGTATGACCTGGGATACTATCGCCCCGGCGACGTGATCCCGCTCGATACGTACTGGTTGCCGCTGCACGGCTACGGGCCGCCGCTGCGAGGGAACCGGTACTGATCGCCCGTCTCGGAGCCGCGGTTGCCGTCTCGCGGGGTGCTCCGCGAGCACCGAAGTCGGCAAGGCAACTCGGATCGGCGCTCACGGGGCGCCGTACAACGACATGGGACAGGCTCCGAGTACAACACCCTGAAAGAGGCGCAGAATTCACGACCCCGGAGACACGTCTCCGGGGTCCTCTTTTTGGCCTGCGCGCTAGCAGATGCTTTTCGAATCATCAATGACTGTGAATTTCTCGTGTATTTACCGGTTTGGCGTTGTTCAGGGGGGCTGGATGACATAAGCTAAAGTATCGACACCGATACCTCGATCGTTACGGCGCAGTACGATCACCGGTCATCCGTGGAGTGCGAACCGCGAAGGTCTTGCGGAGGAGGATCGTGGCAAGGAGGCTGGGACCGAGCGAGAGGGTGTCACGCGAGTCAACACACGACCATCGAACCGGACGAGGATCGACGCGATGCCGCAGGAACCGCCGCCATCGGATTCGGAGTGGGACACCCAGCGGGTCACGGTGGGCCGGAGCTTCCTCCGAGACATCGAGAACCTCTGGGCCGAGGTCTTGAAGCTGGCCGCGGTGGTCGAGGATACGCTGAGCCAGAGCGTGCACGCCTTGTGCGACGGCCGGGTCGACCTGGCGAACGAGGTCAAGCGTCAGAAGCGGCTGGTCGACCGATGGGAGGTCCAGATCGAGTGGGAGTGCGTCCGGGTGCTGGCCCTCCACCAGCCGGTGGCCTCGGACCTGCGGCGGGTCGCCGCCGTGCTGAAGATCAACGGCGACCTGCATCGGCTCTGCGACCTGGCCCGGCACATCGCCAAGCGGGTCAAGAAGCTGGCCGGCGACCCCTCGGCGGTGCCCATCCCCCAGTCGATCGAGAACCTGGGGCTCGCGGCCCTGGCCCAGGTCCACAATAGCCTCGACGCCCTGACCCAGTCCGACGTCTCGCTGGCGCAGTCGGTCATCGCCGCCGATCAGCGGATCGATCGCGACTACCGGGCGATCCAGAAGCAGCTCAAGCAGGAGATCGCCCGCAGCCCGGAGCGTGTCCACACCCTGCTGCGGCTGGTCAACACCTCGCGAAACCTCGAGCGGATCGCCGACCACGCCGCCAACATCGCCGAGTCGGTCATCTACCTCAAGCAGGGGGAGATCCTCCGGTATCGCCCCGCGCCGGCGGTGCTGGCCCAGGAGCCGAGTCGCGATCCCGCACCATCGGCGGCCGTGAAGCCGTAATCGCGACGAGCGGGCCGGCCTCGCGTGCGCCCCGATTCAAGGCCCGAGGATGGCCAGGTGGACGGTCCGTCGGTTGCGGATGACGAATCCGGTGGTGCGATAGAGGCGCACGGCCGGCGTGTTGCGGAGGTCGACAGCCAGCTCGAGCCGGGGGGTGTGGACCCGGGCCAGCTCCAGCGCATGGCGGAGCACGGCACGGCCCAGCCCGCGCCCGCGGGCAGCGGGCGTCAGGCCCAGGTAGATCACCTCCCAGGCGTCGCGGCCGGGGACCTCGGCCATGAGGAGGACGGCCGCGGCCTCGGGCTCGCCGGGGATCCGGCCCAGCCGCCAGCGATCCGGCACGAACAGCCCGGCGGCGCGGTGGCCGTCCAGGATGTCGTCGAGCCCGCGAGTCCCTTCCAGTTCGGGCATGTCCAGGCTCCCCGCGTAGGTCGCCTGCAAGACCTCGCGGAACTCGGGCTCGGTCTCGCGGGAGAACGGCCGCCACTCGAAGCTCGGGCCGGCGACCCGCGACCGGGCACCGATCGGGGACAGCGGAGTCGCCGTGTCGCGTTCGAGGTAAAGCAGCTCGGTCACGCGGGGCATGCCGCCGCGGGTCAGGTCCTGGCCGGCCCTCGGGCCGGCCGCCTCGTCGAGCACCGCCTGCGCCAGGCGGTAACCCCTCGCCGTCAAGTCGGCCATGGCCGCCCCCACCAATTCCGCGGCCAGCGCCGACCGCCGCCAGGTCGTCTTCATCTCGGGCGCCCAGACCGCCGCCGCCTTGCCGGCCAGCGTCTGCGTCAGGAGCACGCCCGTAATCCGACCCGCCCTCGCACGCGCCACCCACAACCCCGAGAGGTCCAACTCACCCCGATTCGCCTCGTCCAGCACGCCGGCGATCAACCGATCCCGCAACGCGGCCGGGATCCGACGGTACAAGACCTCCAGGGCCGCCTCGCGCGCCTCCACCGGACACGGCATCACCCGCGGCACGAAACTTGCCATCAATGTCGGCCCCGCACTCGGATCAATCGAGATCCGTCGGACCGGACGGGTGACAATACCCACCGACCGACGCTCGACCCCTCGACGACACAATCCGCGCATCCCGGGAACTCGACCCGTCGCGATGGCGCGGATGCGTCCATTTGATCGAGTATCTCAAGAGTTTACGATGCCTCACAGGCACTCGATGAGCTGTGCGGCAGCTCGACCGGGAATGGGTGGAGGCCGGTTTTCCCGCACTAGGCGCACGCGATCGCGTGTCGCCAACACCGTTTCCGTCTCGACGAAGCACGATTGAGGACATGGATCGAGACGGTATGTTTCCGCGACGAACGGCGTCCGATGATCGTAGGTCCATGTTGCCCTCCGGGAACAAGCTGGAAAAAGATCCAGCGCTCCGAGGGGTCTTCATCGTATCATAAAGAGCGTGAGGAGGTCACGCGATGCAGATGCCGGTCAACCCCGAGCGAAAACCCGACGTCATGACTGACGTCGAGAGGGACGTGCCTATCCCGGTCAATCGGAAAGGGGGTCGTCCTGCCCGCGAGGAGGCGACGTTCGGAGCTCCGGGTACCCACGGCAGCGACGACGTGCTCAACCTCAATGATGCGTGGCTCGTCGAGCACGCACGGCACGGCGATCATCAGGCGTTCGCCGTGCTGGTCCGGCGCTACGAGCGGAAACTGATCCGCGTCCTGATGCGGCTGGTCCGCGAGCCCGAACAGGCCCGCGACCTGGCCCAAGAAACCTTCTACCGCGTCTATACCCGCCTCGACCGGTTCGACACCGCGAGGCGGTTCGGTCCCTGGCTCTTTCGAGTGGGGGTCAACCTGGGCCTGGACTGGCTCCGCAGCACCAAGAACACGCCGCCGCCGACCGCTTCCATCGATCGGACCGACGCGAATGGCCAGGCGACCTTCGAACTGCCGGACCCGGATCCCCGAATTCAGACCGAATTGGCACAAGAGGTACAGTTCGTCCTCGGTTTGATGCCGGTCAGCTATCGCACGATCCTGGTCCTTCGCGATCTGGAGGGCTTCTCCTCTTCCGAGGTGGCCGCGATCGTGGGTCGTCGGGAAGCGACGGTGCGGTGGCGGTTGGCCAAGGCCCGCGAGAAATTCCGCGAGATCTGGCAGCGTCGCCAGGATGGGACGCAAGGGGGAGTCAGGGATGACAAACCAAGCCATGGGCACGACAATGGGTAATACCGTATGCGAATGGGTCCGTGCACGCCTGCCCTTATGGGTGGGGGTCAACGATGACCCGACCGAGCGAAATGGCGAGGGGGATGACCTCAGCCCCGAGGATCGCCTGTCGATCGAGGGACATCTGGGCGATTGCCCTTCCTGTCGGCAACATCGGGCGGATCTCGAGCGGGCCTACAGGGCATTGGCCGATGCCGCCGGTTCGCTGCTGGTCGCCCCGGATGCCCCGTCGCTCTGGCCGTCGCTCGAGCGGAGGATGGAAACCTATGATGCACGCCCTCGCCGGCCATGGCTGCGCGTGGTGCACCGGGCCACCGACCGGGGGTTAAGTGCCCTGACCGATCTCGATGGCGAACGGCCGCTTCGATCGGCCTGGATGCGCGACAGCCTGGGTGAAATCCTCGAGGGCGCCGGCCTGCCACGACAGGGCATCTCGATGCACGACGGCCCGGGCGATGCCCCGGACGGCGACCCCAACGGTATGGGACGATCCGGTTGGGGCCCGGCGTGGATCTCGGGGGCCGGGGTCGCGGCAGCAATCCTGGCACTGGTAATCGTCCTGCCGACCGTGCGTCGCCAGCATACGGACGCCCAATCCATCATCCGTGCCAACGCCGAGCCGATTCCGGCCATGCCGTCGGTTGTCGTCGAGGCGGAGGAACCCGCCCCTCCGGTCCTCGCGGACGACCGGGACATCCCCCCGCGTGAACTGGCGCAGGCCGAGCCGATCCCCGTGCCCCAGACCCAGGCGTCTTCGCACGAGGGGGCGCCGGCATCCAGGACCGCAACGCCGTCCCGACTGAATTTCGACCTCGAGCACGGGACACCCATGCCGCCCGATGCTCGAGATGCCAAGCCGGTGTACTAAATGCCCTGCACGATCCTGGGAGGGCGAGCCACGACGCCATCCGGCTCGGACGGAGCCTTGCCCTCCCGGAATCACGCAAACCCTTTGAGGTCTGTATCTTTACGAATCTGTGCGTCGTCCGCGCATCCTGTAGAATTCCCGATTACCGATCCCGGATTCCGGATCGGGAGTCTCGGATCTCCGGAACCCGCGATCCGGGATCAGGAATGTGGAATCCGGAATCTGCAATCGTTTGTTCGGCCAAGGCCGAGGACCTTGTCAGGTCGGGTTCATTCCGATTCATGCGGTGATCCGGCTACGGCCTACTGATTAATGGATGATAATTCAGACACCATGTTTCGATCCTCCCCCCATCGCCCTGACACCAAACCGTTCGCCGCGCGGCTGGCGGGCGGGCTTGCGCTGGTGCTGGCGGGCGGGATCGTGGCGACCGGGCTGCTCTATCTACGGACGGGCCATTGGGAGCGGGGATCGGTCGGTCGCCGTTTGGCACCGACGGGTCATTCGGTCGCCGAGTCCGATCCGGACGAGAATGTGGGCTCGGGACAGTTCTCGTCGGCCGAGGACCCGGTGCGGAGCCAGTCGAGGGCGGCGAGTGGGACCGCCGAGGGCCGGTCCCTCGCCGGCGCGGGCGAGGGTCGTGATGGCGGGAGCGGCGAGTCGAGTGTCGACGAGCTGCTCGCGGCATGGGATCGACTCGAGCGGCGGATCGCCGCGGCGATGGCGCGGGCCCGCGAGTCGGTCGTGGCACTGGAATACACCGCGGCGGATGCGCCGGCCGGCTCTCGGAGGGTGGCCACCGGCGTGGTGATTAATAACGGAGGTGAGATCCTTTCGGTTCGAATCGATCCTCCTCCCACGCGACCGGCGCCGGGGACAGGGAAGAACCTGGCGCCGATCGTCGCGCGCGACTTCCTGGGGCGGGCCCACGTGGCCCGATGGGTGGCGGCCGACCCCGAGACCGGTTTGACGTAGCTGCGGGTCTCCCCGCGAGCCGTCCGGCCGATCCGTCCGGCCGCCGACGGGCCGAAGCTGGGGAGCCAGGTCTTCGTCGTCGGCAGTCCGTTCGGCATGGGCCACTCCGTGAGCCGGGGGCATGTCGCCGGGCTCGACCGTGCCCTGGAGCTGGGCACCGGCCAGCTCGGCGGGCTGATCCAGGTCCAGGCGCCACTTTATCCCGGCGACAGCGGTGCGGCGGTCGTGGACCTCCGCGGCGATTGGCTCGGCATGATCCGCGGCGGCCTGGCCGTCCCGACCTCGGGCCCGCCGACGGAATCCGACTCCGGCCAGGCATCCGCGGCGGAGCCGCCTTCATCGGCGTCGCGGCCCGATGCGGCCGAGCCGGACGGCGACCTTACGACCGCCGCGGCGGGACGCTCCGAACCGGATACCGACTTCGGCTTCGCCATCCCGACTCGCGACGTGCTCTGGATCGCGAGCCAGCTCCGGACCCACGGGCACGTGGACCGCGCCTACCTGGGGGTCCGGCTCGCGGAGCGGCCGACGACCGACACCTCGGGGCCGATCGCCTCGCCCGAGCCGCCGCCCTCCACGCCTTCGACCCCGGCCGCCGGCTGGAAAATCGGTCCGACGGATACGACGACCGCACCGGCGACGATCGCCCCGTCCGACCCGGACGCCGCGCCGGCCTCGCCCACCGCCGGGGATGGGGCGCAAGTCCGCGAAGTGCTCGCGGGCACGCCGGCGGATCTGGCCGGCCTCCGATCCGGGGATCGCATCGTCGCACTCGACGGCCAACCGATCCGTTCTCATCACGATTTGATCGACCGGCTCGATCGCATCCCGGCCCGGAAGACCATCGTCCTGAGCGTCGTCCGCGGCGAGGAACCACGGCACCGGAGGATCGACCTATCCCTCCGGACCGCCAGCCGCCCGGGGCCATCGTCCGCCGGCCCCATGACGCCGCCGACGGAAACCCCGGCGGCGCGGGCCAGCGTGCCCGTCACGCCGACCGCTGCGCGGTCGACACCGCCACCGACACCAGCACCGGCATCGGTGCCGAGCTTGCCGGCCCCATCCCCCGCACGCGACGCGGCCCCGGGCCCCGTCGCGGCGCAACCGTCTCAACCGCCCGATCCGGATCATACGCGTACCGATCTGGCCAAGCCCCCGATGTCGACCTCGACGGTCCCGCTAAATGACCTCCGGCTCACCCTGCCCCGCGCGTTCGTCGAACGAATCGAGCAGCTCGAACGACGGCTCGAGAAGCTGGAAACCTTCTCACCCCCCACCGCCCCCCCTCCCGCGCCGAGCCCCGGCGCCCCGCCGCGACGACCTGGCGACCCGGTTCGCACCCCGTGATCGACTCGGGTTTGCCTTCGATCCTGGCCTCGTGGCGATCCTTCGGGCCATCGGACGTCTCCGGATCCCGCGTTCGGAAGCCGGCTCCAGCCGGGACGGATCCTTCCTCGGATCCGGCAGCGATTCCGCAATTGAGTTTTTTGTGAAGCGTTAACGTCTCGTCGCTCTTCTGGTTATCGCACGGCAGCCGCGACCGAGCAGATTCGCATTCGTTCCCCCACTTGACTTTTGTCCCCTGTGCT
>JBKQHM010000009.1:0-12999 GCA_052148775.1 Isosphaeraceae bacterium | reverse complement strand
CGGTCGAGCGCCTCCTGGAGCTGTCGCTTCCGCTCGGAGCGGATCGCCACCTCGCTGGCCCTGGTGTCGCGGCCCAGGAGCCGCGCCGCCAGCGCCGCCGAGCTCGCCGCCGGATACGCTCCGCCGTGGATCGAGACCTCACGCCGGGCGTTCCGCGCCTTGGTCCCGAGCTGACGGCGATGCACGATCTGCAACCGCTGGAGCGTCAGGAACCGCAGCCACAAAAACGGCGACATCGGATCCGACTGGCGATCGTACTCGGGCCGGCGCTCGGTGGCCTCGAGGAACGCCTCCTGGATCACGTCCGAGGGGTCGATCCGGCCGCGCAGCCGATGATCCAGCCGGATCGCGACCATCCGCCGCAGCCGGTCGCGATGGGCCGACAGGAACTCACCCCAGTCGGCGCGATCGGTCCCAATCGCCGCAATCCGGTCCCGATCCACACCTTCACCCGAAGTGCCTATCGGCTCGTTGGTGTCCATGATAGATGATATTGCGCTTGGCCGCCGATGCGTGCCAGGAAAAAACCTTCACTCGGTCATTGGTCCTGAGTCGCGAGTTACAATTCGCGAGTAGCGAGCAAATCCGAGCCGTTTTCTCTTCCCGCGCCACGCGCCACTCGCGACTCGTTGGTCATTGGTCATTCGTTCGCCAGCGGAAGGTGTTCGTGCGCTCAGTGCAAACCCCTGTCTTGCAGACACCCGCGCCGCCGGGCCGCCCAGTGGCGAACCCTTGCTTTTCCAGTGGCAGCGAGACGCCTTCGCGAACTCTTTCCGTTGCAGAATGAGCCAGACGTGCAGAGGGATGCTTTCCACCGTCTTCGCCAATGACCAATGACCAATGACCAGTGACACTCGGCCTTGCCGAAATCCGGACAATCGCTAAGATTGCGTGTCCTTTCCAAGGCCCGGCGATCGGGAAGACCCGTTCGCAATCATCCATTCGTGCTGAGGGCCACCCATGAACCGGCACCTATCGGCTCAGCGTCGACTGGGTTGGCGGATGCGCGGACTGCTGCTGTTGGCAGCGGCCGGATTGGCGGGGCTCTTGGGATTGGCGAGGACGTTGGTGCCGGACCCTCGGGGTTTCGGTACTCATCTCCAGCTCGGGCTCCAGCCCTGTACTTTCCTCACCATGACGGGCCGACCCTGTCCGACTTGCGGGATGACCACGGCGTTCGCCTGGTCGACGCGAGGGCAGGTCGGCGCCTCGTGGCGTGCAAACCCGGCGGGGTGCGTGTTTGCCCTGCTGGCGATCCCGTTGATGGCCTGGTTCGTCGTGAGTGCGGTCCGAAACGAGCCCGTCGGATTCCGGTCCTTGTCGGGGCCCATGATGGGCCTGCTGACGGCCGGCGTGGTCTTCTGCCTCGCGTGCTGGTTGGTACGGTTGATCGTTTCGCCAGCCGTCCTGGCCGGCCCGGGGCTGGGCCCCGGGGGAGTGGCCAGGTCGATCGGCTTGTGAATTATCCAAGGAAGGAGGGGGTACAGGATGACCCCTCGATTACTCGCCAACGCAAAGGTGCGGCTTGCCATGGTCGCCGTCCTGGCCGGAGGGACTCTGATCGCGACCAGCGGTTGCGATCCCCGAACCCTGGCCTATTTCCTCCAGCCTTTCGAACCGACGGTCCCGCCCCCTTGCGAGACCTCGTTCGAAGGCAAGAAAGTCGTCGTCCTCTGCCACGTCGCCTCGAATTCCATGATGGAATACTCGTCGCTCGACCGCGACCTGACCCGCGAATTCACGTCGATCCTCCGGAAGAAGGTGAAGAAGATCGTGGTCGTCGACCCCGACAAGGTCGCGACCTGGGTCGAGGCCCATCCCAAGTGGACCGCCCCCTCCGAGATCGCCAACGACTTCAACGCGGACATCGTCATCTTCCTCGAAGTCGAGCAGTTCCAGGTCCAATCGCCGGGCGACCTCAACATGCTCCACGGCGAATCCAAGGTGCATATCCAGGCGTTCGAGATGCAATATCCCAAGAACAGCAAGGATAAGCCGATCAAGGATCAGCCCAAGGAACCCGTCTCGATCTACGACGATTACGGCGAGTCCATGTTCCCCGAGCGCGGTCCGATCCCCGCCGAGTCCGGCTCCAGCCGGTCGAAGTTCCGGATCAAGTTCGTCAAGATCGTCGCCAAGGAGGTCTCCTGGCACTTCATCGAACACGCCGAGGACGACTCCATCCAGGATTCGCGGATCGAGCGCTGAGCGGCCGTGATGGAATCGATTCCAGATCACACATTCCAGATAACCGCAAAGCCTCCCAAACCAAAGGACTTAGGAACAATACCGTTGAATGAGCCGCAATCGCCTGCCCGGGCAAGGCTTGTGCATTCATCCCCCCCTTGCGAAGGGGGGGTTGGGGGGGTGAATTCCGGGCTGAAGTCTCGGGAGTTCCGTCAGACAGAACCCCCCTGTATCCCCCCTTCGTAAGGAGGGAATGTTGATAAACCGCCTCCTCGGGATCACTTACGGCTCATTCAACGATATTGGGCTTAGGAACGAGCCGGGAATCACTTCCCGATTGGCTCGGATGGATTTCGTAGAAAGGAATTCATTCCGTTGGATCGGGAAACGGAATGAATTCCGTTCTACGGACGTTTGACGCAAACCCGAGATTTCTCTCCGTTCATCGGGGGCGGAATCCGACGCCAGGGCGTCCGGATCCCGCCCCCCACTGGCTTTCGAAGGGCCTGATACAAATGTCGGGACCGTTGACTCAGGAACGTCGCTTCTTATAATCGACCTGAGTTGATCGCGCCCTGATCGAAGTCAACGGTCAGTCAAGGGACCTCCGCCCAAGTCAGCCGAGAAGATCGTGGCGCCAAATACGGCTGACCGACGCCTATACTGTAAGTCAGCAGCGAGCAACCTCAGCCACACTGCGGACTTCTTCTCATGCCTCATCAATTGATGAGGTGACAGTTGGTTGGGTGGGAGAGCTTGTGATCTCTCCCACGTCGGATTCGTATCCCAGCAGGAGCAAGCATCGATGCGCAAGGTTCTTCTCAGCCTGGTGGCCATCTCCGCGATCGCCATCCCCGCCCTGGCCGGCAAGTACAACAAGGTGATCAGCGTCGGCGACAAGGCACCCACGTTCTCGGGCCTCCCCGCGATCTACAACGGCGAGGAAACCAGCGTCAGCCTGTCCGACCTCAAGGAGGATGTCGTCGTCCTCGTGTTCGTCGCCAACCACTGCCCGGTGGTCGTCGGCTACGAAGACCGCCTGGTCGACTTCACCAACGACTACAAAGACAAGAACGTGCGGGTGGTCGGCATCTCCGTCTCCAGCCAGACGCAAGACAAGCTGCCCGGCATCAAGGATTACATGAAGGACCACAAGTCCTCCTACATCTACGGCTACGACGAGACCCAGGCCGTTGGCAAGGCCTACGGTGCGACCAACACCCCGCAGTTCTTCGTCCTCGACAAGGAGCGGAAGATCCGCTACACCGGCGCGATGGACGATAGCCCGTCGTCCGAGAGCAAGGTCACCAAGACCTACCTCCGCGACGCGGTCGACGCCCTGCTGAAGAGCGAGGCCCCCGCGGTGACCGAGACCCGGGCCATCGGCTGCGGCATCGGCTACAAGCGCGGCAGCTGAACGAGCCGACGCAATCCGCGACAAACCGCTACGCCCCTGACCAATGGGTCGGGAGCGTCACGAGATCCATCGAAAAGCCAGCCGTGCCCGCGAGGGTGCGGCCGGCTTTTTCTTCGCGGTGAATGAATCGTTCGCGGAACCCCGCGAGGGCGTGGCCCCGTCTGTTGTCCGTCGATCGACCCGGATGAAGCCGTGCCCTCCCGAATGCGCATCACGGCCTACGCACGACTCGAGACTCAAGCCTCCTGATGAGGGTCTTTTCCATGAGATGCTTCCTGTCCCGCTCGTTGACGGCCTTGACCCTGGTCGGAATCGCGGTCATCGGCGCGGGGAATGCCGCTTACCCCGAGGATCGGGAATCCGGGCAAGCCGTCAAGCTGGAGAAGCTCACCTGGAGCCAGTTCCAGCAACGCCTGGCCAACCCGAAAGTCAAGTACACCGTCGTCGACGCCTGGTCGACGACCTGCGGCCCCTGCAAGGAGAATTTCCCCCACGTCGTCGAGATGCATCGCAAATATGCCCCCAAGGGGCTCGCCATCATCTCGCTGTCCCTGGACGACCCCAGCGACAAGAACGCCGTGACCGAGGCCGAACGCTTCCTCAAGGAAAAGAAGGCCGTCTTTTCGAACGTCCTCCTCGACGAGACTTTCGGCGACGGATTTGATAAGCTGAACATCAACGGCATCCCCGCCGTATTCATCTTCGGGCCTGATGGCAAGGAAGTGAAACGGTTCACCATGGATGACCCGAACAACCAGTTCACCTACGACGAGGTGGAAAAGGCCATTGCCGACCTGTTGGGTGCGAAGGCCTGAGGTTTGCGGGAGATAGGGGATTCGCATAGGTGAGGTTCTTCAGCAGGGTGGGACTGCCCCGCCCTCACGATCCAATGCCCCGCGAGCACGGTTAACACGCTGTTTTTCCCGTCCCCCGAAGGGGACACAGCCCACGTTTATGCCCAATCGTCCCGCTTCCATGGCGGGAGCGACTTGAAACATCGAAAAGACAGAACCATGAAAGACGGCATTCACCCCAAGTATCAAGACAGTGTGGTTGTGTGCGGGTGCGGCAATACCTTCACCACGCGGAGCACGAAGCCCAAGATCATGGTCGAGGTCTGCTCCAAGTGCCACCCCTACTTCACCGGCTCGGTGAAGTTCGTCGATGCCGCCGGCCGGGTCGACAAGTTCAACAAGAAGTTCCAGGGGACCTACGGCAAGGGCAAGAAGGCCGCGGTCACCGCGGCGGCGGCCCCGGCCGCGACCGAGAACGCCTAGCTCCGATCGATGAGCCTGCGAGGACGGCCTGCTGGTGGACACAATCCGTGTCCGCCACCGGGCCGTTCTCTTTTTTGTCATTTGTCATTGGTCATTGGTCATTGGTCAGTTCGGCGTGGGTCTCCAGACCCCGCCGTCTGTGTCCCAGTTCGGCGTGGGTCTCCAGACCCCGCCGTCTGTGGGACCGAAGGTCTCCTTTCGGGCTCGGGCCTGGAGACCTTCGGTCCGCGGAGTGGCAAGGTCGGGAGACCTTCTCACAACGGATTTCAGTTCTCTTTTTGGTCCTTGGTCATTAGTTCGCTTCGCGATCTGAAGGACTTGGGTTCGGGCTGATGAGGCCCTCCGGGATCCTCCCAATACACGTTCAACGGACGAAGAACCGTGTTCGAGAAGCTTCAGACCGACTATCAGCGATTCCTGGAGATCGAGCGGAAGTTGCTCGATCCCGAGGTCACCGCCGACATCGCTCGGGTCACGGCCTTGTCGAAGGAACGCGGTACGCTCGCCAAGATCGCGATCCCCTACGGCCGATACCTCGAGCTGAGTCGTCAGATCACCGAGGCCGAGCAGCTCTTTGCCGGCGAGACCGATTCCGAGATGCGATCGTATGCCGAGGCGGAGCTCGACGACTTGCGCGCCCGTCATCAGCGAGAAGGGGAGAATCTCCGGGACATGCTCTACGACAGTCGGGCGGGCACGAGCCATGCCGCGATGATCGTCGAGATCCGCGCGGGGACCGGCGGCGACGAGGCGGCCCTGTTCGCCCGAGATCTCTTCGAGATGTACCGCCGGTTCGCCGAGCAGATGCACTGGAAGTTCGAGACGCTCGACCTCGAGCCGACCGAGCTGGCGGGCTTCCGCGAGGTCTCGTTCAGCGTCGCCGGGCAAGGGGCATTCCGCTATCTCCAGTTCGAGAGCGGTTGCCATCGCGTCCAGCGCGTGCCCCAGACCGAGGCCCAGGGCCGGATCCACACTTCCACCGCCACGGTCGCCGTGCTGCCGGAACCGGAGGAGGTCGACATCGTGATCCGGACCGAAGACCTGCTCATCGACGTCATGCGCTCGGGAGGCCCGGGGGGACAGCACCAGAACAAGACCGAGAGCGGCGTGCGGATCACCCACCTGCCGACCGGCGTCGTGGTCAATTGCCGCGACGAACGGAGCCAGCACAAGAACAAGGCGAAGGCGATGCGCATCCTCCGCAGCCGGCTGTTCGATCAGATGCGGGAATCCGCCCGTTCCGAGCGCGACCAGGCCCGCCGCGACATGATCGGATCCGGCGACCGCTCGCAGAAGATCCGGACCTATAATTTCCCCCAGAACCGCGTGTCCGACCATCGGATCGGCCTGACGCTCTACAACCTCGACCAGGTCATCCAGGGCAACCTGCTCCCCTTATCCAAGGCACTGATCGACCACGATCGACGGGAACAGCTCGGCGATCTCGTTTGACCGTCCGACGTATCACGGAATTCATCCCGTTTCGTCGGAATCCCACGCCTCGGCGACACACACCCAGGACTGAGGACCGAGGACCAGACCCGTGATCGACGCCCCACCACCGACGAGTGCCAGCCCGAACCCGGAAGGGCGATCCGAAGACGCCTGGACGATCGGCCGGCTGCTGACCTGGACGGCCGATTATCTCAAACGGCGCGGCTCCGAGAGTCCTCGTCTCGACGCCGAGGTGATGCTGGCCCACGTCCTCCAATGGCCGCGCGTCCAGCTCTACACCCATTTCACGGACGAGGTGGACGAAGGCCCGCGCGGGCGGTTTCGTGACCTGGTCCGCCGCCGCGTCGAGGGGGCACCCGTCGCCTACCTGGTCGGCCGCAAGGAGTTCTACTCGCTGGCCTTCGAGGTCTCCCCGGCCGTGCTGATCCCCCGTCCGGAGTCGGAATTCGTCGTGGTCGAGTTCCTCGCCCTCACCAAGACCCTCGAAGCGCCCCGCGCCGTGGACGTCGGCACCGGCTCCGGTTGCCTCGCGATCGCATCGACGTTCCGGCACCCCGGGGCGCACTTCATCGCCATCGATATCAGCGAGGCGGCGCTGACGGTCGCCCGGAAGAATGCCGATCAGCACAAGGTCGCCGACCGAATCAATTTCCGCCTGGGCGATTGCCTCGGACCCGTCGCCCACGAAGGCCCGTTCGACGCCATCCTCTCGAATCCCCCGTACATCCCCACGGGCGAGATTGAGCACCTCGAGGTCGGGGTCCGCGACTACGAGCCCCGGACGGCGCTCGACGGCGGGCCCGGCGGACTCGACATGGTCGCCCGCTTGATCGAGGAATCGGTCCCCCTCCTGAAGCCGGGCGGCCACCTGATCCTGGAGATCGGCACCGACCAGGAGAAACCTGTTCGCTCCTTGATCGAGGCCCAGAAAGTCCTCCGCCTGGCCCCCACCATCCACGACCACGCCCAGCACCCGCGCGTCATCCGCGCGACGCTCGCTTCGGAGTAGGCAGTCGAGAGCGTTAAAACCCCTCGTTCTTCTGTAGCCGGCCTCTGCGAGGCCGGGCATTCGTCTGTTCGGCGCGGGTCTCCAGACCCCGCCGCCTGCGGTCTTGTTCGGCGTGGGTCTCCAGACCCCGCCGCCTGCGTTGGCGTGGGTCTCCAGACCCTGCCGCCTGCGTTGGCGTGGGTCTCCAGACCCTGCCGCCTGCGGTCTTGTTCGGCGTGGGTCTCCAGACCCCGCCGTCTGCGGGACCGTAGGTCTCCTTTCGGGCTCGGGCATTGAGATCTTCGGTCCGCGCAGTGGCAAGGTCGGGAGACCTTGCCACAACGTGACCCCGATCACGAGGACTCCGGGAAGTTATTCCCGGTCTGTTCCTCACTGCCGGCTCTTGACCTGCCGTTTGGCCGGCACGCTCCGGAGGGCTTCGGGGAGGGTGCTCATGGTGGCCCATCGCTGATCCTTGCGCCGGGCGGTCAGCTTCCTGAGGATCTGACAGATCTCGTCGGAGAGCTTCGGCTTGACAACGGCCGGATCGAGCGGCTCGGCATTGATTCGCTGGAGCATCATCGCCGTGTTGTTGTTGGCATCGTAGGGCAGGCGATCGGTCAAGAGCTCGAAGGCGAGGACGCCGAAGGCGAAGATGTCGATTCGCTCGTCGATCGGCTCGCGGCGGAGGAGCTCGGGGGCCATGTATTGCAAGGTCCCGGTCCGATTGCCGGGCCGGCGGAAGGCCGGGGTGTTCGGCACCGACAGGCCGAAATCGATCAGCTTGACCTGCTGCTCCCGGTTGACCAGGTAATTCCGGGCGTTGATATCATGGTGGATGAACCCCGCCGCATGCACGGCCGCCAATCCCTCGGCCGCCTGGGCCAGTAGCTCCACTTTCTGGGCCGTCCGCACCGCACGCGTCTCCCGGACATACTGGAAGCTCACCCCATCGATGAATTCCATCATGAGGTAGTGCTCGCCTTGCGTGGAATCGCCATACTCGAACGTGCGGACGATATGCGGATGCACGAGTTGGATGGCGATCTCGCCCTCGGGCGGACGGGCCTGCTCGACGGAGGCGCGCGCCGAGGCCGCCCGGTTCTTCTCCACGAGCTGGACCTTGAGACAGACGGTCCGTCCCGTCTCGTTATCGATGGCCCGATAAACCTTGGACATGCTGCCGCGCGACATCTCGGAGACCAGCGCGAACCGGCGCTGAAGGTTTACGCGTCCGCGATAACCCTTCGCTCCGCTCGACGGACCCGGACCGAACATTTCCTTCAGCTTGCTGAGCATCGAGATGCTCTCCTCGTGCTCAAGAGTCAATCAGGTGCTGTACGCTTCCGGCACCGGCCAATGCGAGACGGCCACGAACCATCGCGGAGAATCCGATCGAGGCCGGACAGGATACTCCGTTCCCTGCGATCTCGGATCCTGATGGCAATATCCCGGGCGGCTTCGGGAGCTGACGTCTCACCGATTCCGAGAATCCCTTCCCGTCTGGGAGAACCTCTCCAGTATCAATCAACTATGAGCACTTCGACCCGAACGATCAATTCTTCACAGGACTGCCAGATTATCCCCTACACCGCAGATGCACGGTCCTCAACGACGCATCACGCTTCCATAGTCTAAGCTAAACTATACGACGCTTGTGAGACATCGTGACACCGAAATGCAGGGAAAGCCCAGTCCGACACATTTGGGACTGGCGGACCCGGAGACCGTCCTCCGAGGCAAAGTCTATCCGAACCGCGATTTACGTCGAGCAGATCTCAACTCAGCCACCCCGGAAGAGGTCTCCCTCGCTGGGCTGTTTCATTCTCGCGATCTGACCGGTTTTGGAAGGGCGAGGCTCCTGCCGAGCCTCTTCAATGCCCCCAAATGACCGCTTGGCTCGGAAGGAGCCTCGCCCTCCCAGGAGAAGGAAACAGCCCTGGCCTCCCTCGGATCGAGAGGCCGCGTCAGGAAAGACTCGGTCAGGGGCTGTATTTGAGGGTCCGCAGGCCGGGGACGGGCAAGTAGCCGGCGGTCCTGGCCAGGATGCGTTCGGCACCGAACTGATCGTGGAACCGGGCGACCACCGAGATGGGCGGGGCGTGGTCCGGCCAGTTCTCGAACTCCTGGGTTTGCAGGAGCACGTATCGACTCTCGTTACCGGGTAGGTAATTCAGGAAGCGTGGGCTACGTAACTGTCGGACGGGCCGGCCGATGAAGAAGGCGAGGTCGTCGGGCCAGTCGTGGAGCGTATAAAGCGACCACTTCCGGGGAATCCACTGGCCGATCGCGCGGCCCCAGGGCCCTTGACTGCGACGGTAATTCCACTCGGGGACGTAGTAGCCCCAGTAGGCCAGCTTCAAGCCGATCGCCAGGACCATGAGCGTGACCACGGCCCGCCGGGGATTGCCCACGCCCAGGGCCGACCACCCCAGGGCGATGACGCCCGGGATCACGAGGGCCATGCCGATTCCGAGGGTGCGGTAGTACGGCATGGTGACGATCCAGATGAAGCACCCGTAGATCATCGCGACGAGCCAGAGGGCCAGGATGGCCGAGAAGAGCGAGAAGAACACGCGCCGGGCGACGGGCCCGAGGGCATTGCGCCAGACCGATTCGAGGCAGGCCGACGCCCCGACGAGCAAGCCGGCCAGCGCCAGGCATCGAGCGGCCGGCCCGAGGCCCGGCACCAGGGACCCGGCGATGAGGCCGGCGATCGCCGCCTGGAGCCAGCCGACGACCCACGCCCGGCCTTCGACCGGCCAGCCGTCGCGAATCGATCGGCTCGCGGCCAGCAATGCGAACGGGCTCCAGGGCAGTCCCAGGAAGCCGAAGACGGCGAAAGCAAGACCCCAGTCCGGCCGACCGGTCAGGGGAAGCGTAAGCGCCCCGGCCCAGAACTCGACGGAGACCGTGCCGATCGTCGCGGCCGACCAGGCGATCGCCGCGATCGTCGGCGGCAACAAAAGTCGGACGGAGAAGCTCGAGCCTCGCCGGCCAATCACGAGGACGGCCAGCGCGATCGCGGCCAGGGGAGGCCATCCGCCGGCCAGGAACGCCAGGGAGGCCCATAGCCCGGCGATCCAGCCCGAACCGCGCGTCAGGATGCGGTCGATCGCACCCAGCATGGCCAGCCCGAGGATCGGCTCGATCCTCGAACCGGCCGATCGATCGATGATCGCCAGGCTGCCGAACCACGCGAATCCCAGGACGATCGCGGCGCGCATGCCGAACCGCCGGGACATGCCCCAGACCAGGAGCCACCCGGCGCCGATCGCCGCCAGCGCGGCGGGCCAGCGGACCACGCCCGTCGTCGGCCGGCCGGTCGGGGTGAGCCGGGTCAGGCCGAGACTCGGCAAGACCTGGGCCGGCCAGAGATCCGGCGCCCAGTGACCGAGGACCTGACCCATCGGCCCGACCTGTTCGCCGGCCGCCAGGCCGATCCGTGCCTCTTGCGGCCCCAGGTCCAGCCCGCTCGCGCCCGCGATCACGAAAACCAGGGCCAGCCCGACCGCCGCCACCATCGCCCACAACCCGCTCGGGGCAGCCGGCAAGGCGCACGCGGCGGAGTCCGCCCGGACGGCCCGGTGCGGGACCGAGTGCGGATGAACCCGCGTCATCGAGGCTATCTCAAGGTCCATGCACCGCCTCCTTGCGGGGCTCGTCCGGCTCGCGGTTGCGGTCGACCACCATGTCGGCCCGGAGCAACGACGACAGGGGCTTGGTCTTCACCATCGCGTAGATGTAACCGGGTACCAGGCCATAATGATAGGTCTGACGCTCCAGTTCCAGCGCGACATCTTCGGGCGTCCACCCATCACGCTCGAAGCGATAGAACGCCACCGAGGCGCCGGTCCGGCAGGTGCCCCGGGCGCAGTGCACCAGCGCGGGCCGGCGGGCCGGGTCATCCAGGATCTTGAGGACCTCTCGGAATTGCGATTCCTCGCCGAGTCCGTCGCCGGGCATCGGCAAGTTCACGAAATCCACCCCGAGCCGGCGGCTCAACGCGCGCTCTTCCTTCATCTCGTCGCCCGGCCATTGCAGGTTGATGACCGTGCGGATCTGGTAGCGCTTGACCGCTTCACGGAGCTGATCTCCCGAGAGCTGGCCGCTACGATAGAGGATCCCGCGTTTGACCTCGTCCCAATGGTCCCAGACGAGTTGGCCTTGCCGATCCACCATGATCAGCCAGCCGGCCACCATCACGGCGGCGAGCGGTACCAGCCCGGAAAGCACTTTACGCATGAACAGGGTCCTACGCGGCGGCGACCGAATGCCGATCAGCCCGATTTCGTCGGATGGGGGCGGATTCAACAGCCAAGGAGACCTGGAGCCCGGTTGCGGATACCCCGATCACGGCGGCGAATGGTAGGATAGATCGCATCCCCGGTCAATCCGAACCGCCCAAAGCTGTACCGTCGAACCGCCCGATGTTGTCGACGGAAGGGGCGCCCGCTAGAATACCGCGGGAATCCAGTCGCCACGGAGTCAGACGATGAGCACCAGCACGACCGCGCCGGCCCCCACGCGGCGGGCGACCCTCGACGACCTGCTCAAGGTTGACGGGAAAGCCGAACTCATCAACGGAAGGATTGTTTATCAGGTGGCCACCGGATATCAGCCTGGACGGGTCGGCTTCCGGATTGCCCGCAGCCTCGATGATTATGCCGACGCGACAGGTCATGGCGTTGCGTTGCCCGACAACGTGGGATTCGCCGTACCAGAACTCCCGTCTGGGCGGGAGTCTTTCTCGCCAGATGCTTCCTACTTTGTCGGTCCGCTCCCGGCCAATCGCATGCGATTCGTCGAGGGTCCGCCCACGTTCGCCGTCGAAGTCCGCAGCGAGAACGACTACGGCGAGGCGGCCGAGGAAGAGATGGCCGCGAAGCGAGCCGACTACTTCCAGGCCGGTACACTCGTCGTCTGGGATGTCGACCCCATCGCCGAATCCATCCGGAAGTACCAGGCGACCTCGCCCGATCAACCGAGCGTATTCCAGCGCGGCGATCGGGCTGATGCCGAACCGGCGGTACCCGGCTGGCGTATAGTCGTGGATCGGATCTTCTCCTGAACCGGCGAGCCGTCGCGTCGCGTTCCGGCACGATCTCGCGCATCGTTCGCCGGAGGACCCTCCCCAGACCCGGGTCCTGATCGATTGACTCGGAATACTCCTTTGTCTTCGAGGCCATCAATCATGCATCGAGCTCATCCCGGCCGGCTGGCTGCGGCGTACCTTCCGATCGTCCTGGCCCTCTTGGCCGGGCTCTTGCTCGTCCCGGGCCCTGCGTTCGGCGATCCGCCCAAGCCGAAGAAGAAGGACACGAACGCCCGGCTCAAGTCGAGGAACGCGACCATTGCGACGTCCGTCGAGCCGGCCCGGGCGAAGCCGGGCGAGACCGTGACCTTCAAGCTGACCGCCAAGCTCGACCCCGGCTTCCACATCTACAAACAGATCGATCAGCCGATGCCCCCGGGCGCCGGCCCGGTCTACACCACCTTCGACTTCTTCGACACCGCCGGGCTCAAGGTCGAGGGGGACTGGCAGGCTTCGAAGGAAGCGATCAAGCACAAGGAGGCGGTCTGGCCCGACCTGCCGTTTGTCGAGTATTTCGAGGATGAGGTCACCTGGAGCGTCAAGCTGAAGGTCCCCGACGGCACCGAGCCGGGCAAGAAGG
>JBKQHM010000008.1:0-7110 GCA_052148775.1 Isosphaeraceae bacterium | reverse complement strand
ACTGTTCGCGTTCGGTTTCGCCGGTCTCGGCGGTCATCATGTGCACTTCGTTGTAGGCGAGATCCCCGGTGACGACCGCGGCCAGTGACGGGACATGCAGGATGGTGGATTCCGCGGTGTCGGCCTGGCCGTGTAGACCTCGATCGTGAGGTGAGCTGGGGCCTGCGCAGTGTCGTCGGAGGTCACGACTTTCCGCCTGTCTCGATGCCGAAGGCCATGGGGCTTCAGCCTGTCGAGCGGATTCATTTCAAGATGACGATCGTCATCCTTACCGTACGAGGATCGTCATCCTTACCGTATGAGGATGGTAGGTACCATCTTCTTGGCCAAGCAAGTCGACAGCACCTGGAGGATCCACCGTGGGCACGTCTCAAGCTGCCAAGGCGGCCAGCCATGACCGCATCCTTGACATCGCCGCGGCGCGCATCCGCCGCGACGGCACCGGCAGCCTCGCCGTCGCCGAGCTCATGAAGGAAGCCGGGCTGACCCACGGCGGTTTCTACCGGCACTTCGACTCCCGAGAGCAGCTCGTCGCCGAAGCCGCGCAGCGGGCCCTGACCCAGGGCAGCGAATGGACGATCGCGTCCGGCAAGCTCGGCGGGCCGCGCGGATACACCGCGCTCGTCGACGGTTACCTCAGCACCTGGCACCGGGATCATCCCGAGTCCGGCTGCGGCGTGGCCGGCGTCGCCGCGGACGCCGCCCGCGCCGGCGGCCCGGCCCGGGGCAGCTACACCCGCCAGGTGAAGGAATGCCTCGCCGTGATAGCCGACCTCACCGGCAACCCCGACCGCCAGATCGGCGAGCGCGAAGCGGTCCTCACCCTCAGCGCCCTCGTCGGCGCGATCTCCATGGCCCGGGCCGTCGACGACCCCGACCTGTCCGAACAGATACTGACCCACGCCGCCGCCGCATTGAAACAGTGCATCCTGAACTAAGCGCTGCCCGTAATTGATCTTCGGGTGTGCCGACGTGTGCGCCCGGCGTCCGGCGACAGCCCGCCTACGCGACCGCAGAGTGCGGGCCATCGGCCACCGGCGCTGCCCCGGACGAGAGCGTTGCCGTACCCGGCCCAGCGAAGACGGCTCGCAGCGCGCGTCCCGCAGGTCAACCCCAACATTCGCGGACTAGTTGATCCACTAACGGTGGAATGCCGGGTTGACTAACAGGATTGTATCCGTCATCCTCATCAGATGTGGATGACAGACATCCGCTAGATATGCATCTGCGGCCGGCCGACAGCTGCTGGCCGTTCGCCCCTCGAGACAGGCGGAACGATGACATCCGAAGACGCGACGCCCACCCCGGCTCAGCTCACGCTCGAGGTCTATACGAGCATGAAATCCACGCCCCCAACGGGGGCTACCTCACGTAGACGGCCCCCTCGGGGGGGCCTTCCTCATACCACGTCCTTTGGGCATGGTTGATGATTCTTGGCCAAGCTTGATACCCAGCTTCCGGAACAGGTCGTCTTCGTCGGCGTAGGATGTCAGGTTCTTGCCGGCGTCGGCGTCGCGGAGGGCCTTGCGGGTCCTGGCGTTGGGGACATGTGATCGGGTGCAGGGCGCGGCGTCTTCCGGGGGCGCGGTGTCCTGGGCAAGAGCCTCTCCGACCGCGGCCGCTGCCTCGGCAATTGCCGTCGGCCCGTTCGAAACGGTCTCCTCGGGCGTGGCTGGATTCGGGGAAACCCTCTTGGTCGTGGGCTTCTTACCTTCCGACTTCCTGGGCGTCGACCTGGTCGCCATGGATCTTTTCCTTTCCGCATCAACGGGGCAAACGCGGTCTCGCTCGCCGATTCCATCTTACCCGTTTCGTCGGCCTTCTCAACCGAAGGACGACGGTTTTCCGCCCGGGCATGCGATACTTTTTAATGTCATTTGTATGTCGATTTGAACGATTCGAATGGTCAGCTTGCATGACCAGGACCAGTCCCTGCTTCCGGTCGCCGCGTCAGGGGTTGGCCTCGACCTCGATCGATCGGCCGTCGATGCGCGTGATCTTGCCGAAGTCGATCTTGTCGGCGAATGCCTTCGGGTCGGTGATGGGGCCGGCCTGGAAGATCGTCTTGCCATTGACCTTGCTGAAGCTGACGCGCCAGTTGCTCGCCATGGGACTCACGATCGCGATGATCGCCTTGTTCCAGCGCTGGGTCGTCTCGGGGTTCGCCGCGCCCGCGATCGTGATCGTGACGGCCTCCTCCGGGGCGAAGGGGGCCGGAGCACCCGGCATGGGTCCGCGCGGGGACATGGGTCCGGGTCCGCGCGAGGACATCGGGCCCCGCGACGCCATCGGGCCGCGGGGGAACATCGGGGGGCGCAGGCCGCGTCCGAATCGAGACGGGGCGCCGCCTTGCGGTTTGCTCGCCGCGCCCCGCGCAGGGCCGGCGGAAGAGTCCGCCAGGTCGTTGGCAGGCGTCTCGGTTTTCTCGGGGGCGGTCGGTGCGGGTGCCGGTGCGGGCGCGGGCGTCGGTGCGTTTGGATCGGTGGCCTCGGGTGCGTCCGGGTCGGACCTGGCCGGGGCATGGGCATTGGTGCGGGCTCCTCGCCTGGCCAGGGCGATGGGGCCGGGCTTGCCCGCGTGCTTCGGCGCGGGTGGTGGCTTCGGGATGGCATGGCCCGGGCCGACCTTGGTCCAATCGATCGCCGGAGGTTGATTTCTCGGCTGCTTTTCCATCTCCTGAGCGGCGAGGATCACGATCGGCAGGAAGCAAAGTCCCATCAACAGCAAGCTGAAGTCACGCAGCTTCAGCGTGGGGGCTCGCAGGCGCTGGAATAACTCCTGGTGCGTCAGGCGATAGTGGATCCGATAGGGTAGGAAGAACATGTAGAGCAGGCCGGCGATCGGGCCGTCCCGGAAGGCGATGCCGAAGCGGTAGCTGAATCCCGATGCGACGAACGGGATCACGCAAAGGCCCATGCCGGTCATCGCCAGGGCGAACTTCGACGTGCCGCTTAGCAGGAGCGCGATGAGGAGGAGCGCGGCGATCGCGCCCCGGTAGACGTTGAAACCCCACAGGGGCAAGGCGGAGAGCCACATCAGGCCGCTCGCCCGCTCGGGCTTTTTCTTCTTGCGTTCGGGGCCGTTCGGGGGCTCCGCGGCCGGCGGTTCGCCCGGCTCTGGGAGCGGCTCGAAATCGTAGATCGCGGCCGGCGACGGACCGGGCGCCGAGGGGATCGTGAAGGCGTGACCACATTGCTTGCAGCGGCCGCGCTTGCCCGCCAACTCGTCGGAAACCTGATAGGAACGACGGCACTGCTCGCACTCGAAGACGATCGACATGGAGAGGACTCCCGGAACACGTCGAGAATGGCCAATGTGACGGAGGCCGAGGCCCGATCCGGACAGCTCCAGGGATCCGATCATATCCCGGCGGATCTGGTGACTCAATGCGACGTCAGATGGTCACCGACGACGGGCGTTGCATTTACGCCGACGACGAGCCGGCCGGGGTTTGCTCGCGACGCTTTCGAGCCTGATAGGCCGCGGCGCTTTGATAGCGGCCCCAGTAGCGGTTGAAGGCTTCGAGGACTTCTTGCTGGCGTTTGCCGAACTTGCCGAGCTTGAGCGTCTCCTTCCGCTTTCCGTCGCGCTGGTAGTTGATCTGAAGCACCCCATCCTTGACCGCACATTGCGTGATCTCGCGATATTCGATGGGTGTCGCCCAGCTCGTGAAATGGAGGCGCTGATGATCGAGGGCCAGGGAACCCGCTTTCCCTTCCACCGTGACCGCGGGGAACGCCTTCACCACGATGGCGCATTCCTCGTCGGTCTCGGGCAAGAACCGATACGGTAGCGTCGCCTCGTGGAAGCTGCGGAATTTGGCTTCGAAGTCGTCCCACTGCTGCCGCTCGATCTCCTCGGCCTCGTCGATCATCCGGTACCAGCCGCCGTCCCCCGGCGCCGACAGCAGCGACTCGGCGGTCTCGGGCGACAACGGCACTCCGACGGCTTCGAGCCGGTCCGCGAGCGGCGGATGGGAATCGAAAGGGTGCGATGACTTCAACTCGCCGATGTCATGTTCCGCGGCGAAGCGCACGGCCGAAGCCGAAAACCCCGCCGCGATCTGCCCGGCGATGTTGGCCGTCTCCAGCACGCGTTCCTGTTCGAAGAGCTCTTGCTGAATCTTGTGGCGAAACTTCGAGTACGCGGTAATCCGCAGCAAGGCTCCGGCCACATCGCGGGGGGACGTGACTTCCGCCGCGATCCGGTCGGCCCGAAACTCGCGCTCGCGACTGCGTTTCCCCAGCGAGAGTTCGAACAACGAGCGGAAACCGTTCATGAAATAGAACACGACGCGGCCGATTCCGCCGCCATAAAGCGCTTCCAGGTAGCGCTGATATCCCGCGAGCAACGGGGCCGTCTTCTTGCTGTAGAACGTGTCCTCGCCGCTGAAATGCGCCAGCTCGTGCGCCAGCACGCCATCGGCCTCGGCGACGTGCAGTTGCTTTAAGAGGGAAAGACTGGCGAACAGCGTCCTGCCGCCGAGCGTCTTGCCGTCCACGCGCACCGGGACTTCGGTCACGAAGAAATTGTCGTCGATGCCGACGATCACCTGGTCGGGAGGAGCCGTGTCGACCTTGCGGCAGATCGCCTTCAACTCGTCGTAGAACCGCCCGGCATCCTCGGGGCTCAGGAGTGTTCCCTTGACGTCGAGCGTCACGTCGGTCTTCTTGAAGATCGCCACCACGACCGCGATGATGCCGATGACGGCGAATGCCGCGGCGACGAGGATCAACTTGGGGTAATAGCGATTCGTCCAAAATGCCGTGACCCAATACGACAAGGCGACGAGCATCATCCCCTGCACGACCGTCTGGAGGGCGGCGTAGATCCGCAAGACCTGCCAACCGATCGACAATGACAGATATTGCGATCTTTGCGATCGCAACGAGAGCAGCACGCACAGCCCCGCCACGGCGAACACGATCACGCTCGCCAGGATCGACAGGACGGACAACCGGATCATCCAGCGAAACGTCGCGAAATTGAGGCGTACCGTCCAGTCGAACTTTTCCGCGAACTGGCGGTTCATCATCAGGCGGGAAAACCGGACGGTCGTTAGGGCCTCCAACACCTGTGCGCGCTTTTCCGGAGACAGATTCGGGTCCGCGCGGATCTGCTTCAAGAGCGCCTCGCGAGCCTCGGCATCGAAGCTGCGCTGGGCGTGGAGGAAAAAGCCGAGGGCAACCACGGGGATCAGGAAAATCAAGAATCCCGGCAGCACGACCGTCCTTGCAAAACCCATACTTGACCAGCCAGGCCGATTAGCGCGCATGGATAGGCCCTCGAAGTATGATCAACAAAGCATTTGTCCGGCGCCGGGAGCCGTCCGGAGCTTAGCCCGGTCGCCGCCCACGCGAAGATCGCCGCGACGACGTTGCGCCCGGCGATCATACGCGATGTCACGCATCGCTGCAACTGGCCATCAGCGTTGGAGATGGCCCCTCCTCCGGTGTCTTCGGTACCGACCGGATTGTCGGCCGCGTTGGCGGAAAAACCGCGACGGGATCCTGGCCTGCTCTCTGGTCCCATGACGCCCGTGAGCTCCTGACTCGGCGACGGCAGCGCAGATTGGTAGCATGGCGTGTCGTCTCGCTTCCGAACGACTGGCCGGTGGAGAGTCGGTCCCGGTCTTCGGGGTTCGGTGCCACGGAGAGTCGATCATGCCTCAGGCCGATCTACCCGATCACGACCAGCGCCTCAAGGTCCTCATCAAGGAGTTCTTCCGGGCCTTCTTCCTTTGTTTCTTCCCCGACTGGGCGGCACGGTTCGACTTCGCCGAGATCGACTGGCTGGATAAGGAGCTGTTCCTGGCCCCGCCGCAAGGGGAGAGGCGGCAGCTCGACCTGGTCGCCCAGCTCAAGCTGCGGCCCGACGCCCCGCCGCCCCGTGCCGGCGCCACCGACCTGGTCGCCCTGGTCCATCTCGAGGTCGAGTCCCGAGCCAGCGTCGTGGCCTTCCGCCCGCGCATGTTCGACTATTACATCCAACTGCGCCGCGACACCGTGCTGCCCGTCCTGCCCATCGCGTTGTTCCTCCGCCTCGGGCACAAAGGCATCGGCTGGGACGCCTACGAGGAGCACTTCTGGGAGCATCGGATCGTCCGCTTCGACTACGCCTACGTCGGCCTGCCGGCCCTGGACGGCGAGTCGTACGCCACCGGCGAGAACCTGCTGGGAGTGGCCCTCAGCGCCTTGATGCGGCTGCCGGCGGACCGTAAGGCCGAGTTGTACGCCGAGGGGTTGAAACGGATCGCCGGCTCGGGGGAGAATGACTATCGGCGATTTCTCCTGGCCGAATGCCTGGAGGCCTACGCCGACCTGGACGAGGCGCAGAAGGAGCGGTTGCAAGCGCTGCTGCACGCCGAGGCATATCGCGAGGCCGAGACCCTCATGAAGACCACCTACGAACGCGGCATCGAACGCGGCATCGAACAGGGCGAGCGACGGTCGGCCCTGCGGCAAATGGAAGCCAAGTTCGGACCGCTGTCTCCCGAAGTCAGGCAACAGGTCGAGGCGTTGTCGCCGGACGCGCTGGCCCGAATCCAGATCGTTCTCCTCACGGCACAGTCCCTCGCGGAACTCCGCCTGGTCGACTGACGCCCGCGATGGCGACCGGGCTCGCCGTTCGGTTTCCGATCGCCGACGTGGCCTCACCGATGCCCCGGATGACGAGACCCCGCCGAGAAACCAACTCATTACCAGGCAAGCAAGAGCGGCCCATAGAAGCCCGACGCGCCCGCGAGTGGATTCCGGCGTGGATGAGCCATTCACTCGCTGGCGCGTTGGGCTCGTAGGATTTACTTTCTTGCCGAGGTCATATCCCGGCCGCAAGTCCTGGGGTGGCTGGGTCGAGCCCGAAGGGCGAAGCCCCCAGGAGGGGGTCCCCGGGTGAGATCGCCCCGAACCCCTGATTCGCAAGGTGATTGCAGCCTACGAAGATGTTCATGGCAGTCGTCTGGAGACCCGCGCCGAATTAAGCTGGCTCGAAATCAGGAAGTTATTCCTGGCCTATTCCTTAACCCCAATACCGTTGAATGGGCGTTAAGGACCGACGCGGAAATAAGTTCCCGGTTTCAATGGGTCGTTGGGATGGCACGGTAGTTCCACT
>JBKQHM010000007.1:0-9863 GCA_052148775.1 Isosphaeraceae bacterium | reverse complement strand
CTCACTGACGTTTCGGGTTAGTATGTGAGCTTCTTCCTTGCCGGCGCAATATTACCCCGACGACGAGGATTGGCGGGTCAATCCGGGTGGCGTGACCGACCGCCGACGCCGGGACTCTATCGGAGTCGAGCGATCGGATCAGAGTCCCGGCCTCGGTCGGTCTGCGGAAGGGCCGCGTGCCGTACGGGCTCGTCGATCAATAGCGGTAACGACGCGGATACGCGCGATACCGGCCGCCATAGTAGCCGCCATAATAACCGCCGCCGTAATAACCCCGGGGCACTACCACCGGCGCCGGGACGAGGACCGGCCGGGGCACCACGACGGGACCCGGCACGATGACCGGACCCGCCACGTAAGGATAGGCGCCATATCCACCATAGTAGCCGCCATAGCCGCCGGTCCCGAAACCGAACGAGACGCCCGGGCCGCTGTAACCGAAACCGAACGCCTGGGCACGCGCCGGCGTGGCCCCCAGGCCCAGCGTCCCGACCGCCAATACTCCGGCCAGCATCATCGATCGACCGATCGCCTTCATGGTCATGGTCTCCCCACTCAGTGTCCTGTTGTCCTCAGGTTGGTCTCGGAAGCGGGTGGCTCCCAGCCCGAGTGCTCTTTGCTGTGAGACACCACCCCCTCAATACGACGCGTCTCCGAAAAAGGGGCATCGTAAATCGGATTCCCCACGTTGCCCTGAGATTGAAAAAGCCCTGATTCCAACGCGGACCGGCGCGGGCCGTCAAGGCCAACGGTGAACAAAACCCCTCCCGAACGTTGCAAGTCCGTGGGTTCAAGGTGCCTTTCGCGGCGGTTCGCGGATCTCAACTCGCTTGAGCGCGAGAGCCCTCGCGGCGACAATAGCCCCGGGAGCGACGCCACCCACCCGAGGACTTGCACACGATGATCGATACCGGAATCGACTGGGACGAGGATTCGTCGGACATGGACCGTGCGACGACGTCCGGGGCTGAGGCACCGATCCCGATGCGTCGGCGAGCCATCCTGAAAGGACTGGCAGGGCTGGGCCTCGGCAGCGTGACGTTCCGTCGCGCGATGGCGGCGCAATCGGCGCAGGCCGGGCGAGTCACGCCGGAGATGGTCAAGCAGGCGGAATGGATCGCCGGGATCGATTTCAACGATGACGAAAGGACATCCATCGCCCGATCCGTCGAGCAGAGCCTCCGGTCGTTCGCCGAGCTGCGCGCGGTCGACATCGGGTACGACGTGGCGCCGGCCCTGACCTTCTTCCCGACGCCCCCCCGCCCCGCCGCGTCCATCCAGCGGAACCGGGCGACGCCCATCGAGGGCCGCACCCCCAGGCGGCCGGGCTCGGATGAAGAGCTCGCTTTCCTGCCGGTGACCGAGTTGTCCGGGTTGATCCGCAGCCGGCAGGTCAGCTCGACCGAGTTGACCCGGCTGTACCTCGCTCGCCTCAAGCGGTTCGACCCGCTGTTGAAATGCGTCGTGACGCTGACCGAGGAGTTGGCCCTCAAGCAGGCGGCGCAGGCCGACAAGGAGATCGCGGCGGGCAAATATCGCGGGCCGCTGCACGGGATTCCCTGGGGTGCCAAGGACCTGATCGCCTATCCGGGTTATCCCACAACCTGGGGCGCGACGCCGTTCAAGGACCGCGTGATCGACGCGAAGGCCAGCGTGGCCGCGCGGCTGGAAGAGGCCGGCGCCGTGATGCTGGCCAAGCTGTCGCTGGGCGCCCTGGCGATGGGCGACCTTTGGTTCGGCGTGCAGACCCGCAGCCCCTGGGATCCCCGGAAGGGCTCGAGCGGATCGTCGGCCGGCTCGGCCTCGGCCGCCGCGGCCGGGCTCGTCGGCTTCGCCATCGGCAGCGAGACCCTCGGCAGCATCGTCTCGCCGTGCCGCGCCTGCGGGGCGTCGGGCCTGCGGCCGACCTTCGGGCGCGTCAGCCGGCACGGATGCATGACCCTCTCCTGGTCGATGGACAAGCTCGGGCCGATCGCCCGGTCGATCGAGGATTGCGCGCTGGTGTTCGACGCCATCCACGGCGCCGACGGGCTGGACATGGCCGCCGTCGATCAGCCCTTCGACTGGCCGCCGAAGATCGACCTCGGCGCCCTGAAGGTCGGCTACGTCGATCAGCGCAACCGGCCCGCCGACGAGCGGGAGGAGCTGAAGGTCCTCCGCGAGCTGGGCTTCGAGCTGGTGCCGATGACGCTGCCCGAGGAACTCCCGGTGCGCGCCATCACGCTGATGCTCGGGACCGAGGCCGCCGCGGCCTTCGACGAATTGACGCGCAAGCATATCACGGAAGGGCTGAACACGTGGCCGGCCACGTTCCGGCAGGGCCAGTTCGTGCCGGCCGTCGAGTATCTGCGCGCCGCCCGCGTGCGGACGAAGCTGATGCGGGAGATGGCCGCGCGGATGTCGAAGGTGGACCTCTACGTCGGATCCGGGCAGGACCTCTCGATCACCAACCTGACGGGGCACCCGAGCGTCGTGTTCCCCATGGGCTTCCGCGAGGTCGACGGGCGGACCCGGCCGGGCTCGATCACCCTCACGGGCCGGCTCTTCGACGAATCGACCCTGCTCGCCGTCGCCCACGCGTTCCAGCAGGCGACCGGCGACCACCTGAGACGGCCCCCGCTCGAACGATTCATCGCCGAGGCCGCCGCTGGCGTGCCGCCCGATCGGACGAGGCCGGCCGCCGGCGGCTGAGCCCACAATCGGACGGCAAGGCGTGGCCGTCGCAAGGATGTTAATGTCCTCACAATAAAGTTGCATCAAGTCAAGATTACACAAGACGGCCGCGAGCGGCACTTGACAAGAAGTCGATGCCGCCTTACAGTTTTGATGGATTGTCTCTCACGTCGGGAGCATTTGAGGGGTTATGACCCACAGAAGCGTCCTCAATCATGGTAGTCGGTTCACCTCCGCCCTGGCGTTGCTGGTGGCGGTCGTGAACCTGTCGATCTGGCCGTCCTGGTCGATCGGCGGCTGCTCATCCACCAATTGTGGATGTCCTCAATTCACGATCAGCATAAGCCATTCGACTCCCCTGTCTGTAACTTCGGTCGGCCCGCATCAAATACGGGCCAAAGCCCTTCCTTCCCAGAATGAGGAAGAAGTGTACCGGACGGTCCGTCCGGCCTCCTGGGCGATCGATCTTCCTTCCACTCCGTCGCCCAAGTCCGAACGGGACCTGGTCACGTTGGGCGTGTACCGAGGGACTCACCCGCTCCGTTGTTGAGTCCACATCGATGACCTCACGCGCGAATGCGCGCACGGGTTCGTCTGTTTGCCATTGAAATCGCGATCATTGCGTCTCGAACCGTTGTGATGGCGTTATCGACGGGCGCTGAAGCTGATTTCCGTATGGCACGGCGCACATGATCCAGTGTAGATGGGTCAGGGACTGCGACGCAGGACCGAGGGAAACCTTCGTGCTCTGGCGCGAGTGCCACCCTGCGGATGATGGATGCTGGTGTGATGCGATTGAGGCGTTCTGTCGGCGAGCAGGATAAGCCGATCGACTCCTTACACCCGGACATACCCCATGCCTCCTCGTTCCTCCCACCACACCCGGTTCGGCGCCCTGGGATGCGGCGAATCCTGGATCGATCGACGGTTTCCACCACCCGCCACTTTTAATCCCGCTTCGATGGTCGGGCCGCGTCACGGTTCCTGAGATTATGTTCACATCCATGTAACAAATCGAAAGGACTCCGGGTGACATGGACAGCAATCACGTCGGGGACCTGTTCCACGGATCAAATTCCGGACTAGAGTTACCAGGCCCGAGTCTTCCCGAGCGGGGTTTCGACGTCGGGTCTGCCAGGAATCGGCTGGGAGTTTAGGCCATGAATCCGACCGTCATAGCGATGCGGCGCCCCGTGACGACCATGATGCTGGTCGTCGCCCTGATCAGCGGCGGCGCGCTGGCTTACACCAGGATGCGCGTCGACATCTTCCCCGCGCTGAACGTGCCGAAGATCTACGTCTTCCTCGACTACATCGGCATGAGTCCCGACCAGATGGAAGGGTTCATCGTCAACCAGCTCGAGCTGTATTTCCAGTACGTGGACGGCATCCAGGACATCAACACCCGCAACATCCAGCAGGTCGCGCTGACGGAGCTCGCCTTCTTCCCGGGCACCGATATGGGACAGGCGATGGCCCAGGTGGTGGCCATGTCCGACCGGGCCATGTCGTGGATGCCCAAGGGGACCTTGCCGCCGATGATCATGCGAATGGACGCCGGTAGCGTCCCGGTCGGCTACCTGGTCTTCGAGAGTAAAGAGACGTCGCTCGGTGCGATGGGCGACCTCGCGCAGAATATCATCCGGCCGCTGGTGCAGAAGTTCGTCCCAGGCACGGTCGCGATCTCGCCGTTCGGGCCGAACATGCGGTCGATCGTCATCAACGTGGACCCGCACAAGCTGCTGGACTACAACCTGACGCCGCAGGAAGTCGTCGAGGCCCTGGCCAAGGGGAACACGATCATCCCGGCGGGGAACCTCTACATCAAGGACTCGATGCCCGTCGTCGCGAACAATGCCACGGTCGTCGACCCCAAGGAGATGGGGAACATCCCGCTCCGGCTGGAAAAGAACGTCTATCTGCGGGACATCGCGACGATCCAGGACGACGTCGATATCACATATGGCTACGCGCTGGTCAACGGCAAGAAATCGGTCTACCTGCCGATCATCAAGAAGGACACGGGTTCCACGCTGACGGTCGTGGCGGACGTGCACAAGGCGATGCAGACGTTCCGCGACTCGGTGCCCAAGGACGTGTCGGTCAACTTCGAGTTCGACGAGTCGCCCACGGTGGTGGCGGCGGTCGAGAGCGTGGCGACCGAGGGCATGATCGGCGCGGGACTGACCGGGTTGATGATCCTGCTGTTCCTCGGCGACCTGAGGAGCGTAATCGTGGTGGTCTCGAACATCCCGCTGGCCCTTCTGGGGTCGCTATTCGGGCTCTGGATCACCGGGAACACGATCAACATCATGTCGCTGGGCGGCATGGCACTGGCCATCGGCATCCTCGTGGACGAGGCGACGGTGACCATCGAGAACGTGCACGTGCAGATGGGGCACACGCAGAACGTGGCGACGGCGGTGCTGCACGCGAGCAACGCGACGGCCGTGCCGCGGCTCCTGGCGTTGTTGTGCATCCTGTCGGTGTTCATACCCGCGTTCATCATGGGCGATCCGTTGCGGTCGCTCTTCATGCCGCTGACCCTGGGCGTCGGCTTCGCCATGATCTCGTCGTACTTGCTCTCGAGCACGTTCGTACCGATCCTGTGCGTGGCCCTGCTCAAGCACATGGGGCACGGGCATGGCGAGGGGGGCAAGGAAGGGTTGTTCGACAAGATGCTCAAGGTGTACGGGAAGATCGTGAACTGGTTCGTCCGGCTGCGATGGTTGACGGTGCCGATCTACCTCGGGGCATGCGGGCTGATCCTCTGGGTGCTGGGGCTGCAAGTCGGCACCGAGCTGTTCCCCCAGATCGATTCGGGTCAATTCGTGCTCCGGTTCCGGTCGCCGCCGGGCTCGAACTTCGAGCTGACGCGACAGATGGCGGTGAAGTGCCTGGAGGAGATCGAGCGCGAGGCGAAGCCCGAGAACATCATGATCACGATGGGCTACGTCGGCCAGGTCGCCCCGAACTTCGGCATCGACAACATGGTCCTGTTCATGCGGGGCCCGGATGACGGCCAGTTGCGGGTCGCGCTGAAGGATAGCAGCGGGATCAAGCTGGCCCAGTTCCGGGAGACACTCCGCAAGGTCCTGCCCGAGCGGGTGATCCCGTGGCTGGCCAAGCGGCTGGAGGAGGGCGGCCTGTCGGCCGCGGAGGCGAAACGGCAAGCGGGCCTGTCGACCTTCGGGTTCGAGCCGGGCGACATCGTGACCTCGGTCATGAGTTTCGGCTCGGCGACGCCGATCGCCGTCCGCATCGTCGGCACCGACCTCAAGATGGTCCGGCAGCACGCGGAGAAGATCGCGGCCGGGATGAAGAAGATCCCGTTCCTCCGCGACGTCCAGTTCGTGCAGACGCTGGACTATCCGACGGTCGAGCTCAATATCGATCGCGAGAAGGCCGGGCTCAGCGGCGCGACCGTCGAGGACGTGCGGCATGCGGTGGTCATGGCCACGGCCTCGACGCGGTTCGCGAACCTCAACTACTGGATCGACGTGAAGACGGGCTTCGATTACCTGGTCCAGCTCCAGGTGCCGGCGCTGCGGATGGAGAAGCCGGAGGACGTCGAGACCTTGCCGATCGAGTCGATCAACCCGCTGGTCAACCTGATGATCCGCGACGTGGCGACGGTCCGGCGAGGGGTCCGGCCCGGCGAGATCGACCGCGATATGTCGCAGCGCTACCTGACCCTGACGGCGAACGTCGAGGGCGAGGACATGGGCCGTGCCTCTCGGCAGGTCCAGCAGGCGCTCGACGCCGCCGGGGAACCGCCCCGCGGCGTGCGAGTGGAGACCATGGGCCAGTTGCCGCCGATGCTCGAGATGTTCCAGTCGCTGGGCATCGGCCTGGCGGTGGCCGTGTTCGTGATCTTCGTGCTGCTGACGGCCTACTTCCAGTCGCCGCGGCTGTCGCTGATCTCGGTCGGCGCGGTGCCGGGGGTGCTCGCGGGCATCGCGACCATGCTCTACTTCACCAACACGTCGCTCAACATCGAATCGTTCATGGGCTCGATCATGTGCCTCGGCGTGTCGGTGTCGAACTCGGTCATGCTGGTGACGTTCATCGACGAGCACTGGAAGAAGGGGGTGCCGTCGGTGGAGGCGTCGATCCTGGGTGCGAGCGAACGGCTGCGGCCGATCCTCATGACCGCCTGTGCGATGACGGTGGGCATGGTGCCGATGGCACTGGCCCTGGAGAAGGGGAGCCAGATGCAGGCGCCCCTGGGCCTGGCGGTCATCGGCGGCCTGGTCATGTCCACGTTCGCCACCCTGCTGGTCGTGCCGTCGATCTTCGCGGTCGTGATGGGCAAGAAGGTGGCCATCTCGCCGTCGATCTACCCGGATGACCCCGAGAGCTCGTACTACGACCCGGATGTTTACGCCGACCGTAGTCACGCGGGCCACGGCGCCGACCATGGGGCGGCCCACTCGACCGAGCCGCACCACCCGCACACCGAGGAGAACGGCCTCAACCCGGATGCCGGCCCGGCGCCGGAAGCCGGTCCGGAGGTGGCCGAATGAATGCCCTGAACTGGAGAACTCTGATGGACCTTGGACTTGGAAAGACCTCAGGGGTGGCCGCCGGGAGGCACCGCCCCGCTACCTGGAGTCCCTTGATGCGCCGTGCCCTTGCTCCCTCGAATTGGAATCGTGACGCCGCCCGACGCTGGTTCGTGCTCGGCCTGCTGGCGGCGCTGGCAGCCCCCGGCTGCGGGCACGAGACCAAGATCGAATTCGTGACCGATTCGAAGCCCGCGACCGTGCAGGTGATCCAGCCGCAGGTCCGGAACATCGTCCGGGTCGTCGGCCAACCCAGCTTCATTGAGAGCTACGAGCGCACGGCGATCTATTCCAAGCCGACGGCCTACATCGAGAAATGGATCGTGGACATCGGCGACAAGGTGAAGAAGGGCGAGACGCTCGCCACCCTCTTCGTTCCCGAGCTGGTCGAGGACCACGAGACGAAGGAGGCGAGCATCGTGCTCGACCAGGAGCGGATCATGCTGGCCAAGGAGGTCGTGAATGTCGCCAAGGCGGACGTCCAGGCCGCCGAGGCGCGGCTGAAGGAGGCCCACGCGATCCTCGACAAGTACGAGGCAGAGGTCGAGCGTTGGGACTCGGAGGTCACCCGGCTCCAGCATGAGGTGAATCGGATCGTGATCGATGCCCAAGTCCTCGTGGAATCGACCCATCAGCTCAAGTCGAGCGCGGCGGCGCGGGACAAGGCGAAGGCGACCATCCGGAGGACCGAGGCCGAGCTGCTCTCCAAGCGGTCGATGCTTTCGATGGCCGAGGTCGACGTGAGGGTGGCCGAGGCCGACCTGAAGGTGGCCGAGAGCGAGGCGAGGCGGCTCAAGGCTTGGGTCGGCTACCTCACGCTCAGCGCGCCGTTCACCGGCGTGATCACGGCCCGCAACGCCAATACGTTCGACTTCGTCCTGCCCAGCACGGGCGACCCGTCGGCGAACAACCGTACCCCCCACCTGTCGCCCAACGGCGCCTCGGCGCCGATCTACGTGGTGGACCGCACCGACATCGTGCGGGTCTTCGTCGACGTCCCCGAGCAGGACGCCAACTACGTCCACATCGGCTCCAAGGCCATGGTGCTGGCCAAGGCGTATCGCGACGAGCCGATCCCGGCCAAGGTCACGCGGACCTCGTGGGCGCTGAACACCAAGAGCCGCACGCTCCGCGCCGAGATCGACCTGCCCAACCCCGGCAGCCAGCTCCTGCCCGGGATGTACGCCTACGCCAAGGTGATCATCGAACGCCCCGACGTGCGGGCCCTGCCGGCCTCGGCGCTGGCTTACAGCGGCGAGAAGGCCTATTACTGGACCTACGACAACGGGCATGCGGTGCGGACCGAGGTGCAGACGGGCGTCGGCGACGGCGAGTGGATCGAAGTCACCAATCGCCAGCTCCCGACGGAGGTGGCCGGCGACGGGGATACCTGGGTGCCCATCGACGGCAAGGAGCAGGTGATCCTGGGCGACATGGCGACGCTCGCCGATGGCACCCCGGTCGAGGTCGCGCCCGTGACGGGGGGGACGAAGCTCGCGAGCTCCGCCCCTTCGCCGCCCGTCACCGAGGCCGGCGCGGGCCGTCCGACGAATACCCCGCCGGCGCCGATCCCCGTCGAGGCGTCGAACGTCCCGATCCGGAAGGGAGAGAGCGAATTCTGAACGGGGCGGGCCGTCGCGTCCTCCGGCGAGAATACCTCGGCCCGGAGGATTGCCCGGCCCGGGGCCGGGCATGCGAATTGCACAAATCATGAGATATGTCAGGATCATTGTCGCAACCTGACATCTTGAAGTCTCATCAAACCGCAAATGCCTCGTCGGAGGAAGCCATCATGAGTCAGGTAGAAACGCCGGCCGGCACGAGCATCGTGGCGGTCTATGCCGACCACCGGGCGGCCGAGGAGGCGCTCAGGCAACTGCATGAGGCGGGCTTCCCGATGAGCGACCTGTCGATCATCGGCCGCAACTTCCAGACGACCGAGGAGCCGGTCGGATTCATCAGCACCAGCGATTATGCCACGGCCGGCGCGAAGACGGGGGCGTCGTTCGGGGGGCTGCTCGGCCTGCTCGTCGGCTCGGCGTTCCTGGTCCTGCCGGTGGTCGGCCCGGTCGTGGTCGCCGGCCCGCTCGCCGCCTCGTTGCTGGCCGGGATCGAGGGGGCGCTCGCGGGTACCGCGCTGGGCACCCTGGCCGGGGCGCTGGTGGGCTGGGGCGTGCCGAAGGACCGGGCGATCCGGTATGAGACCCAGATCGAGGGGGGGAAGTTCATCGTCGTCGTTCGCGGCGTCCCCGAGGTCATCTCCCGCGCACGGAGCCTGCTCACACCCCAGACATCCGAACATCTGGAGATCTACGATTTGCCGTCATCGTAACTCCGGCGCGCCCATTCGACGAGGATGGCCCTCCCGCGGCGTGGTCGCAGCGGCGCCCCATGATGGATTGGGTGCGGGGGCCACGCCGGTCGCGGAGATGGAGCGAATCTCCTGGGACGGGTGGGTATTTCCGCTCCGCTCCCATAAGCGGTCGAGATCGCGTCTTTCCGGGACCTTTGCTCAAGCGGTTGCCCTCTCCCGGCGTCGGCATCGGATCGAGTCGGCTTCCGGTAAGAGGGTGGCATGGCAGGGAGGTTTCATTCTCCTGGGAGGGCGAGGCTCCTGCCGAGCCG
>JBKQHM010000006.1:0-17112 GCA_052148775.1 Isosphaeraceae bacterium | reverse complement strand
ATCGATCCCTGGGTTCCCTCCATCCTCGAGCATCGGATCACCTACTACACGAAGCAGCATGCGCTGGGCCTGACGCCCGGCCACAACGCCCAGCCGCCCCCGCCCGGACTGACCCCCCTCGGGGGCTTGCTCCCCCCCAACGACGCGCGGAAATGCTTCGGGTGCCACACGACCCAGGTCTCCGCCCGTCCCCCCCGCCAGATCGACGAGGAGACGATGATCCCCAACATCTCCTGCGAGCGCTGCCACGGCCCGGGGAGGGCCCACGTCCTGGCGGCGCGTCGCGGCGCGTCCGAGGACGAACTCCGGCTCCCCTTCGGAGCCGACCGCTACACGGCCGACAGCTTGCTGACGTTGTGCGGCACCTGCCATCGTCATCCGTCGCGGTCGCAGCCCGGCCAGATCCGGCCCGACGATCCCCAACTGGCCCGGTTCCAGCCCGTTGGCATCCTCCAGTCCCGATGTTTTCGCGAGAGCGGAGGCGCGTTCAGTTGCGTGACCTGCCACGATCCCCACGCCAGGGCCTCGACCGACCGCGCCTCGTATCTCGCGGTCTGCCTGTCCTGCCACGCCGACCCCGCTACACCGCCGACCGAAGCACCGTCCGTCGCGGGCGCCCCCTGCCCCGTCGAGCCGCGCGGCGATTGCGTCAACTGCCACATGCCGCGCGTCGAAGCGGGCCAGAACGTGCTCTTCGCCGACCACTGGATCCGTATCCGACGCCCCGACGAACGGACAATCCCACGCCGCGGCCCCGCGCCGAACCTGCGACTCCTCGACACACCCAACCCCTGACCCTGATATCAGAGTTTGTGAACCAATCGGATATCAGATTCCGAATTCCTAATTCCAGAATCGTAAAGGCCCCTCGCAACGGGCTTAATATCAATACCGTTGAATGAGTCATAACCTGAAGGCAGTGAGGGACTTGATCTCGTTCCCACGCTCCGCGTGGGAATGCCGTCTTCGACGCTCCGCGTCGTCGTGGCCCGCATCGTGGCCGGGAATCCGCCGGGACGCGGAGCGTCCGACCGGATGTTCCCACGCGGAGCGTGGGAACAAGTTGATGCAAATCGTTTCAGATTACATAGTTAACGCTAATTCAACGGTATTGGGCTTAACATCCATTTGGAATCTGGAATTTGCGATCTGGAATCGTTTGCTAGACAATTTCTCACGTAAGAGGTGCTTCTTTCTGGAAGGCTGAATGAATTCCGTGCGGCCCTGCCGTAGAACGGAATTCATTCCGTTTGATTGACCGGGAGAGGCTCTCCGTACAGATGAAGGAGGAATGCCGATGCGCCTGGCGCCGGGAATGGTCCTCGCGGGAGTTTGCATCGTCGCGATTGCGCTGGGCCTGTTCGCCTGGGACAGGGGCACAACCGCCCCGAAGCGGGTCGCGCCCGTTCCCCGCGCCGCCGCGTCCGTCACGACGCCGGCAATCAAACCCGGTCTGGAGTCATTCCCCGACCCCAATGCACCGGGGACCGCGGCCAGGGTCTTCATCGATCGCAACGCCTTCGACCAGTTCATCTTCAGCACGGCCCTCTCGTTCACGGGCCCGATTCGGGATGCCGGCTCGCTGGAAGAGGTGCGTGAGGCGGTCGGAGGGCGGGGCCGCCGGGGCCTGGAGGCACTCCGGGCCGAGTACGATCGGCTCCGCCTCGATTCGCCCGCGGCGTTACGCGAGGCCATTCGCCTCGAGAAGTCGATCGCCGGCCTTTATCTGCACGAAGGCCAGTTTGCCGACGCCACGGCCTGGTTGAAGCGAATCCTGGGACCGGACCGGGGATCGGAGGTTTCCGTCGATCTCCGTGCCGAAGTTCATGTCTTGCTGGGCATCGCCGCCCTGCGGAGGGGCGAGGTCGAGAACTGCCTGGGGTGTGTCGGCCCGTCGAGCTGCATCTTCCCGATCGCTCGCGAGGCGTTCCATGTCCAGCAAGCTGGCTCGCGCGACGCGGTCGAGCAGTTTACCGCCTACCTCGAACATGCGCCCGGCGACCTCCGCGTCCGATGGTTGCTCAACATCGCGGCCATGACCCTGGGCGAGTATCCCGATAAGGTCCCCCCCGCCTACCGGATCCCGCTCGATCGCTTCCGATCGAAGATCGACCCGGGCCGATTCGAAAACGTCGCGATACGCGCCGGCCTGGGGACACGGGGACCGAACCTGGCCGGCGGGAGCATCTTCGATGATTTCAACGGCGACAACCGGCCCGACCTGCTCACGACCTCGATCGACGCCGATCGGGGCGCCGCCCTGTTCCTCAATCGCGGCGACGGCACGTTCGAGGACCATTCCGCCGCGTCCGGACTCGGCCCGCAGGCTTATGTCCTGAACGTCGCCCGCGGCGACTTCGACAATGACGGCGACCTCGACGTCCTGTTCCTCCGGGGCGCCTGGGAGCAGTCGGCGCGGCTCTCGCTCCTTCGCAACGCGGGGGCAGGCCGCTTCGAGGACGTGACCGTCGCCAGCGGCCTCGGCGAGCCGCTCTCGACCGAGTCGGCCGCCTGGGGCGATTACGACGACGACGGACGGCTCGACCTCTTCGTCTGCGGCGAGTACCACAGCGAGACGCCCGACGCCGCCAACGGATGCCGGCTCTACCACAACCAGGGCGACGGCACTTTCAAGAACGTCGCCGTCGAGGCCGGCGTCGTGAACGAACGCGTGGCCAAGGGGTCGGCCTGGGGCGACTTCGACGGCGACGGACGGCTCGACCTCTTCGTCTCCAACCTCGACGCGCCTTGCCGGCTCTACCACAATGAGGGAAACGGCACCTTCCGCGACGTGGCCCGCGAGAAGGGCGTCGCCGGTCCGCGCCACAACCAGTCGTTCGCCTGCTGGTTCTGGGACTTCGACAACGACGGCCGGCTCGACCTCTTCGTCAACGACTACAATGCCGAGCTGGCCGAAGTCTTGGCCTATTACCTCGGACTGGAAGGGAAAGACCCCGGCCACCCACATCTTTTCCGGAATCTCGGCGCCGAGGGTTTCCGCGACGTGAGCGCGGATGTCGGGCTCGACCGGCCGATCGCGGCCATGGGGGCGAATTTCGGGGACATCGACAACGACGGTTATCTCGACGCCTACTTCGGCACCGGATGGATGTCCTACTCGGGCCTGGTCCCGAACGTGATGCTCAAGAACATCGACGGCCGTCGCTTCGAAGACGTCACGACCGCCACCGGCACCGGCCACCTCCAGAAAGGACACGGCGTGTCCTTCGCCGACCACGACGGCGACGGTGACCTCGACCTGTTCGTCGTGCTCGGGGGCGCCTATCCGGGCGACCGGTCGTACAACGCCCTCTTCCAGAACCCCGGGCATGGCCGTCGATGGCTGAAAGTCAAGCTCGTCGGCACCACGACGAACCGGTCGGCGATCGGTGCCCGGATCCAGGCCGACGTGAAAGGGCCCGACGGCCGCGTGCGGTCGATCTATCGGACGGTCGGCAATAACGGCAGTTTCGGCGGTAACACGCTCACCGAGACGCTCGGCCTCGGCGAGGCGGCCTCCGTCGACCGGCTCACGGTGAACTGGCCGACGAGTCGCACCAGCCAGACCCTTCGAGACGTGCCCGCCGGCCAGGAAATCGCGATCACCGAGGGGACCGACGGTTACAAGACGATCCAGAACCCGCCGGTCGCGGCCCTCGCGCGATGACGGGCCGGCTCCCGCCGCCGCTCCGACCGCCGGATAACAACCGATCATGCAAGAAACGCCCTCCATCCGGACACCACGGCGAAAGCGAGTACCGGGCAGCCTGGGCCTGCTGTTCGTGGCATTGCTCCTGGCCGCCGGCTACTTCCTCTATCGGGCGCAGTCCGCATCGCGTCCTTTCGGTGGAGGAAAGCCGCTCCTCGAACTCTCCGCGCATCCGATCGCGCCACGCGTCTACATCCTCGGCGGCTTGAAACCGTCCGCGGCGTATGCCGTCGAGACCTCGGCGGGCCTGGTCCTCATCGATTCGGGCCTCAAGCCCGAAGCGGGTCGGCTCAAGGCGGAGATGGCGGAGCTAGGGCTCGATTGGCGGGGCGTGCGCGCGGTCTTGCTCACGCACGCCCACGGAGACCATTGCGGAGGGGCCCAGTACCTGCGCGAGATGACGGGGGCCAAGGTCTATGCCGGCGCGGGTGACGCGGGTGTCCTGAGGGCCGGCGAGCCGCGCGCGGCCTTCTTCAGCACCTTCGACATGCCCGACGACACACCCCACCCGACGGACGTGGACGTCGAGCTGCATGGCGGGGAATCGCTCGACTTCGGTGACGTCTGCTTCCGGGCTCTGGCCACACCCGGCCATACGCCCGGGAGTATCTGTTATCTGATGGAGCGGGCAGACGTCCGCGCCCTGTTCGCGGGTGATGTCATCACCAGGCTCTCCGGCCCCGAGAAATCTCGCAACGAGTCTGGCACACCGCTTGGTACGTATTCGGCCTACCTGGCCCCTCGATACCGGGGCAACGCCAGGGACTACCTGAACTCCCTCCGCCAACTGCGGGCGATGCCTGTCCCCGACCTCGTCTTACCCGGCCACCCGGCAGGCGACGCGACTCCCCAGAGCGCCGCCCTCTCGCAACAACGTTGGCAGGCGATCCTCGATGACGGCGTCCGCGAGATGGAGACGCTGGTGACCCGCTACGAGACCGACGGGGCCGACTTCCTGGATGGCGTTCCCAAACAGCTCCTGCCGGACCTCTACTACCTGGGTGATTTCGGCGGTCGAGCGATCTATGGCTTCTTCTCCGCGTCGCGCTTCTTCCTCGTCGACGCGACGGGTGGAAGCGGCCTGTGCGAATTCGTGAAGATGCGACTGAGAGAACTCGGTCGAGAGCCGACGGACCCGACGGCGATCTTGCTCACCTCGGGTGGAGCGGAAATCTGGCCAGGAATCAAGGAAATCGTCGAGGCGACCCATGCTCAAATCGTCGCACCGCCGACCACGCTCGAGGCCCTGAAAAACTCCTGCCCGGCAGGGACGATCCTCATCACGGCGACCGAGCTATCGGCCCGAGGCTGGTTCAAGGTGACTCCCATCCCGCTACGAGGACGGAGCTTCGCGCCGATCGCCTATCAGATCGAATGGGCCGGGAAGAGCATCCTGTTCTCCGGGCGAATCCCCATCAAGATCACGCCGCGGTCCCTGGCGGGGTTTGCCTCGGAGATCGGCCGGTCGAAAGCGGATGCGGAGGATTACCTGGAATCCCTCGAACTCATCCGCGGCCTCAAGCCGGACCTCTGGTTGCCCGCGACCCCGATGGATGGGCAGAATGCGAATCTCTACGGCAACGAATGGGATCGCGTGATCGATGAGAATCGCGACACCGCTCGCTTCATCCTCTCCAGGGTCAAGTGGCACTGATCGTCTCGCATGCGATGTGGCTAGAGCGCCTCACGGTTGGTTTGCACACACAATGACAGCCCATCTCTGGCGGCCTGACGGGCCGCAGGAGACAGCCCCGGGTGCAACCCGGGGTCACCGGCATACCCCCATCTCCGGCGGCCTGAAGGGCCGCTGGAAGCTCGGCCTATCGCGCTGTCAATACAACCGTTAATCGCTCTAACGATGCGTGTCGGTGCGCATCGTCGACCGATTCGCGGTCTCGGGAGGGAGCTGGGAACGGGGGAATCCGAGCTCGATCAATCCCTGGCGAGCCGGTTGACAGTCCGGGGCCAGCGCCAGTGCCGCCTGATAGCACTGGAGGGCCAGAGCCTTCATGCCCGCCTCCGTGGCAGTACGACCGAGACGGTAACGGGGTTCCGGGTCATCCGGATGCTTCAGGATCTCTTGCATGAGGCCCTCGATCCTCTGGTTCCGCCGCTCGACCTCGCCTCGTCGGGCGAGAGTACGAACCGACTGATCCTTCAGGCCCAGGGCCGCCTGGATCGAGCTCAGCAAGCTATACACCGCCAGGTCGTTGGGCTCGAGCGAGCACGCGCGTTCCGCCTCGGCCAATGCCTGCTTGGCATGGCCCCGCCGGAGTTCCACCCGGGCGTGGAGGACGAGCGTATCGCGACGGTCCGGATCGATGGCAAGGGACCGTTCGAGGAGACCACCGGGATCCTCGTCACGGCCCAGGTCGAGGGCGACCTCGGCGGCCAGCGTCAAGGCGCGCGGATCGTCCGGCCGTTCCTTCAGCACGCCTTTCAAGATCGGTTCGGCCTCTTCGGAACGATGCGATTTGACCAGCGCATCGGCCAGCCCGATGCGCGATTCGACGTGGCCGGGAAGGCGATCGAGGGCCTCCTGAAATGCGTCGATCGCGAGATCATAATGGCGGAGCCGGAGGTAGACCAGTTCCCCCATCGCATACCAGGGCCGGAAATCCTTCGTGTCGATCCGCGAGGCATTCAACAGCATCTGGAGCCCGCGATCGTTCTCGAAGGCGCTCAAATAGATGGCAGCCAGGACGCGGGCCGCCGCCGCGTTGGGCTGGAGCTGCCAGGCGCGTTCGAGGTCCCGACGTGCCGCGCCGACCTCCTCGAGATTCGCCTCGGCCAGCCCGCGAATCGTCAGGGCTTCGGCCTCGGACGAGCTGCCGTCCGGGATCCCGGAGACGGCCTGAATGGCCCGTCGGTTCTGGCCCCGCTCCAGGAACCGATGGCCTTGCGTGAGGGCCTCGGATTCCTGGCGACGCACGATCCCGCGACGCCAGATTGCGCGGTTCCCAAGGTACCGATCGGCAATCCCGACGGCCAGGATCGCCAGGACCATGCCGATGATCAGTCTGGTGCCGATCCGGCGCGGCCAGGTCAGACGACGCGACATGAGCAAGTCACTCGCAATTCCGGAAGGAGCGCGCAAAGTCGAGACAGAGGGCGAAGCAGCGAGCTTGACCCTCGATCTCGGCGCGGTAATCGGTTCGCCATGACGGCGAGCCTCGTTCAATACTGGTCGGACGAGAGGACCTCACCACCGGCCTTCGAGCCCAGTGACCACATGATGTTCATCGCGATGCTCGACTTGATGAAGCGGACCGAGCCGTCGGCGAAGGCGACATTGGCCCCACCGGGATGGTAGCTGCTCAGGTTATACATGCCGGGCGCGTCGAAATCGCCGCCCCAGGATTCCATGTTGCAGTTGTAATAGGACGAATTCGGACCGAGCAGCGTGGTCCCCATGGTATGACCGAACATCCCCTGGCCCCATTCGCGACCCAGGTTGCTCTTGTTCGTCTTCCAGTTGCTACTACCGACGATCGAGCCTGGAGCCGCGCCTTGGCACGTCTGGAGGAAGGTCGTGAACACCGGCAGGGTCGCGGCCGGCATGCTGCTCTGCGGGATGGGATTCCAGCTACCGAAAGTGCCCACCGAGTTCTGGAGGATATCGATCGCATCCTGGAGCGAAAGCTGGCTCGAGTTGAAGTCGCCGATCTTCCACTCGCCGAAGGCGATCGTGTTGCTCGTGCCATCGGTCACGCTGGCAACCTTGACGGTACCCGGATCGCCGGGGCCCACGATGGAGAAGAGCCCCGGAGGCTGGACCCCGTTGCTCGGCCATGCCTCGACGGACGCCCCGACCGAGCCCCAGTAGTTGTTGCCCGGGAACCGGATCTGGTTGAACGGTGCCACGCCCAGGCAGCAATACATGGTGCCGACCGGGAGCTGCGAGGACGGGCAGAGGAACGAGTTCACCCGCGTGCCGATCGCCGTGGCCTGCGTGCCATTGTCCAGATTATCCGCCGACGCGATGCTGAAATTGATCGCGTTGTAGACGGGGCCGCCTTCCATGTAAGCCAGTACAAGGGCATGGATGCTCCAGTTTCCCCAGCCGGAATCACCGGCCGTGTTGTAACCCGCGAACCCGGTCTGGGCATAAGCCTGGGGATAGGCTCCCACGGCGGATTCGTAGTTCGCCACCGCCAGGCCCAGTTGCTTCAGGTTGTTGGTGCACTGGGCGCGTCGGGCCGCCTCGCGTGCCGCCTGTACGGCCGGTAGCAAGAGTGCAATCAGGACCGCGATGATCGCGATCACGACGAGCAACTCGATTAGCGTGAAGCCGATCGGACGCCCTCGGGACATCCATTTGTTCAGTCTCATCGGGAGTTTCCTTTGGAGAAGAGATGATGAAACGTCTGGAGCAATCAGACCTTGACGCCAATCAACAACGGACCCCATCCGTTGCCGGGCTTACTCCCCTTTGTTCATGGCCTTCTTGTATCGGGCGCCCGCCCCGTACTCCGACTTGGTGGCCTTATTCTTGGGCACTTTGAGCTCCTCGGGTTTGGGAGCAGGGGGCGGCTCCGCCTTCACCGGAGTCGGGTTATCGGCCTGGCTACAACCCCAGACGCCTGCCCCGATGACAGTCATGGCGACCGATAGGACCAACAGCGATCGAATCTTCGACTTCATGGATGGCTCTTGCCTCCTATGCATGAACTCAGGGAGCTGATATGGCTACCTCGCCACCTGCAACGTCGAGCATCTGGATGAAAATGAAAACAGGTCAGCCCATTCCAATGATGGATGGACACAGCGTGAGAGAGGAACGAAGACTTTATGAAAAACAAGGATAGCCATCGCTTCGCAAAATGTTAAACGTTTTTTCTAGGAAATTCATTTCGCGAGTTTCGGCAGAGGGAGAACGTCGGGATGACTCGCCCGGCGGCAAAGTCTTTCTCTCCCGCCTGGCGGGATGTTCTTGATAGGATAGCTGCAACTCGCGCAGCTCCCGAGCACTGGGCGCGCCTCGTGGAATCTGCGCGGTCCGTACCAAGCAAGAAGCGCGAGCCAACGCGGACCACCTACCGGCCGATACGGGCCGGTGGACATCGGCGTCTTTCCTCAAGGTGATGGCCCCGACAGGGCCTCGGACCTTTTCCCCGTCACCATTGATGTCCTGTAGGGGCCTACCATGAACGACGAAGAGATCCAAACGAACTCCAGCCCGACGCCGTCCCAGAGCCCATTGGACGGACCCGAAGTCCCGGGCTCACAAGGTCCCGCGGTGATGAGGAGGGGGTCCTGGCTCCCCCTCTGGCTGCTGACGCTCGGGGCCGGCCTGGTCGCCGGCCTGATCGCCTGGGCCGGGGGCGAAGCCATGTTCAACATGTTCCGGATCGAGGATGCGATCGTCTATCCGGCCGACTACAAGAAGATCAGCGGCTACCAGAAGCAGAACGTGACGGCCCGGATCCAGGGCGACGCGATGCGCATCGTCGAGCGGAGGAAGGCGGCGGCATCATTCGGCCTGCTCGGGCTCGCGCTGGGCGTTTGCCTCGGGCTGGCGGGCGGACTGGCGGGCGGCTCACCGCGGACCGCGGTCTCCGGCGCGGTCGGGGGGGGTATCGCCGGCGCGGCCGTAGGTGGAGGGCTGTCCTATGCCGTCGTCCCGCTGTTTTATCAATACCTGGATCCCGAGCAGGGCTTGCTCGTGCTCTTCTTCGCCCACGCGGTCATCTTCGCCGGGCTCGGCGCCGCGGCCGGATCGGGCCTCGGTCTCGGATTGGGGAATCGGTCGGCCCTGGGCGGCTCCATCTTCGGCGGGATGTTCGGGGCCCTCATCGGTACCGTCGCCTTCGAGACCGCCAACTCCCTGGCATTCCCCCTGATGCGCACCTTCGAACAGATCCCTTCCGAATGGCTCCCTCGCATGCTCATCTATCTGTGCGTTGCGGCAGGCACGGCACTCCTGGCGGGCCTGGCGGCCGGAGGCCCGTCGAGGAAGCCGGCCGCATCCGCAACAGCGTGACCCTCAGAGCGGGAGGGACCAGAACCACGCCGGATCCGCGAAGAGCGGCGAGGCCGCGTGCTCGCCGAGGCTCCGGTAACTCTCCCACTGCGCCTCGTCGAAGAATTGGTTGATGGTGCTCTCGTTCGGGAATTGGGGATGCATGTCCGAGTAGTCCTTGACGTCGGCGCTCTCGTCGCCGGTGATCGTCGCCTTCACGTACAGAATCAAGGAAGAGCGACGGGGCCCGGTCTGGTATCGGACCCGGTAGAGCGCGGCGTGCTTCCGCGCGGGACCGGTGATGTTCCCCTTCGGATCCGTTCGAGGCTTCAGCTCCTCGAGCGTCCCCAGCCGTTCGCGAACCTCCTCGGGGAGCACCCCGGCGGTCACGAACTGGTCGAGCTCCTGCGCCGGGAACGGCTCGATGGAGGCGTCGAAGTCGATCCGGGCCTTGCGAACGAGGTCGCCGAAGTCGGCGAAGACATAGTCCGGGTCCTGGCCGGCGTCGGAGAGGATGATGCGCGGGATCCGTCGCCGGATCAGCTCGTACCCTCCCAGGTTTTCGAAGAACCCGCCGTCGGACACATTCCAGTAGCGCTTCCAGGGGCCGGGAAAGATGGCGATCCACTCGGAGATCAGGAGGGACTGGGTCAGGAAGGCGCGCGGGATGAGATAGAGGAGCCGCCTGAGGAAGCTCAGCCTGGGGAATCCGGCACGAGCCGCCTCGGAGATCCCGCTGTCCCACCAGTATCCGGTGCGTACGTTCGCCAGGCCGAACAGGAGGGCCGTCCCCAGGCTGGTGGACTGGCCGAGGCCGGGCCCGACGGCCGCACCCGAGAGCGCCACGCACTGCTGCAACGAGAGCACCTCCACCCGTTGCGCCGGGACGCCGGTCACGTCGATCAGGGGATGTTCCTCGCCCGGCCGATGCCCGAGGGGCACGATCGGCGTATGGCCTCGATCGAGGTGGCCGGCCGCGGACGATTCCGCCCAGCCCGCGTGCCAGACCTTACCGATGGTCATCGCCAGCGAGGTGACCGCCAGGTTCTCGCCGTTGCGGCTTCGGATGCCGCGGAGCGAGGTGTAATCGACCGTCTGATTGACCGTCATGTTGAGGAGATGGATCGGGCCGCCCGCCTCGTGGGGTCGATAATTGAGGATCGACGCCACATCGTCGCCGGGGATGACCTCGGTGACATTCGCCCCTCGCGGATGTCGCCGGGCCGGGTTCGACGCGCCCAGATAGGTGCGCGAGAGCCGCGCACCGTACTCTTGGGCCAGCGAAGAACGGTTCACGACCGCCAACGCCTTGGGGTGGGTGAGGATCAGCGAGATCAACCAGGCCAGCGCCGTCGCGCCCAGGCCCGCCGCCAGCGCCGTACCGCCCTGGTAGACCGAATGGGCCGCGAACGAATAGAGGACCAGGAAGACCGCGAACAAGCCCAAGGCGAGCAAGCCGGCGAGGATCTGTTCCGAGAAGGCGAGGACGGTCGTGGAATCCGGGTCGGATTTACCCTTGGCCGAGACCCAGTTGGCCGCCATCCGCGACACGAAGGCCAGTCCGGTGGCGGCGACCAGGAACATCGCGAAAGCCTTGACATAAATCTGATTGCTCGCGACGTATTGCTGGAGTCCATGGCCGATCGTGTCGACGACCGCGAAGCCGAGCGCGCCGGCGCCGAGCGCCAGCGCCAGCCCGAGGTCGGATGTGAGATAGTTCCGCGTGCGCAGCCGTTGGGTCTCCACGCTACCGGTGCCGAGCGCGTCCTCGCGGAGATCCCCGCGGTACCAGGCCATCTCCACCTGAATGAAGGTGCTGAACAACGCCAGCCCGAGCAGGAGCGGCTCGTAGGCGAAGCCGTCCCACACCCCGAGGACGACGAGCGTGGTCGCCACGATGAACAGGATGGCGAGCGGCGGCCCCTGGAATCGCCCGTGGTCTTCCTCCGAGACGATCCAGTAGCCGACCGCCCGCGGTAGCGCCAGGAACAAGAGGATCAATTCGAAGAAGACGAACCAGGGGCTGGAGAATGGCCCGAGGAACGTCTGGACCAGGTGGCCGATTGGCATGTCCCCCCCGCCGATCATCACGAAGCCGAGCCCGGCCGTCGTCGGATCGAAGAGGCCGTAGAGAACGGCGTTGGCCAGGCCGAACAGCGCGAAGATCAGGACACCCACCACGAAGTGGACGGTGAGGAAGTTCCGGAGGAACCCGGCCGCGTCGAGTCGTGTACCCCCGGCTCCGTTCGGGGCGAGGTAGTTGCTCTGCCGGCGCAGCCAGTCGATCTCGGGCGAGCCCGGCTCGATCAGCTCCTGCTCGACGAGGGACGGCGACGGGTGACCGGGACGGCCGACGTTGCCGAGGAGCGGGTTCACCCGGAGGCGGTCATAGAATCGGCCCAGGAATGATCCGATGTAGCCGCCGCCGGAGACCGTGGAGAGGAAGTCGACCCGTCGCAGGCATCGGCTGCTTGCCATGGCCTGGAGGAGACCGAGGTTGAATGTCGCGCTGCGGACCCCGCCGCCGGAGATTGCCAGTCCGGTCACGCTCTCGTCCCAGGTCACGGCATCGACGGTGGGCGGCGGCGGGGCCGCGTCGTGGACCAACGGGTCGGAACCGACTGCGCCTCGGCGCAGCCGCAGCGCCTCGGCCTCCCGATCGCGGAGGGCCCGGGGATATTCAGGCATCGTGTCGCGGGCATCCCGGGCGTCCTCGATCAGGACGTCGGCGGCCTTCTCGCTCGCCATGTAGATGTTCGTGACGATGAAATAGCCGGGGATGTTCGGGAAGATCGAGGCGTCCACGACGCGTAAGCCCGAAACGCCACGGACGCGGAACCGGGCGTCGAGGACCGCGTTCTCATCGCCGTCCGGGCCCATCCGGCACGTCCCGCAGGCGTGATGTCCCCAGGCATCCCGGAGGATCCAATCCTTGATCTTCGCGTCGTCACCGGTCGGCACCGCCTCACTCCCGGGATAGAATTCCTTCCGTACGACCCACCAGGCATGGCCGGTGATCCCTCGGACGAACTTCACCCCGTCGAGGACGGCGAGCAAGTCCGGATCTTCCATGGATTTGCCGGGCCGGTCGAGCTCGTTGAAATAGTGGAAATTGATCAGCGGCGTATCCCGAGGGTCGACGCTCCGGAGCTGGACCGTGCCCCCGTGGTTGCGCGTATGCGCCTTGAGGATCGCCCAGGTGAAGTATTTGTGCTTGCTACCCACGTCCGAGTAGCCGATCTTGTAGCCCGGGAACGGGATCGGGACCCCGAAGATGAAGAGGTCGGGCTGGGCGAGGTCGGGCTTCGATCGCTTGAAGATCCCCAGGACGGCGCCGTTGGTCGAATACAGGCCCGTCCCCTTCTCGCCCCATTCCTTCAAGGGGGGATCGGGTTGCGCGTTCGTCGTCGGGTCCGGCAGGTTGAAGGTGGCGCCCTTGAGCAGGCTGAAGTCTTCCTTCATCTCGCTGATCAGCGTGACCTCGTAGCGATCCTGGAGGTTGCGTCCCACGCCGGGCCGATGGACGCGCCTCGGCCGACCGTCCCCATCGCGGATGACCCCGGAGTCACCGTCGCGGAGGCAGCACAGTTCGGGGTCTCCGGCCGCGTCCGCGATCGACGCGAGTTGGCCGCCCTCGCCGATCCCGGAGAGCATCAGGATCTGCGGGGTATTGAAGGACCCGCCGCTGAGGATCACCTCGCCGCCGCGCTTGACGAAGACCCTTTCCTGCGTGCCCGGTTCCGAGCTGGGAGCCTGATCGGCGCGGTAGAGTCGGGCCCCCCGAAGCAGCTCGACGCCGACGGCACGGGGAGTCTCCGCATTCTCGAACAGGACCCGCGTCACCAGGCATTCGGTCATGATGACGAGCTTATCGGGGTGCGCCTGCCGTACTTCGATCAGCAATTCCCGCGGGCTCGACCGACGCCCGCGCCGGACATCCGGCCTCGCCGGGTCCAACTGGATCGGGGTCGACTTGCCGCAGATCGCCGTCGGGATCAAGACCACCCCTTCGGGATGCCTCGCCTGGGTTAGCGCGTGGTTGGGGTCGAGGTCACGCTGGATGTTGCCCCGGAAGATATCCTTGACCAGCGTGTTGGCGCGTTCGAGCCCGGCCAGGCTGGATTGCAGGAGCGCGGCCTTGATCATCTTGATCAATTGGCTGTCGGAGAGCCCGATCTCGAGATCGGTCACGCACGTCCGGAGCCAGCCCGCGAAGCCGTGCTTGCCGCCCGTGTAATCGGCGTCGAAGCCGAAGAGCCACTTGATACTGTCGCGGATGCGTCCCCAGACCGTCGTGGGGATCGGCGTCGGCTTGCCGATGTAGTCGTTGCGCTCCAGGCGTTCGAAGTAAGGGCGCATCCGCTCCGATCGCCACGAGTCGTCGTCCAGGTAATCGGCCAGGTTGTCCCAGTCCGAATCCGGGCCGGCGATGGTGATCATGGCGTTGTGGATCGTGCATCCGCCGAGCGCGGAGGCCCGCGGGTAGAAGATGCCCTCGCGGCTCGCGTCCTGGCCCGGCCCGGGCATGTGCCACTTCGGATCCTGGCCCGCCGGAGGTACGTCGTAATGCTTGACGAAGAACTCCCAGCTCAGCTCGGGATCCTCGCTGGCGACGGCGCTGAACGCCGGCACGAGGCTCACCTCGGGCGACGCCGCCGGCGGAGAGACGGCCGTCCCGCTGGAACCCGCCTCGATCAGCAGGACGCGGAAGCCGTTCAGGGCCAGCCTGGCGGCGAGCGGACCGCCTCCGGCACCGGAACCGACGATGATGTAATCGAACTCCTCGGACACGCGGTCGCCGGAACCGTCACTCATGGAGAAACCACCCTTGTTATCGATGTGAGAGAATCACAGGGTAGCACCTGGAGCGTGCCATGAACGATAACCCCATTTTCCCCGATTCTTCGGCTGTAGCCGAGGTCTGTGACCCCGGAGTTGAACCGCGGGCCTCGCAGAGGCCAGCTACAGAAGCGAGAGGCTCATATCGCGTTCTAGAATGTCTTGAGGAGCTCGATCACCGCATCCTTGTCCGCGTCGGTCATCGTATTGAACCACTCGTAATAGTGGCCCTTATCCATCACGAAGTCGGGGCAGCGATTGACCTTCATCAGCGCGGGCGCGACCCGTTCCCTGAGGACCTTCGTCGCCTCGGACTCGCCGAGCTGCTTCGACTGGATCTCGCCCAGGGCCTCCGACGTGACCTTGATGGCGCTCACGACGTCGGCCGGCTCGGCATCGGGGTTGAGGTTCGCCAGGAGGTTCACCGGGGTCCCCTTGGGGATCGGCCCGAGGCGGAAGTCTCCCAGCCGACCGTTTACAAAGTAGATCAGGAACCCGATCACCAGCGCGAGCACCAGCGGGACGTATCCCGCCAGGACTCTGACCTTCCCCCTTGGCCAACGGAACAGCACGACGAACGATAGGACGATCAGCGCGGCCGGGAGAAACAACCAGCGGAAATCCGACAGCCAGGGGAACCAATCCAGCAGGCGCATCAGAGGCGCGAACCGCGAGGAAAGGATCCCGGGGACCTCGCGGGCGGGGAGCGTCAGATACGTCTCCTCGGGGGTCCGCCAGATCAGCCCGTGGTCCTTCGCGAGCCGATCCGCGGTCGCCCCGTTGTAGCTCGAACTCAGGAGCCTCTTCTCGGGCCACAGGAGCTTGCGGATCGCGTCGTCGAAGGCCAACAGCCGGCCGTCCACGGACGGGTCATTATTGAACAATCCCAGGCTGTTGTTGTGCAACAGCGGTGCGCTCGTCCAGATCGAGATCAAGGTGGGAACGCGATAGAACCCCGGTCCTCCTCCCCCCGGCGGTGCCCCGTCGGGAGCCTTGTGCCTCGGAGTGTACTGGTCGTCACCGCCGCTCTCTCCCAGGAAGGGGTTGAAGTACGGTATGGACCCGACCGACGGCAACTTCTGGAAATCCGCCGAGCTGTAGTCGGACCACATATGGCCCGTCATGCCGTTGGTCGCCATGGCGCGGGCGGAGTTGGTCTGGACGAGGTTGATCGGAATCCGGTAGTCGGTCGAGAGGAAGTTCTTCTGCCAGAAATCCGGCTCTTCGACGGCCGCCTCGGCCCACTTCAGGTACGCCTCGTCCCGGATCCATCGACCGGGGTCGTGGTCCCAGAACTCGCCTCCCGCCGATTGCTTCGCCAAAGCCTCGAACCGATCGGGCGGCTGGATGCTCGAATGGCAGACGATGCAGTTGTGAGCAAAGACCTTGCGACCGTGGGCCAGCTTGGTCGTGTCGATCCGCTTGGCCTTCTCCTCGGCGAGTAGCTTGGCGTAATCGCCCCCCTCCTTGTCGGCCCGCGCGCGAAGCGCCGCCACGTCGATTGGCTTTGTCCGATCGATGTCGCCCTTGACGTCCATGAGCCGCATCGGCGGGGTGATCCGCAGGAAGTAGTCGCGCAAGGCGGTGACCCGGAGCATGGTCGCGTTCCAGTACACCGAATGGGCCTTGCAATCGGCCAGCAGGAACGGCTCCTGCGGCCGGAAGCCGACCAGCGGGTCGTGGATCCGGATCCACTGCTCCCAGTACGAGCCGATGTTGAGGAAGACGCGGGCCAGCGCCCCATAGGCCCCGATCGAATCGGCGCCGTCGAAGAGGATGCGCGGGACGTATCGCGGATTGCTGTTGGAGGTCGGTATCGCCTTGATCGCGTCGAGGAGGGCCTGGGGCACCTTGCCGCCGGAGATCTCCTGATCGGTAAAGAGCGTCGGCAAGGTCGCGCTGTTGGCGGTGACCTTCTCCTGGGGGTTCATGAACGAGACCGCCACCCGCTCGGGGACGCCGAAGATCGCGTTCATCGCGTTCGTGTTGTTGATGTTGTCCGAGGGGATCAGCGACGTGTCGATGGTCCCGGGCGGCTGGCTGTCCAGCACGTGGTAGACGAAGCTCTTCGGCGTCATCAGGTTGCCGAAGATCGCGCGGATGCGGAGGTACTGGGCCCCGATGTTGCCCGAGAGGTTCTCCCAGGCCGGATCGGTGATGTCGCGGGGGGGATTCAGCGGGTGGAACGAGGTGTGGCAGAACGAGCAGGCCATCCCGACGCGGAACGGTCGGACCAGCTTGGAGTCGTTGTAGTAATCCGGATCCGTGTAATAGCGCTTCGCGTCCCACTTCTTGCGGGCCTTGTTGTCGAAGTTCGGGTTCGGGAAGACGCGGAGGCCGATCACACCGCTGGACAGTCCATAAATCTCCGGAGGCGGATGGCCCGAGGCATAGGGATCAGTCACCGCGCCGCCGCTCGCCGGAGTCGCGGATTTTCCGGCCGGCGCCGGGGTCGGGTAGCTGCCCGGGTAGAGGCGCCCGCCGGATTCCAGCAGGCCGAACGCCTTGTTCAGGTAGGTGGCCCGGCTGGTACGCAGGTTCGGATCGGAGGGGACGCTGAGCCAGACGCCGAAATCGCTCGGCTCGGGAGTGCCCGGAGCGG
>JBKQHM010000005.1:0-3696 GCA_052148775.1 Isosphaeraceae bacterium | reverse complement strand
ATATAAGTCAAAGATTAAAAGAGAGAACAGTTCCGTAAATTCTAATAAGTACTTGACGTTGAATATGGAAGCCACTGGTATGAAAGAACAATGACGTGGTCTGATGGACGAGCATCCGTCGCAGTTCCTGGGCGATCCGTTCGGCCGAGACCTCGACCACCTGCGGGGCCATCGTGCGAATGGCCGCGGCGGTCTCGGCCTCGATCTGAAACCCGAACCTTGCCGCGAGGCGGACGGCGCGGAGGAGCCGCAGCCGATCCTCGCGGAAACGCGCCCAGGGGTCGCCGATGGCGCGGAGCACTCGACGCTCCAGGTCCTCGCGACCCCCGACATGGTCGATCACACGATTCGTCATGGGATCGAGGAACATCCCGTTGATCGTGAAATCCCTCCGGGCCGCGTCGAGATCGGGTGAGCCGAAGACGACCGACTCGGGTCGCCGGCCGTCGACATAGGCCCCATCGCTGCGAAAGGTGGCGATCTCAACCTCGACGCCGTGATGGCGCGGGTCGAGGACGCGCACCACGCCGAACGAGATCCCGACGGGGACCGACCGATAAGGCAGGACGTTCATGACCTCTTCCGGAGTCGCCGAGGTCGCCACGTCGTAATCCGCAGGCTCCTGGCCCAGGATCAGGTCGCGGACGCAACCGCCCGCCCAGAGGGCCTGATAGCCAGCCTTCTGAAGCCGCTCGACGACTTTCCATGCAAAGCCGCGGTTCGGGCAGTTGTCAATCATCGAGGCCGTCCTCCGGGTTGGGAGGAGTGAGGATTTCACCACCCACCGTCGGGCCGGCCGACGAGTCCGGGCCCTCGATCCCTCCCAGTCGCTCCGAGACGATCTTGAGCGCGACTTGCGAACTCCCATAGCGACGGATATCCCAGGTTGCGAATTCCGGGAGGGTCCGCCCATCAAGATCCCGCCACGACTCCAGCACCACGGCCGAACTCGGGGGTAGTTTCTCGACAAGCCGGGCGAGCATCCGGTTCACATTCTGGGCCTGGACTTCATACTCGCGATACGGCGGATCGAGGAAGACCACGACCGGGAGACCGTCGGTCGTCTCGAACGTCCTGGCCCATCGGTAGGCGTCGGCATGGCGGACCTGGGCGCGGTCCTGGTATCGGAGCGTGGCGATGTTGCGATGAATCAGGCCGACGTTCTCCCGATCTCGCTCGACGAACAGGGCCTGTCGGGCCCCTCGGCTGAGCGCCTCCAATCCCAGCGCCCCAGTCCCGGCGAAGAGGTCTACCACCAGGCGGTCGACGACCAGGTCTCCGAGGATATTGAAGAGCGCCTCGCGGATCAGGTCACGGGTCGGCCGCGTCCCGGTCGACGCACGGGGACCGTCGATCTTATGCCCGCGCCGCTGTCCCGCGATGATCCGCATACGAGGAAGTCTCCGACAGAGCGACAGAAGCGTCGGCGGACCCGAACGATACCTCGGGTTCCAACCGATCGATCAAAGGCCGAATCTCATCCGATTTTACCAGTCCGCGTCGAGGAGGCGAACGGAGCCTCCATCGAGATGACGAGGCACCGCGGTTGGTGACTCAACAATCCGACAATCGACCTGGTCCAAGTGTGAGCGGCGGCTCGTTCATTTCGAAGGAGGGGTCGTCCACCCCGGACCATTGCGCTGGTTTGCACTCTTTTGCTCCATTCTCGGAGTGCTCTCAACCTCGATCCCCAAGGCTAGCAACGACTTCGGACCCCATCGCGGGTCGATCCGCTCGTCGGCGATGATGACCAATTTGTCGCGAGACGTGATCGATGATGGGGCCGCCAGCAGGATTGGTGCTCGGACGAATCTGGGTCGGAAGTCGTTGTGTGCGATCGCATAATAATAGTATGCCGCCACTTTCAAAAAACATTAATGCACCTATCGCGGAACGGAGGCCATTTGCGTCCCGAAACCTTGCTCTCACCAGCAGATAGAAGAATTCGAAAAAAGCAAGAGTCTGCGCGCCGAGAAGCCCTATTTTTCGACGCGACCTGGGGCTTTCAATGTACATTAGAACACAATATTTGGAGTCCTTCAGGCAAGGGTCAATCAGAAATGATGGTCACGACGAACCTACGAAGGGGAATTCAGGGGGGTTCCGACTCGTGGGGCTCTTGCAGGGGGGAATCCCCCCCAGGTGAGTACGGTGAACGTTTGCCGGGAGCGTCATCTCGCGAAGGCTTGGAGAAAACGGAATCCATTCGGTTCTACGTGGAGTCGCCCGGTCGTGGAATGGAATCCATTCCGATGGGACAGCCTTGCCGACGAGTCGAGGATCCGGTTGAGATCGCGAAGCTCGGTCCGCTGCCTGATTCGATGCGAGATCGCTCGGGGTGGTCGAGCTTGGCGAGTGCCTCGCGGTCGCCGGGGCATTCGGCGAGGACTTCACGCCATAGCCGCGACGCCTCGGCGGGATCGCCGCGCTCGGCGGCCAGCACGGCCAGGTTGCGCCGGGTCAGGTGGCCGTAGATGCCCATGTCCAGGCTGGCGAACTGCTCCGGGCGACTCAGGCCCAGGATGCGACGCCAGCTCTGTTCGGCCTCGGCCGACTCGCCGCGATGGCGGTGGATCACCGCCTTGCGGAACAGGAGCTCGGCGTCCCGGGCGTCGAGGGACAGGCCCTCGGCGCACGTCCGCAGCGCGGCGGTCGTATCGCCCATCATCTGGTGTGCCCGCGCGATCAGGGCGTACAGCTTCCGCGTGATCGAGTCGCTCGGCGCCGACCCGGCGAGGCTCCGAGTCAGGTACCTCAGCGCCCCGTTCCAGTCGCGGCGCTCGTTGGCGATCGCGCCGAGGTTGAACAGCACGAACGGGTCGTCCGGCCGGTCTTTCAACTCCTCGAGCAGGATCCGCGCGTCGCGATCGAGCTTCCGCCCGCGGAGGGCGAGGTCGACATAGCCGGTGTGCCGGACGACCAGGTCGGTCCATCGGACGGGGATCCCGGCGCGGCGGAGGGCGGGCATGATCTGCTCGTGGACGCGGTAGGTCCATCGGACGTCGTCGCGGAGCGGGAACAGCCGGACGTGATCGACGACGGTCTCGCCGCCGCTGCCGTCGGGGCTGGGGTCGCAGGCACATCGCACCACGTACCCGGCCGGCTCGCCCGCCTTCAAGCCGTCGAGCAGCGCCCGCAACGTCTCCCGACGGGACGGGTCGATCACGTCGTCGGCATCGAGCCAGAAGGCGTAGTCTCCGGTCGCGTGGGCCAGCGACGCGTTCCGCGCCGCGGCGAAATCGTCGATCCAGGGGAATTCGAACACGCGGGCGCCGAACTCTCGCGCGAGCTCCCGCGTCCGGTCCGTGCTCCCGGTATCGACGACCACGATCTCGTCGAAGATCCCGCGCACCGAATCCAGGCAATGGGGGAGATTCTTCTCCTCGTCCTTCACGATCATGGTCAAGCTGACCCTCGCCGATCGCGGACCTCGATCGGACGAGGCGCCGGGCTCGTCCGTCATCGCGGGTTGCGGCGCGTGCGACCACGGCCGCAGGGCGACGCGACGGCCGCGAGGCAACGCCTGCCCCCACTTGTCGGCGAACCGCCGTGCATTCTCATCCAGCAATGCCTCGGCGTCGATGCCGTTGCCGGCGAACGTCCGGCTGCCGAAATGGTGGACGAACAGGTCATGGGCGACGGCAGCTCGAAACCGGCCCGACGCGCCCGCACGGCCAGGTCATCGTCGTCGAAGAA
>JBKQHM010000004.1:0-23138 GCA_052148775.1 Isosphaeraceae bacterium | reverse complement strand
GGCGCCCCGTGGTGCTAGCACCAGCGCGCTCCGGCGGTTCAGCACCCCCGAGGCCCTTCGGGCCGGGTGCCGCGCCCGTATCAGTCGCGGGCCCGCGCCCGGCCGGCGGCCGGCCGCCCCCCGTCGCGCGGCCTCGACCAGCTTGTCGAACTCCTTCGGCGACAGGACCCTCAACTCGGTACCCGGCTTGAACCAATTCGATACGTCCTTGCTCGGGACATGAACAGGGACCACTTCGGGATCCGAGGCGGCCGAGAGCGCCAGGGTCGCCAGGGCCGCGAGCAGCAGGACGCCTCGGCGTGGGGACCGGCACCGGCGCGTTGGGCCCTTCGGGTGGGGCTTGCTCCAGGGAACGTCGGGAAGGGGTCTCATGATCGATCGGGTTTCCGCGACGAAAGTGATGGGTACCTTGGCGGGAATCCCGGGAAGAAGGCAGGACGCCCGAATGCCGAGAAAAGTACGGGGTCCTTCCACGAAACCCCGTGCGGGGCGAGCGGACTCAATCCCGCCCCAACGTCGAGCTCCTCGCCGATTCTTCGACCAGGGCACCTTCGATGGGCGCCGGGACGAAATCTATCGTCGAGGCGACCCGGACGCGGATCGCCGTCGAGTCGTCCGAACCGACGGGCGCGGGTTTATCCAATGCCGAATCCCCATCCCCGTGTGTCTGGACCGACGACGGGCCGGAATCGCGGGCCGGGATTGGCGGCGGTTCCTTGCGGTCCAGGAGGCGTTCGATCACGAGGGCGAGCGACGTCAGGGCCACGCCCATGAATGCCGATTGCAGGACCATCAGCGTCACGCTCGGATGCCAGAAGGCGGCGGCCAGGATCGCCAGGCCGGCGGCGACCGCCCAGGCCGTCCGGAAGCGGATGCGCGTGAAGATCGCCAGGAAGCCCAGGATCAGCGTCAGCCCCGAGCAGACGACGACGATCCAGGTGCGAGACGCGATCCAGATGCTCATGGCGATCGGCGGACCGGACCGGCTAAAGAGGAGGTGATGCGAGTCGTCGAGGCTCGCTTCGCGCAACTCGTCGTTCGCCGACGAAGCGGCGGTCCCGCCGAGCCACTGGTCCAGCGCGGCCCCATCCTTCCAGGTGCGTCGCTTCCAGATCCGCCCGGTCCAGTACCATTCATTCTCATCCGACCACCCCCGCGGAACCCCGACGATCGCACGATCCCACGGCAACTCCACCTCCCAGAGCGTGTCGAGGACGATCCCGCCATCGAGGAGTTCGGGGGCCTGCCAACTCGAGCCGTCGGCGGGTCGATTGACCTGATATTCCAGCTCGACCAGGACGGGGCGGGATGCGACGTCGGGGGGAAACCGCAATCGGTAGCCCGGTCGAGTTGCATCGCTGTCCACCTGGTCGCTGACCCGTCCATCGACCCGGGCGGCGATCCAGCGGGCCCCCTCGGGCAAAGCAAACGAGAAGACCGGACCATGGGTCTCGACCCAGTAGCGGGCACGACTCCGGATCGCACCGTCGAGGCCGTTGACCGATCGGATCAATAAACGCGGTACGACCAGGGGCGGCAGCTCGACCGGATCGAGGGCCAATGCCTTGAACTTGAAAGGACCGCCGGGTCCACCCGCGACCTCGTTGAAGGTGGAGGTCGCGGCCTCTCCGCTCCGATTCGGCTGGCCGTCCTCCGTCGCGCTGATCCAGCCCGATTCGTCCGCCTGGTAGAGGATCCCCGGCGCCGAGGAAACCTCGAACCGGGCAAGCCCCGCGACGGCCCCCTCGAATGAGATCCAGGGGATTGCCACGCCGCGGTATTCGACCGCGTCGAGATGGGGCACGATCGGCAGGCGCAGGCGAAACCGAAGCAAGGTCTTCTCGAGCACCGGCCGGTCGAATACCAGTTGGTATCGCCGCGACCCATCCGGATCGCGGCCCAGTTCCTCGCGGTCGACAATCTCTCGATCGAGGATCTCCCAGTAATCGGCGACGGCCGCGGGCACGCGGACCTCCAGCGAGTCGAGGGTCCCGTGCCGGACGACCAATGTCGTCTCCTGGACCACGTCGACCAGGCGTCGCGAGAGGTTGGCCGAGAGTACGGTCTGCTGTACGACCGAACGGGCATGGCGCGTGATGCGGATGGGCAATGACGGGACAGCACCGCTACTGGCAAAGATCAGGGGTGGCGCCGCCGTGCCGCCGGGCGGAGAGGGCGACGCTCGGTCGGTGGAAGGGGCCTTGACCTGGGAGATGGGCTCGGTCGCGCGGGTGAACTGCCCTGAGACGTCATCGAGCTCCACCGACAGGCGGCGATCGGCGGTCAATTCGTATGAGGCGGCGACCGAGGTCGAGGGATCGGGGGCGAACAATCCGAGCTTCGCCGGTCCGTCCCCGGGGATTCGCTGGTATCCCTCCAGCCGGAGGATCCCCTTGGTCTGATCGCGGGCCAGGGACGTCAGGCGGATCTTCAGCGCCTGTGCGATCGGCTCGGCCCCGGCCGGCCCCCGGCCCGATGGCTTCCCGACCAGGTTCCACCCCTCGACCATTTCACTAGGTCCGACCGAGATCACCTGGAGCCCGGGTCCGATCCCCAGTTCCACTTCGAAGAGGCGGCCGCGGACCCGTTCCAGCTCGATCGTCGCCCTGCTCCGCGCGACGTCCGCGCCGATCTGGAACTGGGTACGCGTCCGGGCTCGGACCAGCGGCGGCGAGTCCTCGACGTCGAGGTGCAGCGCGAAGGGCTGGTCGAGGAATTCGAAGGCCAGGCTCGTCGACGGCCGCTCGCGAAGATCGACCGGCAGGCCCCCGAGTTCGATCGGCCGGACGCCCTGGGCCCCGCTCGCGTTGATCCAGAGGTTCGGGCTATGGGTGATGCCGATCGCGCCCGATTGCTCCCGCGCGTTGGTGAACCGGAATCCCACGAATTCGATCCGACGGCCGGGGGCCTTGGAGTACGATCGTCGCGTCTTCATGACCAGCCGTCGCGGCGGCGCGTCCGGGCGGAGGGGCTCGCCTAGCCGGATCGTCAGGCGTCCGGACCCGCGGGCACCCTCGATGCCGGCCGCATCCGTCTGCTGGTCGTCCAGCCTCAGCTCGGTCACCTCGTCCCGGTCGTCCACCCGGATCTCGAGCGTCCGGCTCATGCCCCGGACGCAACGAATCTTCCACGACGATCGAATCCACATCTGATCCGGGTCAATGTCCAGGGCGATTTCCCCCTGTGCGGTCAAGAGCGGGGGATCGTGGCCGCCGGCCTCCGCGTCGTTGGCCCAGCTCACCTCGACCTTCGATCGGGGGTAGAGCTGGGCGGTGAGCCGCGTCCCCTTGCCGTCCGGTAGGTCGAACGACTGGAAGACCTCATTCGTGCCGACGATGATGTCCGACTCGCGACGGGCGAACTCCAGGTCGATGGAGGTCGACGCGGCTTCCGGGATCGCCAGCGCCAGCGCGTTGCGGGCGGGTTTTGCCATCACGGCGGCCCGCAGATCGACCTCGACGAGATGCCGGCCACGGCCGGTCAGCTCGACCTGCCATCGGGATCGTCCGGTCGTGCGCAAGGCAAGCTCCCGGCTGCCCTCGCGCGCGACGGACAGCTTCTGGTCATCCAGACGGATCGGTATCCAGCTCGGGCCTTCCGATTTCGTCTCGATGGTCATCAGCACCTGGAGGATCGCGAACTCCTCGACGACCCGGCCCCGGACCCGGACGGATTCGACGACCCAGGACGGTCTCGCGAGCAACTCATCCGGCAGGCCGTCGAGGATCCCGTCGGCCATCGGTCGATCGACCTGCTTGATCTCCAGGTCGGGATGGCGAATCTTCCGCAAGAGCTCGTTGAGATCCCGGGGTGAATCCAGGATCACATAGTATTTGAGGTCGTGTCGATCGGATGGGCTACGAACCTCTCCACGCGGTTGCGACGAGGTCCCTGCGGCTTGGACCGATCCCGGCGGCGCGGACGGCCCAGGGGGTTGGGCCGCCGGCGCGGGCGGTGCGATCAACGGAGCCAGGAGCAGGAAGCCCAGGCTCCCGATCAGTTTGCGGAGCAGATCCAAGGCACAGCACCTTCTCGAGTGGCACTACTCGGCTGAATCGGTCGCCGAAACCTCGCCGCCGGACGTCGAGCCCCGAACCTTCGATCAGGACCCTATGCCCCAATTCAGTTTCATCCACTTAGAGTTCGCTCTATTATAACACAGTCGGGAGGAGCCCTGCACGATCCGGAAGACCCGCTTTCTTTCCCTTTCCCGGGCCGTCTCGGCACGGTCGATTGGGAATTCCACCCCCGCAAGATCTCTGCGGCTTCGATCCGGATGCTTCCTGTAGCAGAAATCCGGAATCTGCAGGTTCCTTTTGTTGACAGCCGGATTCGGCGAGAGGGATAACCGTTCTCTTCCCATTGCTCGAGGTTCGTACCAGAATACGTAGAGCGGCCGTCGGCGGTTCGGTCGGGGCATTTCAGCCGGTCGGGGCCGTCCTGCTCGATCGATCATCGTGGCGGCATGGGGACGAGCGGATCGGACCGGGGAGGAGGATTGTCGGCGATGGCGGAGTTCCAGATACCGGCCACCGTGATCGGGAGCTGGTCGTTCCCGGGTTGGTTCGAGAAATTCGCGGCCGACGTGAAGGCCGAACCGGAGCAATTCGGCCCGGCCGATCGCGATGAAGCCGTACGCGACGCGGTCCGCCTCGCCGTCGACGATCAACTCCGCGCCGGGCTCGACCGGATCACCGACGGCGAGATGCAGCGCGTCGATTTCAATCTGGGCTTCTACGAGTATCTGCTGGGATTGGAACCGATCCCGTGTGCCCGCCGTTGGGGGGCACCGGCGCACGATCAGCGCGACCGATATCGATGCATCGCACCGCTGACCGCTCCCGGCGGCCTGGGCGTCGTGGCGGAGTATCGACGGCTCCGCGAATACACCGCGGCGCCGGTTAAGATGCCCGTGCCCGGCCCATTCACCCTGGCCGGATGCATTGACGGCGGAAAGGTTTACGCCGATCGCGATGCGGTGGCCGAGGCCCTAATCCCCATCGTCAACGCCGAGCTCAGGTCGCTCGCCGCCGCCGGCGCCGACTTCATCCAGCTCGACGAGCCCAGCTTCGCCTGCCATCCCCATGCCTCCGTCGGGTTCCTGGAGGTCATCGGACGGACCGTCGAGGGCGCGGATTCATATATAAGTATGCACATGTGCTTTGGGAACTACCGCGCACGCGCCGTCGGGCACCGGTCCTACCGGCCCCTGTTCCCGGACATCGGCAGGGTGCCGGTGAACCAGCTTGCGCTGGAGTTCGCCAGCCGGGAGATGTCCGAGGTCGAGCTGCTGGCTCAATTGCCCGAGACGATGGACGTCGCCGTCGGGCTGGTGGACGTCAAGAACACGTGGATCGAGCCGGCCGAGCTGGTCGCCGATCGGTTGCGGGCGGTGTTGAAACACGTCGACGCGCGGCGCGTTTCGGTGACGCCCGACTGCGGATTCTCGCAGACCGCCCGGCACGTCGCCGTCGCCAAGTCCTGGGCGATGGTCGAAGGGGTGAAGCGGGTCCTCGATGAGCTGAAGCGATGATTGAACCCGTGCGTCAAGGTGTTGAGTTGATCGAGGAGGTCGAAGGGCCTCTCCCGGCCCCGGGGTCGCTGATTGTGTGGTGGCTGGGTCAGAGCGGCTTCCTCATCAAGTCGCGCGCCGGGCTGCTGGCGATCGACGTCTATCTCTCGGAACACCTGACGAAGAAGTACGAGGCGACGGACCGGCCGCACATCCGCATGACGAGGGCCCCCATCCGGGGCGGCGACTTGCGGAATGTGGACCTGGTCCTGGCCAGCCACAAGCATTCGGACCACCTCGATCCGGGGACCTTGCCCGCCCTCATGGCGGCCTCGCCCCGCGCCGTGCTCGCGTTGCCCGAGTCCATCCGGGATCATGCGATCGCGATGGGACTGCCGGCCGGCCGGCTCGTCGGCCTCGATGCGGGCGACGGCCTGGAACGTGCCGGATTCCGCGTCCGAGCGATCCCGTCGGCCCACGAGGGGCTCGACACCGACGACCGCGGGCGTCATCTTTATCTGGGCTACGTGATCGAGTCCGAGGGGCTGAGGCTTTATCATAGCGGCGACGGCCTGGCCTACGACGGGCTGCCGGCACAGCTCGGCGCCGATCGCTTCGACGTCCTTTTCCTGCCGATCAACGGGCGCGATCCGGCACGCGGGGTGCCCGGCAACATGGCGGCGGCCGAGGCCGTCGACCTGGCGGCCCGCATCAGGCCACGGTTCGTCGTCCCTCACCATTACGACATGTTTACATTCAACACGGTCCCCGTCGAAGTGTTCGCGTCCGAGGCCCGCCGCCTCCCCGAGGGGGTTGAGGCCCGGATACTCCGGTGCGGGGAGCGTTGGGAGGTCGGGCCATGAGTATCACGCTGGGCATCGACATCGGGACATCCGGGACCAAGACCCTGGCGATCGACGAGCAGGGGACGATCCTGGCGTCGGCGACGGCCGAGTATCCCTGCGACCATCCGAGGCCCGGCTGGTCCGAGCAGCATCCGGACCTCTGGTGGGATGCGACGGTCCGCACCGTGCAGCAGGTCCTGGGTTCGGGCAAGGTCCGTGCGGAGGACGTGGCCGGGATCGGGCTGAGCGGACAGATGCACGGCTCGGTCTTCCTGCACGCGGAAGGTCGCGTCATCCGTCCGGCTCTGCTCTGGAACGACCAGCGGACCGTGGCCGAATGCCGAGAGATCGAGGAGAAGGCCGGCGGCCGCGAGGCGCTGATCCGCATGGTCGCCAACCCGGCCTTGACCGGCTTCACCGCGCCGAAGCTCTTGTGGGTCCGCAAGCACGAGCCGGAGCATTGGGACCGCGTCCGCCAGGTGTTGCTGCCCAAGGATTATGTCCGATACCGCCTGACCGGGACGTATGCCACCGAGGTGAGCGACGCCTCGGGGACCCTTCTGCTCGACGTCGCCAACCGGCGATGGAGCCAGGAGCTGCTCGGCAAGCTCCAGATCGACCCGGCGCTCCTGCCGCCTTGCTACGAGAGTGCGGAGGTCTCGGCCAGGGTGAGCGAGCTGGGATCGAAGGCGACCGGCCTCAAGGCCGGCACGCCGGTGGTGGGTGGGGGCGGCGACCAGCCGGCGGGCGCGGTCGGCAACGGGATCGTCCGTCAGGGGGTGGTCTCGGCGACCATGGGGACCTCGGGAGTCGTCTTCGCGCACGCCGACCAGCTCGGCTTCGACCCGCTCGGTCGGCTCCAGCGCGGATGCCACGCCGTGCCGGGTGCCTGGCACGTGATGGGGGTCGTCCTCGCGGCGGGGGGGAGCTTCCAGTGGTTCCGCAACGAACTCGGCAAGGCCGAGGTCGCTCGAGCCAAGGAAAAGGGAGACGACCCTTACTTCTTCTTGACCGACGAGGCGGCCCTGGCCGGCCCGGGCGCCGAGGGCCTGTTCTTCCTCCCCTACATGACCGGCGAGCGGACCCCCCACTTCGACCCCGATGCCAAGGCCGCCTGGATCGGGCTGACGGTCCGACACGGCCGGGCTCACATGATCCGCAGCCTGCTCGAAGGGGCCACGTTCGCCATGCGCGACAGCCTGGAGCTGATCCGCGAGATGGGCGTGACTATCGAGCAAGTGCGCGTCTCAGGCGGCGGAGCCCGCAACCCGCTCTGGCGGCAGATCCAGGCCGATATCTATGGATGCGACGTGCATATGCTCAACTCGACCGAGGGACCGGCCTTCGGCGTCGCCCTGCTGGCCCAGGTGGGCACCGGCGGGTTCTCCTCGGTCCCCGAGGCGTGCGACGCTACCATCCGCGCCATCGACTCGACCCAGGTCGATCCCAGGGCGAAGGCGTACTACGACCGTGCTTTCGCCATCTATCGACAGCTCTATCTCGATCTGCGCTCCTCGTTCAAGGCGATCGGCACGCTGGTCAACGAGTTTTGACCAGGGCAATCGTCAGGCCGGCGACCCCGGCCTGGCACCGCCAGGGGCGGAAGATCGATGGTCCCGCGCCCCGATTAGCCGGTCCTCATCGGTCAGGGAGATCTCGATTGGCACGGAAATCGAAACGGCCTCGGACGGTGGTGCGACAAGATCCGCGCAAGGACGAATCGGGATCACCAATCCCCCTGGGCACGCCCTCCTCTCCGCCGGCGCATCAGGACGCGACAGCGGGAGCGATCGAGGCCGGGTCGGGCGGAAGCGAGTTCCGGGCTCGATTCTGGACGAGCCTCGCCGTGGTAAGCCTCCTGGCCTTGCACTATGCCCTGGCGGCATACAGCCTGCTCCAGGAGAATCCGACCGTCGACGAGGTCGTGCACATGCCGTCAGGAATCACGTACTGGCAGAAGGGTACGTTCCGTCTCTATCACCACAATCCGCCGCTATTCAAGTTGATCGCCGCGCTCCCGGTCGTCCTGGCCAACCCGGTCACCGAGCCTCTCTATGCGATGCCGTGCTGGAAGTTGAAGGATCCGTCACAAATCACCTTCGCCGGATGGTTTGCCGCCTTCAACTACGAACGTTATTTCGAGTTCTTCAAGCTCTCCCGGCTGACAATGCCGATCTTCTCGATCCTTGGGGGCCTGGTCGTTTTCGCCTGGTCGCGGCGACTTTACGGGACCTTGGGGGGCTTGCTGAGCCTGACGCTCTGGGTGTTCTGCCCGAACATCCTGGCCCACGCCCGGCTGATCACGTCGGATATGTGCTCGACCGCGCTGGGCGTCGCCGCGACCTACGTGTTCTGGCGCTATCTCGAGAAGGCGACCTGGCGGTGGGCGGTCGCCGCGGGGGTCGCACTCGGCATCGCCCAACTGTCCAAGTTCAGCATGCTGGTGCTTTACGCGGTGTGGCCCTTCCTCGGGCTGGTTCGGCTCGGACTGGTCGTTCCCAGGAGGGAGTGGGTCCGAACCGCCGGGAAGGGATTCATCCAGGGGATGGCCATCGTCGGCCTGAGTATCCTCACGATCGACGCCGGCTATCTCTTCGAGGGTGTCGGAATCCCGCTGGAGAATTACGAATTCGGCTCGCGCCCGTTGACTCGGCTCGTGCCACCGGGGACGGTCCGGCCGCACAGCAGAAACCCACTGTTCGAAACGGCCTGGCAGTTCCGGGTCAACCGCTTCCGCGGGACGTGGTTGGGCCGCTTGACGGCGCCGTTGCCGGAGCACTATCTGGTGGGGTTCGACGAGCAGAAGATCGAGACTGAAGGGCTTCCCCTTCGCTACCACAGGGCGATCCAGGAGCACACGGTCGACGAGGCGCGGCGGATCCCGGAGACCTCCGATGAGCCGAAGGGCGCCTACTCGGTCTATCTCAACGGGACCCTTCGACAGACGGGCTGGTGGTATTACTACTTGCTCTCGCTCGTTTACAAGGTGCCCGAGGGGACCTGGATCCTGGTTACGCTCTCGGTGGCCGCGTGGGTGCTGGTGAAGCGTAGCCGGGCCGAGTGGGCCGATGAGATCGTGCTCTGGACCGTCCCGATGGTCATCCTCTTCTCGATGAGCTTCCTCACCGACATCAACCTGGGCTTACGTTACGTACTGGGCATCGCGCCCTATGTCTTCATCGCCACGGGGAAGGTGGTCCCCTGGATGTGGGGCCTCTCGCCCGCGTGGCGTCGCGTGCTGGGAGCCGCGATCGCCGGGTCGCTCGGGCTGACGATCGCCGCCTCGATGTGGATCGCCCCGCATTACCTCGCCTATTTCAACTGGGCCTCGGGCGGACCCGACCGCGTCCCGGCGCGGATGATCGACAGCAATCTCGATTGGGGCCAGGATCTGGTGGGACTCCAGAAATGGTGGCGCGAGAACATCCCGGGCGAGAGGATCGGCCTGGCGTATTTCGGCCAGATCAACCCATCGATCTTCGAGATGCGGGGCGAGCCATTCCGATGGTTCCTCCCCCCGGTGCCGCCGGGCACGACGGACCTCTTGCCGTGGGGCAGGGACGTGCTCATGCTAGAGGGACCGGCCCCAAAGCTGACGCCGGGCTACTACGCGGTCAGCGCGACCTTGCTCTACGGCCTGAGGTGGCGGCTTTACGACCCGGCATCGCCGAAGGTCGAGCCGAGGGCGTGGGAGCTCAACTGGAACGCCCACGTGCCGGATACCTTCGGCTACTTCAGGAAGTTCACGCCCATCGCGAAGATCGGCCACTCGATCTACGTCTATCATCTGAGCGCCGAGGACGTGGCGCGGGCGGCACCGGACCTCGAGCGGCCGCCCGAATCCGTCGAGAATCGGTGACTCACACCGGCACGCTGCAGACGTACACCTGCGCCAGATCATTCTCACGTGTCGGGCCGAAGAAGACTTCGACCTCGAATCCGGCTCGACTCAATAGGTCCGGTAGATCGTCGCCGAATTCGGTGAAGACCGGATATCCCCAGTCACCTCCGGGATGAGCGATCGGTGGGGCCAGGTTCTCGACGGCCCCGTCGGGCCGGAGGACCGCGCGGGGGAACGTCGCGGTTGTTTCGGGCAGGAGGGGGACAGTGAAGACGTGCCGGCCGCCGGGGGCCAGCACCCGGCGGATCTCGCCCAGGGCCGCGGCGAGGTCGGGCACATGCTCCAGGGATTCGGAGGTCAGCACCAGGTCGAAAGAGCCGTCCGGGTAAGTCAGTCTCGTCAGATCTTCCGAAGGGATGCCATCCGCGACACTGCCGGGAGCCGCGCCGGGGCGATAATCGGACCGGGCACATTGCGGCAGACGCCCGAGCTGGTCGTGCAGCCCATCGATGCGGTTGATCTCGGCGACCCGGAGGGACCGGATCTCCGGGTACTCGACCCACTCGGCCAGCGATCGAACCGGGGCAGGGGGGCCCCCGACCGGGTAGAGTGAGAGCAGGACCCGGGCGATCCTCCGGCATCTCAGTTTCGCGCCGCAATGAACGCAGTCGCACGACTCCTTCCGCGCCAGCGCCTCAGCCAGTCGTGGCGAGAGTCCCCAGAGTTCTTCCAGGCGGTGAGGAATCACGCGGCGACGATACAGCATCGGTCGCAACCGGCCACAAACGACGCAACGCTCGAAATGACGATGGCCGATGGCGTTCAGGTAGTCGTAGGCGATCCAGCCGTACCAGTAGGTCGCATTCCAGCACGGGACCAATAGTCGCTTCGTCCAACCGGGGATCCAACGTCGCATGGGATTCTGAGTGTCCTCGTGACGTGGCGTGATATCCGCCCTTCACCATAACAAGTCATGAAAACCGGCGAACAGAGGAACACCGCGCGGGAGGCGAACACGCGTCACCCATGGCATCCCTCGCCTTGACCCTCGGGGAGGTCTTGATTACCATAATCTCAGTTGATCGGCGCAAGTGGAACAAGCGCAATTGGTTGACTCCACGGAACCCCAGGACGACGAACGATGGCGTACTCGACGACGGTCCAGAGGCACAAGACGCGCGAAGTGGGTGTCGGCGATCACATCGTCGGGGGCGATCAGCCGATCTGGGTCCAGTCGATGACGACGACCAATACGTTCGACGTCGAGGCGACGCTCGAGCAGATCCACCGGCTGGAAGAAGCCGGGTGCGAGATCGTCCGCGTCACAATCCCCAAGAAGGAAGACGTCGAGGCCGCGAAGCTCATCCGCGACCGGATCCGCATCCCCCTCATTGCGGACATCCACTACGACTACCGGATGGCCCTGGCCTGTCTCGATGCGGTCACCCCGTCGGGCCGGCCGGCCGTGGACAAGATCCGGAACAACCCCGGTAACATCGGGGGCGAGGAGCGGTTCAAGGAGATCGTCCGCAAGGCGCGGGACAAGGGCATCCCGATGCGGATCGGCGTCAACTCCGGCAGCCTGGAGAAGGACCTGATCGACAAGTACGGCTTCCCGTGCCCCGAGGCGATGGTCGAGAGCGCCCTTCGATACATCGAGATGGCCGAACGGCTCGGCTATCACCTCATGATCGTCAGCCTGAAGGCGAGCCACGTGCCGACGGCCGTGGAATGCTCCACCCAGTACGCCGCACAAAGCGATTATCCCACCCACGTCGGGATCACCGAGGCCGGCTCGCGCGAGTACGGCACGCTCAAGAGCGCCGCGGGCATCGGCGCAATCGTGCTCCGCGGGATCGGCGACACCATCCGCGTCTCGCTGCTGGGCGATCCGGTCCCCGAGATCGCGGCCGGGTTCGACATCCTCCGCGCCTGCGACCGACGCGTGACCAAGCCCGAGGTCGTCGCCTGCCCGACCTGCGGCCGGCTCGACATCGACCTGGAGCGCATCGTCGCCGAGGTCGAGGAGAAGATGAACAAGCTGAAGAACCCCCTGCGGATCAGTATCCTCGGCTGCCTGGTCAACGGCTTCGGCGAGGCCAAGGAGGCCGACCTGGGCATCGCCGCCGGTTCGGGCAAGGGGATCATCTTCAAGCGAGGCGTGCCGATTCGTCACGTCAAGGAGGAGGAGATGGTCCAGGCCCTCCTCGAGGAGGTCGAGCGGTTCCATGAGGAAACCGCCCCACTGGCCTCCTACGTCGATAAAGAGAAGCAGCGCCAGAAGAAGATGGCGCTGCCGGTCTTGTCGTAAATCCCTTTAGGCGACCGGCAGGGGGAAACCCACCCAGCGAGTCACCTGGGGTATGTGGATGCGTTGGTGATGTTCACGACGCTGTAGGAGACGCCCACGGAGAACGGTCGTTGGCCTTCCCGTAGCAGTGGGAGCGGCGACCTCGGCAGAGACCACCCTCACCGTCAACGCTCGCCCCGCCGCAACCAGGCTTGCGGCTCCCGAATACGACCCAAAATGGGATGGTTGAGCCAGGGTGGGTCACCGGCTCCCCTAAGACAGACGGCCCATCGCTCGTCATAATGAGGGAGACATTCGGTCCGTCGCCGAGTCGCCTCGATGCCGGTTTGCCGCGAGGTCCACAGACCATGACACCACTGAGATCCCTCTCGATGCTGCTCGTCTTGGCTCTGGTCGGTTGTGGTGAGGTCAAGACAGTTTACAATCGCTCCGAGCCGTCTGCCCCCGCTGTCAAAGCAGCAGGCACAGACTTTGCGGTAATGAAGAAGGCGTTCGCCCCGAGCGCTCCGGCCGGCTCGGCCGATGCCGCGAGGGCTCTGTTTCCGGATCACGCCGTGGCCGCGCTGGTAGCGGCGCAGCCCGGCACGACCTCGACCGGAGCCGGTCCCGCGGACATCTCACGCAAGATCATTTACGATGGCCAGGTCGACCTGGTCGTCGAGAGCGTGGACCCGATTGCCAAGAAGGTGGCCACGCTGGTTCAGGATGCCCACGGCTTCATCGCCGAGATGAACGTGACCGGCTCGCCGGGATCGCGGCGCACGATGCACTGGCGGGTCCGTATCCCGGTCGAGCAGTTCGATTCCTTCGTCGATGCGATCGTCTCCCTCGGCGAGCTGGAGCGGCACAACCGCACGTCGCAGGATGTGACCGAGCAGTACTACGATCTTGCAGCCCGGATCAAGAACAAGAAAAACGAAGAGCAGACGCTCAACAAGATCCTCCAGGAGCGATCGGGCAAACTGGAAGACGTGTTGAAGGTCGAGATCGAGCTGAGCCGTGTCCGAGGCGAGATCGAACAGCTCGAGGGGAAGATCCGGGTGCTGGAGAACCTCTCGGCGCTGGCCACCTTGACACTAAATGTCCGGGAACGGGAGAAGTACGCGCCGCCGCCGCCGGTCGTCGCCGACTTTTTGACCCAGATCACCAGGACGTGGGCGGACTCGCTGCTGGGCCTGGGCAACCTAGGAAAAGCCCTTGTTCTCTGGGCCGTGAGCTGGGCGATCTGGATTCCCTTCTTGCTGGTGGGCGTGGTCCTGGCCTGGGTTCTGCTCCGCTGGCTTGTGCGGGTCTTCATGCGAAACCTCTCCCGGATCGTCGCAGTGGCGCGGACACCGATCACGGGACCCCGCACGCCGGCCTCCGGCGCATGAGCCGGGCTCATGAGATCCGCGCCCTACTTCGACGCGTCCGCTCGTGAGCACGCCCGAGAATTCACGAGCGGACGCGTCGGGCTTGTAGGAATGGAGTTCACCGATCTAATTCTGACGCAGGCCGACCGAGACGTACTTGGTTTCGAGGTAGGCGTCGAGGCCCTCGATGCCCAGCTCGCGGCCCATCCCCGACTCCTTCATGCCGCCGAACGGGCACTGGGGTGTTGCCGGGACGGGGTCGTTGATGCCGATGATTCCCGCCTCCAATCCCTCGGCCATCCGGGTGGCGACGGTCAGATCGTTGGTAAAGACGTACGCGGCCAGGCCGTAGGGCGTGTTATTGGCCGCGGCGATCACGTCATCGAGCTTGGAGAAGTCGAGCAGCGGCATCACCGGCGCGAACGGTTCTTCCGTCATGATCCTCATCGAGCCGTTCACCTCGCGGATCACGGTCGGTTCGAACCAGTATCCCTTGTCGAATCGCGTCGATCGCCCGCCGCCGGTGAGGATCTTACCCCCTTTACTCCGGGCGTCCTCCACCAGCGACGAGGTCTTGTCCAGGGCCCTGGCCTCGATCATCGGGCCGACCTGGACGCCGCTTTCCAGACCATTGCCCATATTCAGCTTGCGCGCCAGCTCGACCGCGACATCCGTGAACTGATCGGCGATCTTCTCATGGATGTAGAACCGCGACGGCGCGATGCAGACCTGGCCGTTGTTCCGGAACTTGCCGATGACAGCGGCTTGGGCGACCTGCTCGACGTCGGCGTCGGGGAAGACGATCAGGGGGGCGTGGCCGCCCAGTTCCAGGCTGAGCCGCTTCACCTGGTCGGCCGATCGGCGGATCAGTTCCTTGCCGACCGCCGTGGAGCCCGTGAAACTGATTTTGCGGACCGCGGGCTGTTCGAAGAAGGCGTCGGCGACCGGCTTGGCCTCGCCGATGACTAGGTTGGCGACGCCCGGCGGCAATCCGGCCTCGGCCAGGCACTCGAAGATGTGGATCAAGGTGAGCGGTGTCTGATCGGCCGGGCGGCTCACCACGGTGCAGCCCACCGCCAGCGCCGGGGCGATCTTCCGGCTCGGCAAGGCCGCCGGGAAGTTCCAGGGCGTGATCGTGCCGACAACGCCGACCGGGTGCTTGATCGCATAATATCGCTTGGCGACGTTCGTCGGCGGGATGATCCGACCATAGGCACGCTTGCCCTCCTCGGCGAACCATTCGAAGGTATCCGCGGTGTGCAGAACCTCCATCCTGGCCTCGGCAAAGGGCTTGCCCTGTTCCATGGTGAGGGTGCGGGCCATCGCATCGGCCCGATCCCGCATCAGGTCGGCCGTCTTCTTCAAGACCTTGGCCCGATCGTAGGCCGAGAGGGCACGCCAGGCCGGGAATGCCCGCGAGGCCGCCTCGATCGCCCGCTCCGTATCCGCCTTGCCCCCGAAGGCCACTTCCGCGACCAACGACTCGTCGGCCGGATTGATCACCGCCAGTTTTCGTCCCTCGATCGAGTCGCACCACGCCCCGTCGATGTACATCTGCTTCTTCAAATCGGTCGCAACCGCCGTGGCCATCGTTGATTCTCCTCTTGAGACGGCGACCGGAATCCCGAGTCGAAATACTAGGCTGGAAGCACACTCAAATCCCGGCCTTGCCGTCAATTCTGTCGGTCGTCCAGTCGTCAAGATACCCGCCAGCACCATGCGACATCAATCGACGCACCGCATCGCGATCGGTCCCTCACGTTCCGAAGCACGACCACAAAGCCGCTCTTAGACCCCACGGAAGTTCATCCCAGACCTCCTGGAGCGCCCAATTGATCGATGCTGGACTAGACAGAATCGTGCGCTTTCGCATAATCCGATCAATCGGTCGATCGTCGACAGCCGATAAGACATGCGGGATTGTCAGGCCGTTCCGAGGGATCGGGAGGTCCCAATCCCGTAGTTTGCTCCTCTGTTCGTGGGTGATGGAATGAAGGGAATCTCGGTCAGGTCGTTCTATCGCATGGGTTCGAGTCGATATGGGTCGGCCGTGAGCATGGCCGTCGCGATACTCCTATCGGGCATCCGCGCGGATGGGGCTGTGATCCGGCACGAAGATGTCTCCTCGTCCGACGCGGCGGTTTTCAAGGAATGGTCGCGATACCTGGAGGCGGGTCCGAACGTCTGGAAAGACGTGCTCCATCCTCCCGTGACCCAGGCGGTTCGATCGGCGATCTGGGAGGACGTCAAGACGGACCCCGGCGGTACGGAGCCGATGGTTGCCTTCTTACTCTGGAAGCAAAGTATCGACCCGACCCGATTCGCCCACTACCACCCCAAGCTCGCCCCGGCCCTCGAAAAGATCCTCAAGGCGACCCCGTCAGCGCCTGTCGCACCCCAGGAACTCGCTCCCCCATCGAGTGAGTCCTCGTCGACGCCCGCGACGACCGTCGCGCCGCAAGGCCTGAATCCCCCGGCTCCCGCCCCCGAGCCGAGTACCCTCCTGTTGGCCTTGGGGCTGGCCGGTTGGAGCGTCTGGCAGGTCCGGCGCAAGAAATCGAACCCCTGATCCCGAGTTGACTTCTCGTCCCCCGAATCGTCGGCCGGATCCCGGATTCGCCGATCCCCACCCCGAACAGGGCCTCTCCCGCCCTCCCGCCTGTTCCCTCGTCTCCCCTTGACGACTTGTGGTAGAGTAATCCGGTCGTCGGCGGGGACCGAACCACGCCCGGTCCCGGCGCATCGAGTAGAGGGTCGCCGCGCGTTTCCGAAGTCCCGCCGCGGGCGGATCATGGCGACCGGAGCGGCGACCCGGGCATCGAGGATCGGGATGATGGACGCAGATTCGCGCTATTATATCACCACGGCGATCGACTATCCCAACAGCCGGCCGCACATCGGCACCGCGTTCGAGAAGATCGGCGCCGACGTGCAAGCCCGGTTCCGCAGGATGGAGGGCGCCCACGTCCGGTTCTTGATGGGCAACGACGAGAACACCATCAAGGTCCCCCAGCGTGCGCGCGAGCTCGGCGTCGAACCCAAGGTCTACGTCGACGACATGGCTCGGCAGTTCCAGGAGGTGTGGCGTTCGCTCGAGATCTCCAACGACGACTTCATCCAGACGAGTGAAGGGCGTCATCACGTCGGCTGCCAGAAGTTTATTCAGTCGGTCTTCGACGCCGGCGACATCTACAAGGGGATTTATGCCGGCCATTACTGTACCGGCTGCGAGGCGTTCAAGACCGAGAAAGAAGTGGCGGAAGGCGGCGGGAAGTGCCCCAACCATCCGAACACCCCGCTCACCTGGGTTGAGCAGGAGATCTATTTCTTTCGACTTTCGGCCTACCGCGAGCGGCTGCTGGCCCATTACGCGGCCCATCCCGAATTCATCCAGCCCGAGAGCCGCCGCAACGAAATCCTCAGTCTGGTCGAGGCCGAATTGAAGGATACCGCGATCACCCGGAAGGGGTTCACCTGGGGGATCAAGGTCCCGTTCGACCCGGAACAGACCATCTACGTCTGGTTCGACGCGTTGCTCAATTACATCACGGGGATCGGCTACGGGACGGATGAGGAGCGATTCCGCCGGCTCTGGCCGGCCGACGTGCATGTCATCGGCAAGGACATCACGCGGTTCCACTGCGCGTTGTGGCCGGCGATGCTGATGTCGGCCGGGCTGCCGTTGCCCCGCATGGTCTTCGGCCACGGCTTCGTCTACAGAAAGAACGAGGAGACCGGCGAGGTCGCGAAGATCGGCAAGAGCATGGGCAACGTCGTCGAGCCGATGGAGCTGATCGAGAAGTTCTCGGCGGAGGCATTCCGCTATTACTTCATGAGCCAGTGCCCGTTCGGCGGCGATGGCGAGTTCTCATTCGAACGCTTCGCCGAGGTCTACAACAGCGGGCTGGCGAACCAACTGGGCAATCTCTACAGCCGCATCCTGACGATGTGCGCCAAGTACTTCGACGGCCGGCTCGACGGCGGCGAGCCGGTCGACCTGACCCGTTGGCGGCGCGGGCTGGACCTCGATGATCTGGTCACGAACCTGCGAAAGCATGTCGGCTCTTTCGAGTACAACGTGGCGCTCCAGCGGATCTGGCTGGAGGTCGTCGATTCGGCGAACCGTTACATCCAGGAGACCGAGCCCTTCAAGCTGGCCAAGACCGACCTGGCGGCCTGCCGCGCGGTCCTCGTCAACCTGGCCGACTGGCTGAGAATCGCAGCGATCCTCATCAAGCCGTTCCTGCCGCGGACGGCCGAGACGTTCTATCGCGCCTTCAACTTCGAGGAGACGACGGCCTGGGACCGCGTCGGCTATGCTGATGCGTTGCGACCCCTGCTCCAGCCGGGGTTGCACGTCTCGGCGCCGCTGACCGCTGGCAAGCCGGCGCCGCTGTTCCCCAAGATCGAGGCCCGACCGGCCGGATGAACCCGTCGTCCGTTCGGTCAGGCCGCCCAGTGTCGAGACGCCGTGCGCTTCAGGCTCGTCCGGATGATTGCGGCGATCGAGTCGATCGTCTCATCGGAGAGATCGTGATAGAGCGGGATGCAGAGCAGGCGGTCATAGAGATGGTCCGTGACGGGCAGGGCATGGGGTGTGTCCGATCGATATGCGTCCATGTGGTGGGTGGGGAAGAAGTAGCGCTTCGTCATGATGCCGGCGGCCGTCAGGGCGGCCTCGGCCGCCGCGCGCTGGTCCCTCGTCCGGAACCGGACGGCCAGGTCCTTGTAGCCGTGGACACATCCGTCGGGCACCGCCTGCCAGGACAGGTCCGAACAATCTTCCAACGCACGCCGATAGCGCTCGACCTGGTCCAGCCGGCGGGAGAAGACCGCGTCGAGCAGGTCGAGTGAGAGCCACCCGAGCGCGGCGTTCAACTCCGAGAGCTTGCCGTTGAGTCCGATCAAACGGCAGTTATAGTCGCCCTTGAATCCATAGGCACGCAGGAAGCTGAACCGTTCGGCGTCGCCCGGGTCGCGGAACGTGGCCAGTCCCCCTTCGCCGCCGGTCAGCAGCTTGGTCCCGCTGAGGCTGAAGAGGGAGGCATCGCCGAAGGCGCCGAGGGCACGTCCCTGGTAGCGTCCCCCCAGGCCATGGGCTGCGTCGAAGACGAGCTTCAAGCCGTGCTCGCGCGACAGGTCCTCCAGCGCCGCGATATCGGCCGGGAGCCCGAAGGTATGCACGGCCGCGATGCCGACCGTCCGCGGCGTGATCCGGCGCCGGACGTCTCCCGGGTCGAGACAATAGGTCTTCGGGTCCACATCGGCGAAGACCGGCTCGAGCCCGTTCCAGCTCAGGGCGTTGATGGTCGAGCAGAAGGTAAAGCTCGGCACGATCACCTCGCCGGCCTGGCACTCCAGGGCGCGCCACGCCAGGACCATGCCGATATCGCAACTCGATATGCTCTGCGGTGCGGGATGTTCGAGGACAGCCGCGGCACGCTCCTCGAGTAACTGCGTGTACTTGGCGAAATTGGAGAGCATCCGGGTCTCGAAGAGTTCGGCGACCACTTCCTGGAATTGCTCTAACGGAGGCAGATGAGGCCGTGTGATCGGGATCGATGAGTGATGATTGGCTGCCATGTCGTTTACCCTCCTTCCGCGGCTTCATGCCGCTTCCGGTCGATTCCGCTCTTCTTCCACCAGTGCTGGGAAGATGGACCGGATTACCTCCTGGGCCATCAAATTGGTCACGCGCAGGTCGGTGCGGGCGAGAAAGGTCTCCAGGCTGGCCAGCGAGTCGAAGGTCTCTGGGCGCCGGATCTGTTGCTCAAAAAGCAAGTGGAGGATGACGGCCCGATCGACTTCCTCATGATGGATCGCTTCGATCAAGGGCTGGTTCGCCATGTTGTACCTCATCGGGAGCGCTCTCGCCGGCAACCCGAGTTCGGCGATCGCCATCGTGAACGCGAGTTGGGCGTCATACCCGGTACCGACCGCCTCGCGAATCCGAGGCAAGTGACGCTCCGCAACCGGCCCGATCCGAGCGATCGCCTCGGCCGGGGCCGCGATCACGCCGTAGTTGAAATAGGCCGGGCAGTGGCGATGTCGCGGGTCGGAGAACATATAACCCCAACAGGTGTGTTCATATTCGAGTCGAGGTTCCGGGAGTCCGCAGATCGCGAAGAGGTTCGCCCAGCTCGGCGGTTCCATGTTCCAAGGGATAAGCGGCGCGAGATGGGCGATGACGCCCGCGACGACTCGGTCACGATAGCTCTGATCGATGAGTTCATCCAGCGGTCTCCGGATCAGCGTGTCGGCATCGAGGAGAAGAACCATCTCGGACCGGAACTCGTGCAAGAGACGGGTCGCCCCGGTGGCGAAGACCCCCCTCGCGGCAAAATCGGCCGCGGGGACCCAACGCAACTCGATGCCGTTCGCCGCAAGCCAGGGCATCCGGTCCGACAGGCCCTCGTCGATTTCCTCCCCCCCGACGGTCGCGATCACGGGCGCATCGCGGTATGCACCCCCGAACCTGCGGAGCGAGTGGGTGAGGCACCGAAGCTGATTGAGGAACGAGGGTCTCGGCGCGATCGGTACGTGCACCTCGAGGGTCGGGCGTCGCCGGAGGATCCCCGGTAGTCGACGCACGTTCCTCCAGAGGGCCTTCCCCACCCGAGGGATGCTGCCGTCGGGGACCATGATCTGTTCGCGCTGCTCCCGGCCGACCATTTCAGAACTCCACGTCCGTGCTGGCAACGTCCCGCTTCCGTGCGGGGTTACCCTGGTAGACGCTCCAGGGTTCGGTGTCGCGGCCGATGCAGGCGCCCATCCCGACGAGGGTCCCCTCGCCCAGCCGGAGCCCGTCGCGGACCGTCGCGTTCACGCCCAGAAAACAATAAGGCTCTACGATACAGTGGCCGCTCAGAACAACATGCGATGTCAACATCACATGATCGCCGATCGTGCTATGGTGGCCGATGTGGTTCCCGCTCCAGAGGATCACGTCGTCACCGATCCGCGTGAAGGGCTGGATGGTATTATCCTCGAGGATGAAGCAATTCTCGCCGATCGGCGTCCCGTCGAAGACGGTCGCCCGGCTGCTGACGTAACTGATGAAGCGGTAGCCGCGCCCCTTGCCCTGCCGGTAGATTCCCTCGCGGACACGGTTCATTCCGCGAGGCGATAGCGGCGCGAACAGGTGGAATTCCTCCGGGGGATGGCGCCGTTCCAGCTCCTCGAAAGGCACGATCGGCCGATCCTCGAAGACCGTCTCCGAGGGCATGTAGTCCCCCGTCACGGTGAATGCGACCACCTCGTGCTCGCTGTCGTGCTTCAGGTAAAAGTGGGCGAGCGACGCGAAATCCTGGAGGCCGAAGACGATCACGCGGGCCATCGATTCGCCTCCCGGTAGACATAGGTTGTGTACTCGTACAGCCCATAGTCGTGGCGGATCACGCAATGCCTCGACAATTCGGCTTTCAGGAAGTCGATCAGGACGTCGCACGAGAGGTGGAACAGGTCGTCACGCTCCCAGTCGACGTGCCGTGACATGACATTGAAGGCCAGACCGCGGCGTGCACTCGGCCAGATTCGCCGGAGCAACGCCCGCACATAGTCCCACATCGCCTCGCGTGAGAGGCCGCGTCGCTCCGTGAAAACTCCGTTCATGACAACATAATCGAACTCGGGCAACCCGAACCCATCCAGGAGGATGTCGCCGGCGAGGAACGGGACCTCCGGGAATTTCTCGCGACAGAGCGACACGAACCGATCCGACAGGTCGAGTCCGTGGTACTCGATGCCCGACAACCGACGGCGTCGGATGTATTCCAGCAGGTGCCCGGCGCCGCAGCCGAAATCGAGCAATCGCAACGGCCGGGGCGCCTCCCGCGGGATCAGTCCCAGCATGACCTCGTACCGCAGGTCGGCATCTTCCGCCCGGGGCCAATCGACGCCCCGGTGGTTGTCCCCGTGGCGTGCCAGGCAATCCTCGTAATGCGCGACGAGTTCGAGATAGCCGCGATCGCAAGTCGAAGGCATGGCCGGCGTCCCTCCGAACGGTCAAGCAGTCGTGTTCGCGTGACCTCGATAGGCCGGGAAGAATCCGTCCTCCGGGAGATCCCGGCACAATTCGGCGTAGCGACCCGGCCAGGCGACATGCCGGCCGAGGTAGGTCGGGCGGACCAGTGAGGACCAGCCCTTCTTGAACCGCGTGAGGCCGTCGGAACCGTCGCAGGTGGCGCCGGCACCCGCCCCGAGGCTCAGCCATCGCACCCGGCCCCGGAGCCGTTCCGCGCTGGCCCAGAAAAGGGCGTAGGACGCCTTTTCCTCGTAGCCGGCCGACGAATACGCGGCGAGATGGTAATAAGCCACCTCTCCCTGGAGATACCACAGCACCATGCCGACCGTGCTGCCGCGGTCATCGGCCGCCCGGAATGCGACGAGCCCGCGGACCTCCAGTTGGGCCTCGAACGTCCCCCTCGAGAATCGGCTCATCCCCGTGATCCGGTGCCGCACGACGAGCTCCGAGTAAAGGTCGCACCATGTGTCGAGAAACCGGCGTGCCTCGACGATCTCCTCGACCGTCAACCGCGACAGAGCGCGGCGTGCGTTACGCCGGTGGTGCGAGCAGGCCGACTGCTCGATCGGGATCTCCAGGTCGATGACGAAGTGGTCCTTGTATCGCACCAATCCATGGCTGAACCCGCTCGCCAGGGCGCCCGGATCCACGGGACCGAACGGATCCGTCACCACCACGACACTGACGACCCGACCCTCCAGCTCGGCCAGGTCACCCGCCAAGCCGGACCAGTTCGTGCAGCAGAAGAGCGGATATGGACCGATCGCGTCGGAAGCGTCAGTCCCCCCGATCGCGCGCATCAATAAAAATCCACCCGAGCGTGGCAATCGCTCGGGCCGGCCAAACTCGCTCATGGATTGGATATACTTCTCGCTCAGGTATCCGGTCGTCCTCATGATGGGCGAACCATAGCAATTCTCTTATTGGCCGGCAAGAACAACTGACCGTTATTGGAGTTAAGCTTCGTAAACTCAATTGCGGGTCAAATCACACTTCTCCGAGTTAGTGGTATGCTTCCTGGTGTTTCCACCCGTTTTCTCGCCAAGAACGATCATGGTTGCGAGGCGACGTGAGGGGGGAGCAGGGCGGAGCGATCGTGTTCGAAGAGCCCGGTGGTCCGACTGACAGGATCCCAATCGATTGCGTGATCGACGATCTGGATTCGGGAGTAATTGGATCATGGGAGCCGTGCAACCAACCCTCGTCATCCTCCTCTCCATGCATCGCAGCGGGTCGAGCCTGACGGCCAGCGTC
>JBKQHM010000003.1:0-8300 GCA_052148775.1 Isosphaeraceae bacterium | reverse complement strand
GGTCAACTCGACCTCGTCGCGATCGGCGGGGATGACCTCCGACTGGACCTGATATCGCGGCCGACTCACGACGATCGAGACCGGGTTGCGACGTAAACCGCGAAGGACAAACTTGCCCTCGCGATCGGTGGCGACCGAACCGAACGGGTCGCGGAGGTTGCCGCGGCGGGCCGGGCCGATGTCCTGGGCCACGCGGAGGCCGGCAATTGGCCGGCCCTTCGCATCGCGCACGCGGCCTGTGACGGTGCGAGTCTCCACGGCCTTCGCGGCGACCGCGGCGACGGGCGCGGGCGCCACGGGGGGAAGGGCGACCGCAACAGCAACCGGCGGGGGAGGCTCGACCACCGGCGGGGGAACGGCGACATCCACGATGGCGATAGCCGGCGCGGGGGCGGCGACCGGCGCGACACCCTCATTGACCCCGGGGCCGTCGGGCTCGATCGCGGCGCCGTCCCGAGGAGGCGGGGGCACGGATTCGGAATCTTGCGCGGGCGGCTGGAGCAGGGCCAGCGGGATCACTTCCCCCTGCTCGGGCACGACCACGACCCGGCGGCCCATCCGACTCGACGCGATGTCATCGATGAGGTAGACGAACTGCTCGCCGGGCGGGACATGGAACGTGAATCGCCCCTTCTCGTCGGTCGTGGTCCCCATGATGGCGGGCCCCGACGGCGGCACGGCCGTGCCCTGGCAGCCGACCTGGGCGTCGGCCATCGGCCGGCCGGTGGCGCGGTCGATCACGACTCCGCGCAACGGGCGGCCCTCGATCACCGACAGGGAGACTGTCGCCTCGGACCCGCCCTCGACCCGCACACCCTCCACGGCCGTCGCGGTCGCGTGGCGGCGGCCGGGTACTTCGATCAGGAGCAGGTTGTAGACCCCCGGCTCGCGTCCCAGGATCTCGAACCGGCCCTGGCCATCGGTCGAGGACTGGCCCCAGCCGTCATTGAGCATGATCGGGCGTCGTTCGAGGAGCTGGGCGGCGACCATCGCGCCAGAGACCGGCTTCCCGGTCGTCCCGTCGGTCACCTTGCCGACGATCCCCCCCGCCGATACGAGGACGACGGGGCGGAGACTCTGGTCGTTCGGCGCGACCGGGATGAACGGGCCGACATAACGGGGATGCAGGGCTCGCAACGAGGCCTGCGCGCCCTCCGGCAAGTTCAAGGCGAACTTCCCCGCCTGGTCGCTCTCGACGAAACCGAGCAGCGGGTCCTTGCGACTGAGATCCTGTTCCATCCGGCGATTCGCCGCATGGAAGAGCCCTTGCACGCCGATCCGGACTCCTCCGATCGGCTTCCCTTGCGGATCCACGACCGTCCCTTCGACCTTGTGGGTCAGGGGGATGAGCTCCATCAACAACGGAGTGCCAGGCGTCCCCTCCTGAGCGCCGCGGGACCGGTCGCCGATCCGGGCCCACGCGATGGCCTTGTCGCCGTCCTTGACGGTGAGGACGGCTCCCTCGACGGCGACTTGCCGCGCGATCGCCGCGAGCCCGGTCTTGCCCGTCGTGTACGATTCGTGGGCCAGGCCGGGCGTCGTGACGTCGACGGTGATCGACGGCACGCCCTGCTGCCGGGCGTCGACCACGCGGACGCGGAACGGACCGGCGGTGCCCTGCCATGCGCCGGCATCGCGGGCCGCGGCGATCAACAGGAGACCGGCCATGGCCGACGTCGATGCGATCTTGAGACCTCGGGTCATGTTGATGTCTCCTGGGCTCGGGCCACGCCGGAAGCGGGCAGCCTGGCAGCAAGGGGCTTGGCAGCGCGCCCCGCGACTGGCACACTACCAGATCGAGCCAACGACCGCCACCATCCGGGAGACACGAGCCATGAAGCGAGGCATGAGGGAGTTGACGATCGCAGCGCTGGCCCTGATCTGCTCGACGCACGCGGCCATCGCGGACCCTCCGGGATTGAAGACACTGCCCATCGGTGCCGACGCGCCGGACTTCCAACTGCCCGGCGTCGACGGCAAGACCCACAGCCTCAAGGACTTCGCCGGCGCGAAGGTGCTGGTCGTCATCTTCACCTGCAACCACTGCCCGACGGCCCAGGCGTATGAGGGCCGGATTGCCCGCATGGTCGCGGATTACCGCGAGAAAGGAGTCGCCGTCGTGGCCATCTCGCCGAACGACCCGGCCGCTGTCCGGCTCGACGAGCTGGGCTATTCCGACCTCGGCGACTCGTTCGAAGACATGAAGATCCGCGCCAAGGACCACAACTACACGTATCCTTACCTCTACGACGGCGAGACACAGGCGACCGCCAAGGCGTACGGTGTCCTGGCCACGCCGCACGTGTATATCTTCGACTCCGGGCGGAAGCTCCGCTACGTCGGCCGATTCGACGACTCGGAGGTCAAGGCGGTCAAGTCGCACGATGCCAAGAACGCCGTGGAGGCCCTGCTGGCGGGCAATCCGGTGCCGGTCGCCACGACGCGCGTCTTCGGATGCTCGACCAAGTGGGCCGAGAAGCAGGCCGATGCCCGCAAGTCGCTGGCGAAGTGGGATGCCGAGCCGGTCGCGATCGCGCCGATCGACAATGACGCCGTGGCCAAGCTCGCCAGGAACGAGACGCAGAAGCTCCTCGTGGTGAACCTGTGGGCGACCTGGTGCGGCCCTTGTGTCGCCGAGCTGCCCGAGCTGGTCACGATGAACCGCATGTTCCGCGGCCGCAAATTCCAGCTCGTCACCATCAGTATGGACGATATCGCCAAGCAAGACGAGGCGCTCCGGGTCCTCAAGGAGAACCACGTCGCGGCGACCAACTACATCCTCAGCTCGACCGATCGCGACAAGTTCGCCGAGGCCCTCGACCAGGAGTGGCCCGGGCCGGTCCCCTACACGATCGTGATCGCGCCCGGGGGCAAAATCCTCTACCGAAAGGGCGGGCCGATCGATCCGCTCGAGCTCAAGCGCGCCATCGTGACAAACATCGGGCGGACTTATTGAGGATCCGTCCCGGGTCGCATGCCCGGTGGGCATTACCCACCCGACCGAAGACACGCGTGACCGATCAACGCAAGACGCCTTCGAGGGAATCCTCTGCGGATTCCCTCGAAGGCGATCTGACGTTCACCATGGTGGACCGACCGAGATGTGGGAAGCGATCAGCGGTTGAACAAGGCGCGGATGAATCCGCCGAACCGAGGGCCGGGGTTCTCGACGGGGGCTCCCGAGGCGATCATGGGTGCGCGGCCGGCCTCATACTGGGCGACGGGGCGGAACGAAGGAGCCCTCGCGGCCAGGCGGCCGAAGGAGCTGCCGCCGTTGGCCAGGTCGATCGAACGCACGTTGGACTCGGTCACCTGCGGATTGTGGCCGGCCCATTGCGTTTCCACCACCTCCAGCACGTTCAGCGGCGGGAACATGGCCTCCCCGCCGACCGAGATCCAGTCGGACGCATACGGGTTGCTCTCGTCGACCCGGCCGTCCATCCCGTAAACCAGGGTGTAGGCATAATTGATGACGCGGTCCTTGTTATCCTGGCCGTTGAGCATCGAGCCCGAATTGGCATGCAGCTCCAGGTCGATCCGGACGGCGCGCTGGCCGCGGCCGGGGATGGCATGATAGGTCGCGATGTACTTGTAGAGCCCGTGGTTCCACACCTCGGTCATCGTCCCCCGGGGTGGGAACCCGCGGAGGTTGGCCAGCAGCGGCTTGCGCTCGCCCCGGATGTGGGTCTCGAGCATCGCATGCACCCGGGAGACCTTGTAGTCGGTCGGGTCCGGGCCAGGCCGGGCGGGGCCAGCGGGGATATCGGTGGCATAGTCGCCGATCCGATGGTTGAGATGGTTCTCGCCCAGCTCGGCCCAGAGTGCCTTGAGCTCGTCCACGGTCATCCCCGAACCGGGTGAAGGGATCGGCTCGTTCAGGAGGATGGAGGCGACCGCACCGCCCAGGCAGTGGCCCGGCCATCGCGAGATCCCGTTGGTCTGGCTGTACGCCGCTTCCCACTGCCGCGCGGAGGTCCCGAAGAGCTGGTCGTACTTCAGCAGGGGCGACTGGGTCTGGAACATCGTGAGCTGGCCGCCGTGCTCGGCATCGGGCCCCAGCCAGAACAGGTCGTCGTACAGGTTGGGAAACCAGGTCGCGCCGTCGCCCGGCGAGGGCTGGGTCTCGAGCAGGCCGTTGGGGCCGGCCACGACGATATCCTGACCGGGCGGGATGTAGCCGCCCGGGGTGGCGATCAACTGGTCGTCGCCCTTGACCATCGAGGTGTCGACCCGCCCGTTGCCCCCGGCCCAAGGCTCGTGGATCGAGTCGGCCTTGGTCGGCCAGTAATAGAAATTCCAGGGCTTCTTGACACTCTGTGCAACCTGGACGAAGCTGGTCTCCACGGTGTAGGGCCCGGTGGCACCCTCGACCCTGAAGGTATACCACCCTTGATGATCCACACCGACATCCTGGCCATTGATCACGGGGGCGCCCGATGGCCCCTTGAGATCGACGACCTGGCCCGCAGTCGCCGTGACCTTCAGTTCACCGCCGAACCGGGTCGGAACATAGACCCCGTAGTAGTGACCGCCGGCCTGCCCGTCCAGGGTTCCCCCCAGTGGAACGGTCCTGGCGCGCTCCCCCGCGCTCGCCCCGGTCGTGACCCCGATCATCATGGCCAACGACCAGAAGACGGACCCACCCAGCCGCTTACCGATGCGCATGCTACCTCCCTGTGCTCGGTCTCGAGTTCCACATCTCGTGATAGCGCCGTCGCCCCTGTCCTTGATCCGCGATGGATTCCTTCTCGAATGCGAACTGGGGCCAAACCCTGCTCGACCGGACGCCGATCAATTTCCCCACTGTTGGTTCGGCTTTGTCATCGTTGCAGATCGATACCAATTCGCCCGCCGGCCCGCCGGGCCTCTTGAAACTCGTCAGAGGCGCCAAAATGCGCGAGGGCGGCAAAACCGCCTTGCCCTGGGGATCCGTCATCAGGGCGCAGGAGCCCCCTCGGCCGCCCGGTGAGAGACCGGTCGGCCGGGGGGAATTGGTTTACCACAACGTGCCTGCCATCAGAGACTTGCAGCGGCCGGCCAAGCCAGGGTCCGATGCGGGGAGGGTCCTCAGGAGACGACCTTCATGGCGACCGGGTCCCAATCAATTTCCCGCTTCTGCCGGTAACTCTCATTGCAGAGCAGGGCCGGGGCCGCGGCCCGGTAGCCGAAGACCGCATCCTCATAAACGGGCTTGGATTCGCGAACCGACCGGAAAAAGTTCACGAAGTGGTCGAATCGTTCGTCGTAGCCCGGGGGGACGACGTACTTCTCGGTCGCCTTCGGCCGTCGCTTCGCGGCCGACTCGGGGCGTTCGGCGAGGTACTTGTCGGCGAGCGCCTTCTGCTGGGCGTTGGAGAAGGTCTTGACCGAGTTGTAGCCCTTGAGGAGTTGGTTGGCCGTCGCGTGCTCGATGCCGACGCGGGTGACGGTCAGGTCGCGGAAGCTGACGTCGATGACGCCCTCGTTGCCGACGAACCGGAACTGCGTGGCGCCGCCGCCGCCGTCCTCGAAGTCGGTGACGAGCGAGAGGGTGAAGCTGCCGTGTGCCTCGGTCTCGGGATAATCGAGCAGGCCCATGATGATGTCGTAGACGTCGCGGCCGTCGTCCCAGTAACGGCGTCCGCCCATGGCAGCGACGCGGGTCGGCCCGATGGCGCCGGTTGCGTGGTGTATGCCGGTGATCAGGTGGATGAACAGGTCGCCCGCGACGGCCGTGCCGTAGTCCCAGTAGTTCCGCCATCGGAAGAACCGCACCGGGTCGAAGGCCCGCTTGGGCGCGGAGCCGAGGAACCGGTCCCAGTCGACCGTCTCGGGCGAGGCGTCGGTCGGGATCGAGTATTGCCAGGCGCCGGTATCGGAGTTCCGGTTGTAACGCGCCTCGATGGCGTGGACCTTGCCGACGGCACCCGAACGGATGATCTCCTTGACCTTGTCGTAGACGATCGAGCTGGCGTACTGGCTGCCGACCTGGAAGACGGCGCGCGTCTCCTTCTGGGCGGCGATGACGGACGGCCCTTCCTCGACGCCGCGGATCATCGGCTTCTCGCAATACACCGCCTTGCCGGCCTTCATGGCGTCGATCGACATCCGCGCGTGCCAGTGGTCGGGCACGCAGATCAGCACGGCGTCCACATCCTTGCGGCCGAGGATGTCGCGATAATCGACGCAGGTCTCGACCCGGCTGCCGAAGACCTCCCTGGCATGAGTCCGGCGGCCCTCGTAGAGGTCGCAGGCGGCCACCAGCTCGACGCCGGGGACTTTCAGGGCGGTCTCGGTGTCGATGAACCCGATGATGCCCATGCCGATGGTGGCGATCCGGATGCGGTCGTTGGGGCCGGCCGGCCGGATCGGCTCGACCGTGGACTTGAGCTGATGGACCTCGTCGGCCATCGCGGTGGCGGCGACGGCCGATGCGGCCGCCACGGTGGTGAGGAATGAGCGACGCGTGTCGCCGATGGGATGTTGCATGGGGTTCTCCCTCGAAGCGGAATCGCTCCCGGTAGCCGGGTGCCCGCGCCTCGGCGGGGCCGGTATCGGGCCAGGACCGTTCCAGCATAGGGGCCGTCGCGGCCGGAAGGGAGACCCTTCCCCAAGAAAAACGGCTTCGCATCGACGACGATTCGTCGATGCGCGGCCGAGGAGATCAGGATGCAGTCGATGTGCTAGCAGCCGCCGCTCATTCCGCCGGGACCGCCGTCGCCATGCCCCTGTAGCGCCTGGCCCGTGACCAGGTTGAAGTACGGGAAGGTCGCCGTGCTCGTGCTACCCTCCGCGGCCAGGACGGCCGCCCAGTCGGTGTTGATGGTCGTGATGTCCGCCGAGGTGATGTTCGAGGACGTCACGGCCGCCGCCAGCGCGTCGTAGGCCGTGGTCAGGTCCGTCGTCTCCTGGGTCGTCGGAGAGCTCGTATAGAGCGCCTCGAATTCGCTCAGGAGCGTCGCGTTGCCCGTGAGGGTCGTACCCGAGGCAAAGTCGGTCACCAGGGTATTCTCGAACGCCTTGAGCGCCGAGGAGCTACTGGGAGTCAGGCCGTCGCTCGAGAGCGTCTGGAATGCGGTCGCGATCGCGGCGAGTTGACCGACGGTCGTATCCGACGAGGACTCGATCGTCAGGGTGTCCGACTTGAGCGTCGCGAGGGCGCTGGACAGCGTGGTGGAACTCGACGAGCTGGTCGACGAATCGCTCGAGGAGGTCGTGGTGCTCGTCGCGGCGGTCGCCGTGCTCGTCGCGGCGGTCGCCGTACTGGTCGAGGCGTGCGAGTGGTGCGCGGCGGCGTGCAAGTGAGCGACCGCATGATGGGCGATGCCGATGTGGGCCGGGGTCACGCGTTCCTCGAGGCTGTCACAGGAGAGTACCACTTTCCGCGGCAGCCTGGCCCGCTCCGCACGGGCGTTCCCACGTCCGAAGATCAGTTCCCGCAAGACGTTCCTTCGAAGTTCCATCGGCGTTTCTCCACAAATCAAGGTGTCCGAATCGTCTCGTGCGTGAGAGGAATCCGCCCCTTCGACGGGGCCATCGACAGAGATGACGGGCGCGAACTGTACGTGTTCCTGAGATACATTCGAAGCTCGGACGGATAGGCCAACACGTACCTCGGCCCCCGACCCGCCCGGTCCAGCGGCACTACCCATCCCTCTGGTTCTCGGCGGGCGGGAAGACGCAAGGCCGCCACAGGTTGCGAGTCAGGTTCCGCTCCTCGCTCCACTCGCTCCCGTGCGGTCAGCCATAAATCCAAACGTAATTCCATCGAGGAGGCGCGCGCCGAACGTTGCAAGTTCTCGAAGACCCACCGCGCCCGGCGCGAGATCGGCGGGTGCCCGAACGCGCCGGGCCGAGCGACAACGCTCGTGCGGCGGACCGCCTGGCGCGGTATGTTGGAGGATGTGGAATCGCCGAGCTCTACGGGCTCAGACATGCGGGGCGGCCCGTCGAGGACTCATTCCTCCACCCTGCCTCCTCGCTCGTCATCCGGTCGGTCTTGTTCCCGTATCTCTCGCTTGCCGGCATGGCCCTGCGTCTGTCGCGGTGGATTGATCGAGAGGATATGATGAACCGGGTCGAAGCGGGCCTCTACGTGGGGAGACTCCCGCTCCCGGCCGACCACCACTGCCTGAAGGACGCGGGCGTCACGGCCGTCCTCAACCTGTGCTGGGAGTTCCCCCGACTCTCGGGCCTCGGCCAGGTGGGTGAACTGCAAGCCGCCTACTTGCCCGTCCTCGATGGCTCGCCACCGTCGGAACGCCAGTTCCTCGAGGCGGTCGATCGGGTGGGGCGATGGCGAGCCGAGGGGCGGACGGTGC
>JBKQHM010000002.1:0-4211 GCA_052148775.1 Isosphaeraceae bacterium | reverse complement strand
AGCACAGGGGACAAAAGTCAAGTGGGGGAACGAATGCGAATCTGCTCGGTCGCGGCTGCCGTGCGATAACCAGAAGAGCGACGAGACGTTAACGCTTCACAAAAAACTCAATTGCGGAATCGCTGGGGGTCCCCCGGCCCCGAATTAATTCGGCCGGCTAGTCCATTGGGGTAGGTTCTCGGCCGATCCGGCTGTGCCCCGACAATCCCTGAAGGCCGGGAAACTCCAAGTCTGGTTGACGCTCAAGTCGTATCCGACGAGGCGATGGGCTACGATAGCCGTCCAGGCGATCGAGCCGCACGAGCGGTGGGCGGGCGGGGTGGCCGATAGCGATTGGCGAGGGCAGTGCGATGGAGAAGGTACGCATCGGTTTGATCGGCTCCGGATTCATCACGACGATCCACCACGAGGCCCTGCTGCGGGTCGCGGGGGCGGAGGTCATCGCCGTGGCGTCGCCGACACCGGGACACGCCGAACGGTTTGCCTTCGAGAGGCGGATCCCCCGTCATTTCAACGACTATCGCACCCTGCTCGACCTCAAGGACGTGGAACTCGTCGTGCTGGGGCTCCCGAATGACCTGCACTGCGAGGTGACCTGCAGGGCGGCGGAGGCGGGGAAGCACGTCGTCGTCGAGAAGCCCATGGCCCCCAGCCTCGCGGAATGCGACCGCATGATCGCCGCCTGCGAGCGGGCCGGCGTGATCCTCGGATACGCCGAGGAGCTTTGCTTCACCCCCAAGTATGTCCGGCTCAAACAACTGGTCGACGAAGGAGCCCTGGGAAAGATCCACACCGTGAAGCAGTCGGAGAAACATGACGGGCCGCACGCGGGGTGGTTCTACGACACAGGCCGCAGCGGCGGGGGTGTCACATTCGACATGGGGTGCCACGCGATCGAGTTCTTCCGATGGCTGCTCGGGGACGCGTCGACGGGGGCCAAGGCGCGGATCACGGGAGCTTTCGCCCAGATGGGCACTTACGTGCACGGCGACAAGACGAACGGGGACGACGAGGCCATCCTGATCCTGACGTTCGACGGCGGGGCCGTCGGCCTGGCCGAGGAGAGCTGGACCAAACCCGGCGGCATGGACGACCGGGCCGAGGTCTTCGGCAGCGAGGGCCAGGCGTATGCCGACGTCCTCTTCGGCAACGCCCTCCGCGCCTTCTCCCGTCATGGATACGGATACGCCGTCGAGAAGGCCGGTTCCACCGCGGGCTGGTCGTTTCCGATCTACGAGGAGATCTGGAACTATGGTTTCCCCCAGGAGATGGAACATTTCGTCGACTGCGTACGCCGGGGTGCCGCACCCCGCGAGAACGGGCACGACGGCCGGGCCGTGGTCGAAGCGGTCCATGCCCTCTATGCCTCGGCGGCTTCCGGCCGGCGCATCGAGTTCCCTTTCCACTCCGAGGCCGTCCGACCGATCGATCACTGGAAGCCGACGGAGCAAACGAGTCCGGGCGTGAGGACGTGAGGTCTCAGCGCCCGACGGAATCCCAACTCCGATAGGCCCGATCGAACGCGGCCAGGGCGATCTCGTAACGCTCCTTGTCCTCCTCGTGGAGCGACCCGGTCTCCAGGGGCATCCTGCGGACCGTATCGGCGACCTGATCGCGTGCGCCGATCATCTGGAAGTAGACCCGCTCATGGGCCGCCTTCTGCGGGTGATACGCCATCGTATCCAGCTTCTGGCGAATCCCCTTGAGCCGTTCCTCGCAACCGCGGAGACTCTCCTGGAGTGCGGCGCGCTCGTGGAAATGCACTCGCGGGGGGTAGCTCGGATTCTTGAAGGGGCTCAGGGCCTTCGATTCTTGAAGAGAGACCGGGCTGGGAGACTTCTCCGACACGGAGGATGCCTCGGATTCGATGATCGCCAAGGTAGGGGTCCTTCAAACCACTCCGATTCCTGTGGCCGGTCCTGCATCCTCACATTGAGGCTTTGCGGCCGGGTCGTTACAATCCCGATTGTAACCGGCCGCGAATGGATCGTCTCGGGGTGAACTTCCGGATCTTCCGCGTGACGACGATCTCGAGCACCCTGGAATGTTTGACTTCATGGAGGAGAAACCATGCCGGAACGCGTGCTGCTGACGGGCGGGAGCGGATTCTTCGGACGACGGATCGCCGAGGCCCTGCGCCGCCACGGGTACGACGTGTCGACCCCGGGCCGACCCGAGTTCGACATGCTGGACGCCTCATTGACCCGCCGGACCATCGAACGCCTGCGTCCCGATACCATCGTCCACTCGGCGGCCTATTACGGCGGTCTGGGGATCTGCATGGCCGAGCCAACGCAGATCTTCCACCGAAACGTTTTGATGGGGGTGAACCTGTTCGAGGCTGCTGCCAAGGCCGGCGTCCGCAAGATCATGGCGATCGGATCGGCCTGCTCCTATCCCGGCGGAGTCGCCGGCGACATGAAGGAGGATGACTTCTGGTCCGGGCCGCTGCATCCCTCCGTCGAGTCCTACGGATTCACTAAGAAGGTCCTCGAGGTTGGCCTCCGCGCCTACGGAAAGGGCTATGGGATCGTCGGCCAGATGCCGATCGTGACCAACCTGTACGGCGAGTACGATGTCTTCGGCGAATATCGGTCCCACGTCGCGGCCGCGCTGATCAAGAAGTTCGCCGATGCCGTGCAGTCGAAAGCGGACAAGGTCGTTTGCTGGGGGACCGGCGCGCCGATGCGTGAATTCATCTACTCGGGCGACGCCGCCGAGGCCGTCGCGCGGCTTCTCAAGAGCGGATACACCGAGCCCCTGAACATCGGCACGGGGATCGGCACGTCGATCAAGGAACTGGCCGAGCTGGTCGCGCGCCTCACGGGCTTCCGCGGCGAGATCGTCTGGGATACCTCCAAGGCCGACGGCGTGCTCCGCAAGGTGCTCGACGTCTCGAAGATGGAGAGCGTCCTCGGCTGGAAGCCACCGACCAGCCTCGAAGCCGGACTCAAGCGAACCATCGGCTGGTACCTCGAGAACAAGGCCGAGGCCGACGCGCGACTCTGAGCTTCCAACCCGAATCGCGAGGAAAACTGAGATCGATCGAACGAGGCATCGCTCAAGCCCCGTGGCCGTAGCCTTGCCTCGTCCTTCGGGGCGCAGCACAGCAGAGAGCTTGGCCCTCGACGAAGTATGGGGTGAGCTTCCAGCACGGTTCGCATTGGTATACACTATCATATACGATGGAGAGCACGGTCCGCGCCGGTTGGTGCCGAGTGAATCCTTCGGAGTCATGGGCAATGGACGAACGTGAAACGAACAGGCTACTCTCGCCTGTTTGCGGACTGCCGATGCACGCAGAGCATCCCCCTTTCCGTGTGGACGAGGGTGGTGCCATTCGGGTCGGCAAAAGTCGTATCAGCCTCGACCTTCTCGTCGAACAGTACGAAAATGGCATGGTTCCGGAGGACATGGCCCGCGCTTACGACACCCTAGACCTGGCCGACGCATATGCCGTCATCGCCTATTATCTTCGGCATCGGGATGAGGTACGGGCTTACCTGAAACGCCGACAAGAGGAGGCTGAAGCCCTGCGGGCACGGATTGAGTCCAAGCGGCCACGCATCTCACGGGAAGAGTTATTAGCGCGTCGCAAGGCCAGGGAGATGGCCGATGCTGCGGCTAGCCAGTGACGCTGATGTCCACGGCGAGGTCATCCGCGGCCTCCGCCGTCGCGAGCCGGGAATTGACTTGATCCGCGCCCAAGATGCCTTGCCCGAGGGCACGCCCGACCTCGAGGTTCTGGCCTGGGCGGCCGAGGAAAACCGGATCCTGATCACCAACGACCGGAACACGATGGTTGGTTTCGCTTACCGGCGGGTGGCGGACGGAGGGATCGTTCCTGGCGTCATCGCCACGACGACACAGCACTCCATCGGCTCGCTTATCGATGACATCTTGATCATCGCCGATTGTATGACGGAAGAAGAGATCCGGGACAGAGTTGTCGTCTTTCTACCATTCCGGGCATGAAGACAAGCCCTTGAAAGATTGGCGAGAACTTCCTCGCAAGGCTGAAGCTTGCAACGTTGCTGCAAGACGAATCAGGTTCTCGTCTCGTCGATAAGAACGGAGATCGGTTCGGCGTCAAACAGGGAGGTGCAGCCGCCATGCGAGCCATCCGGGTTCTCGCGATCGTCTTGATCATCCGGGCCGCCGTGCCTTGCCTGGCCGGAGAAGACCCTGGCAAACGACCCGAGGTTGCCAAG
>JBKQHM010000001.1:0-2665 GCA_052148775.1 Isosphaeraceae bacterium | reverse complement strand
GCAGTCGCTACAGTCACTACTTCTACGGCCATTATTACGCCGCCCAGGCCATGTGGATCCGCGGCGGCGACGATTGGAACGAGTGGTATCCGGCCATCCGGAATGAGCTGATCCGGCGCCAATCGGCGACCGGCTCCTGGTCCGATAGCATTTGCAACGAGTACGGGACCGCCATGGCCCTGATCATCCTCCAGATCCCGAACAACTACCTGCCGATCTTCCAGCGTTGAGCGGAAGGGGTCACATCCATGAAGAGCGATGCGATGGACGTCGAGCGTCCCGATCGTCGGCGCACTCGCGATGGGGCGCCTTGCCTTTTGTCGGCCCTGATGCTCTTCAGCATCCTCGCGCCTGCGATCGGCCAGGACGCGGAACGCCCCAAGGCCCCCTCGGGCTTCGCCGACGGTCGTCGCGGCGATGTGCCCGAGGGCACCCTCGAGATGATGACCCCCGAGACCGACCGCGCCATCCAGTCCGGCCTGGCCTGGCTGGCGCGGAGCCAGAACAGCGACGGCTCCTTCGGCCAGGGCACCTACCGCGGCAACATCGCTGTCACCAGCATCGCCGGCCTGGCGTTCATGTCCTCCGGGTCGACGCCCGGCCGCGGGCCGTACGGCGCCCCGATCGACAAGGCGCTGGCCTACGTGATGCGGAACACGTCCCCGTCGGGCTTTATCACGGTGTCGGGATCCTCGACCCACGGGCCGATGTACTCGCACGGCTTCGGCACGCTGTTCCTGGCCGAGGCGTACGGCATGACGCACCGTCCCGAGATCCGCGAGAAGCTCCGCAAGGCGGTGCAACTGATCATCGACACCCAGAACAACGAGGGGGGCTGGCGATACCAGCCGGTGAAGAACGACGCGGACCTGTCGGTGACGATCTGCCAGATCAACGCGTTGAGGGCGGCGCGGAATGCGGGTCTGTTCGTGCCGAAGGATACGGTGGACGGCTGCATCAAGTACGTGAAGCAGTCGCAGAACCCCGATGGCGGCTTCCGATACATGCTCACCGGCGGCCCCAGCAGCGAGTTTCCCCGATCGGCGGCGGGCGTGGTGGCGTTGCAGAGCGCCGGCGAGTACGATTCGAAGGAGATCCGCGAGGGGATCGCTTATCTCCGCCAGTTCAACCAGGGGATGCGCTTCGGCCGCCGCAACAATCACTATTTCTACGGGCAATACTACGCCGCCCAGGCCATGTGGATTCAGGGCGGGGAGGCATGGGCGGAATGGTATCCTTCGGTCCGCGACGAGCTCCTGAAGAAGCAGTCGCCGACCGGGTCCTGGTCCGACATGGTTTGCAGCGAATACGGAACCGGCATGGCCCTGATCATCCTCCAGATTCCCAACGATTTCCTGCCGATCTTCCAACGCTGAGAAGCCATGAAAAGATCGATACCAGGAAACCAATTCCGAATTCCGAATGAACAAGAGGTCTATTAAATCAATAATTGATGATTCTGGAATCTGCAATCTGCAATCCGCTTCTGAGGGAAAATGCATGGCTCGGACCACAGGGCGACGTTCCGGAGAATCCCGTCGAGGGCGTTGGCACGGTGCGGTCGCGTCGGCACTGATGCTCGTGTTTGCCGGCGCGGTCGCGTCGGCGGCCGATCCGGAAGGCTACCAGGTCTCTTCGGACCCGGTCTTCAAGGCGTTGATGGTGGACGGGAAAGAGTCTTCCGGCCGGATCGCTTCTTTCGGACCGGACGCGATCACGATCGCGAGCGACGATGGGGTGAAAGCGGTCCTGCCCCTGAAGGGGTTGATCAAGCTCACGCGCCAGCCGATGCCCCCGCCCACGCCCCGGGACGACTCCCAGGCGGTGATCCTCCCCGACGGCGACCGGCTGATGCGCGCGGCCATCGGCTCGTCGACGGATACCACCCTCGAGGTCCGCTCCGAATCGCTGGGCAAGCTGGAGGTCCCCCTTGACTCGCTCCTGGGCCTGATCCTGTCCGCCTCGGGCGAGTCCGGCACGTTCGATGCACTCTGGGACCGGATCCTCGCGGAACCCCGCAAGACCGAGGTCGTCTGGATGATCAACGGCGACCGGCTCGACGGGAGCTTCCTCGGCATGGACGAGCGTAAGGTCAAGTTGGAAATCGATCAGAAGCCTCTCGAGGTCGATCGCGCCGGGGTCGTTTCGCTCGGATTCGACCCGGGGCTGGCCAACTATCCCCGGCCGAAGGGCGTCTTCCTGGAGCTTTCCTTGACCGACGGGACCCGGCTGGGCGTCGTCGGGGCCAAGCTCGAAGAAGGGAACGTCCAGGCCACGACGCGATTCGGCCAGCCCGTGCGCTTCGCGCTGGGGGAACTCACCCGGGTGATCGTGCAGAGCGAGTCGGTGGTCTACCTCACCGAGAGTCACTTCGTGAAGCCCATCTACGTATCATACATCGGGCCGACTCGCGTCTGCCGGACCGATCGGGCGGTCGATGGCCGCCCCTTCCAGTTGGCCGGCCAGATGTACGACCGGGGCATCGGGACCCACAGCCGCACGTTTCTCGTGTATCGAATCCAGCCGGGCGACCGGCGATTCCAGGCCCTTGTCGGGGTCGACGACCGCGCCGGGCCGCTGGGAAGCGTCGTGTTTCGCGTCTTGGTCGACGGCGAAGCACGTTTCCGGTCGCAGGTTCCGAAGACCAGCCGGGACGAACCCGAGC